>JASLPZ010000156.1:0-15562 GCA_030744725.1 Pirellulaceae bacterium
AATGAAGAAGTAGACCCGAAGGAAAAGTGGTCGGCCTTCAATGATCGATACTGGCTGGTTTTATGTGATCGCTATCACCCGATGTGGTTTTCCGCAATCGCTCGCGGTTCGCCGCAATCGCGCGCATGGCATCATCGTGGCAATGCGCGTGTTTGAAGGTTGTTCTACACACTCTGTTCAATCAGAAAAAACGTGACCGGCGCTGCGCCGACCAACCTACGGTCGGTGCCCGCCTGGGCTGATCTGTTTCGGCCCCTTCAGGGCAAAAACTCGTGTAAACCAACGAGGTCTCCCGACCCAACCACACGCCGCGACCGAAGGTCTCCCTCTCTGAGTCTCAGAATGCGCGCATCAGGAGCCGCTGTTGGTTCGCGTGTCAGATGTCCGCTTCAGAAACGTCGCCAGCTTGGGCGTGTCGAGTGTCCTCGTGATTCGGAACACTCCCGCCGGACCGTTGGGATGACCAGCATAGACAAAGATGTGCTGCACGCCGCGTTTCGTGTCGATGACGGCGCCAGCCGGATGAAAACCGTCTGCGTCTCGATAGAACGCACCTTGTCGTGTCAGCAACCGGCATTCGCGTCGCCACTTGCCAGTTGGCCAATCTTCCGGTGCAGCACTCCAAATCCACAATTGCATACGGTGACGCTCAGAGCGCACCACTTCAAAGCGCTTCGTCACCGGGTTGAAGGATAAATCGACCGTATCAACATAGCGAGAATTCTTCATATTCGTCACGATGGCAACTGGCTTCTCCCCTCGCGACCATGTCATCTGTTGATGGTCGCGACCGGTGGTCTGGTCGCGTGTGACAAAGAGAACCTTGTTATCGTGCACGAGTGCAGCCGGCTCATACTGTTGAAATCCGGCGTTCTGAGACTCGACACCCCAATGCGCGCCACCATCGCGGGATTGCAGCACCACAAGTTGGTCACTCTTTTTCGGTCCGGCGGCCGATCCGAACCAGTTGCCGAATACCAGCCAGCCATGTTCGGGGTGGTCGATAACCCTCGGGCCGAGGTTGACAATCGGGTGAGGAAATGTGTCGTCACGCAACGCCTGGGAAGAATGCTTCCACGAGCGGCCCTGATCGCGAGAACGAAAGACGCCGTGATTGTTGATCGCCAGAACCATACCGTCACGACTCGTCCCGATCGCGTGCAAATGAATCTTGTAACCATCGCTTGATTTGTTCTCTTTGTCGAACTTGAAGCGATGAGAGAGCGGTACGATACCGCCTCGCAACCGATCTGCCGGTAACATGCAATCTCGCAAGTCGTACGGTTCTGACCACGTCTTTCCCCCATCGTCACTGCGGAGCACGATTCCGTACGACATCTTCTCATGCGGTCCACCGGCCCCGCGTGGATTGTGACCGGGAATCCTGCGATGCATCACGATGATCGTATCGCCGGTCATTGTTGCAATTGGCCACCCGTAATGATTGCAATCACCCGGCGGATCGACGGGCAGATGAACAGGAGCGATCTCGATCAACCCTGCCTGCTGACCAGCCTTGAGCTTCACCAACTGTTGCGTCGACGCGCCCAACAGTTTCTCAGCCAACGGACTCAATTCTGCCGACGTTCCTTCGACAGCCTGTTGCCCTCCAGCGGCGTGGCAAGGCAGCAAAACGGTTGCAGCAATCCAAAATGCTATACTCGGTGCTCTGCGGTTTGACTGAATCACCATTCACTCCCGAATTCTCACAGTCTCGACTACCAAATCCCCTTCAAGACGTTTCCAATACCAGGGCAGTGGTACACCCAGAAATCTGTACCATCTGTATTATCATAAAACATCTTATCCCTGAATTTGAAAGATGCGACCTACATGCCTGAGTTTGATTACGATCTTCTGATCCGCGCCGGACGGGTCGTCTGTACCCGGACCGGCTTGGACGGGCCCGGCGCGGTCGCAATTCGTGGCGATCGAATCGTGGCGGTCGGCACACATGTTGATGGGACAGCGAGGCAGTCACTGGATTTCCCCGAGGCGTTGTTGCTACCCGGGCTGATCGATATGCACGCCCATCCCGCCAAGAGTGGATCCAAGTACGGCGTCGACCCTGATCTGGAGTTCCTGCCGCGAGGAGTGACAACCGTGCTTTCACAGGGAGATTCCGGAGCAGAAGGCTGGGAGGCATTTCGAAGCGAAACAATCGAAAGAAGCGACACTCGAGTCCGGCTGGCGATCAATCTGTCGAAAAAGGGAGAGCCGCAAGGCGGACCCTGCTTTCGCGACAGCGACTGGATTGACTTGGATGCTTGCAGGCAGTCCATCATCGCAGGCGGAGACCTGATCTGGGGCATCGCTGTCAACGTCAGCCGTGCCTCGTGTTCGCTTGACCCTCAGGATGTCTTTCGCAACGCGTTGGACGTGGCCCAGCGAACGGGTAAGCCGCTGTTGTACGGGATGCGTAATCCGACTGACTGGTCAATTGCCGCACAGCTCGCGTTGCTCCGCCCCGACGACGTCGTGACGTACATTTTTCGCGACGGCGAGTGGAGCATTATTGGCGACAACGGTCGGGTACGGCCGGAGGTTCGCGAGGCGCGCGAGCGCGGTGTGCTGTTTGACGCCTGTCACGGGATGAACAGCTTTTCATTTCGCGTGGCTGAAGCGGCCATTGCCGACGACTTCTTTCCTGACACAATCTCAACCGACCAATATGAAAAACATGTCGGCTCGCAGCCGCCGCACGACTTGCCCCGAACAATGAGTAAGTTTCTGGCCGCGGGGATGCTCGAACACGACGTCTTTGCCTGTGTTGGCACTCGACCTGCCCACATCCTCCAGCTCGCCGATGAAGTCGGCACCCTCGCACCGGGCAGTTGCGCTGATCTAACGGTGCTCGAAATGAATGATTCAGCGGCACCTCTTATCGATACCCAGGAAGAGACACGTTCCGGGGGTTGCTGGGAAGCAAGACTGGTCGTGCGAGACGGAGAAGTTGTAGCGTAGTCCCTGGCCAAGGGAGTTCGCTGTGCTCGGCGGTTCTTCCGCGTTGTTCACTTGGACGCAGCCTTCTTCTTTCCCTTCCTTGCATTCTTCCTCTTCTTGGAATCCTTCAGTGGTCCGTAAGTTTCGAGGAGGACTTTGTCGACAGCCGCTCGGTCGGTCCGGTTCAAGAACGCCTTTAGCATCGGGTCGCTCGTCCGCTTCATGTGGGTAACCAGTTGGTCTTGCAGTGCATCGATAGTCCCCTGGTGGTTCGGTCTGTCGATGAGATTGTGAAGGCAGTCGGGATCGTGCTGGAGGTCGTAAAGTTCTTCCGGCACACGATACCGAAACAGTTTGATACGAGCTGCAATCTCGACATCGGTCTTGGCAGCCACCTGCATTGCCGCCATGGTCTTGCCTTCGTTGTTGTTCCGGTACCAGTGTTTCCCATCGCTGAAGGGATTGTAGATATACCCGTAGTGTCCGTTCTGAACGCAACGCATTGGGACTGAATCACCACCGGCTTTGGAATCGATCTGCGTGAAAACGTGCTCACGACCATCCTGTGGCTTTCCTTCGATCAATGAAACAAACGAACGGCCGTCCAACCCGTCAGGTCCCTTCACTGCGGTAACTTCGAGGAAGGTCGGGAAAAAGTCGACTGTGGAGACGAAGTCACGATCGTTTGTCGTTCCGGCCCGAACCGTTCCCGGCCAGCGAACCAACATCGGCGTCCGAGAACTGTGAAACCAGGCGTTGCATTTTGCGAAAGGCACCGCGATGCCATTGTCCGAAATGAAGACGACCAACGTATTGTCGGCGAAGCCGGATTCTTGAAGCGCCTGCATGACTTTTCCAAACGTATCATCCAGGCGTCGTGTTGAATTCAGATAGTGAGCCAGTTCGGCGCGCACGCCAGGCAGATCGGGTAGAAACCCAGGCACCTCGACTTCGGAAGGTTGATAGGTGCGCGAGGGCATGGCCGCACCGCGAGTCAGCTTGTCTGGATTACAGTACGGACGATGCGGATCGTGTGAGTTCACCATGAAATAGAAGGGCTTTCCAGCTTTCTTGCTCTGCTCCAGAAATGCCTTGCTTCGCTGATAGTAGATCTCCGGGTTGCGACCGTTTCCCAACTCCTTTTGGTCGAACTGATAGTCCCACTTCATCGAGTTCTTCGGTGTCGAGTGGCCGACTTTGCCGAGAATTCCTGCCAGATACCCGCCGTTCTGCAGGGTCGTCACGATGTCCGGTACGTCCTCTCTAGCTTTCATGAACCCCATCGCGCCTGAGCGATGACTGTAGCGACCAGTCGCGATGATGGCTCGACAAGGCGCGCAGATCGCTGCATTCACGTGAGCCCGAGTAAACCGCATCGCCTCGGTCGCGAAGGCATCGAGATTGGGCGTGAGATCCACGGGACGTCCACCGTAAACGCCCAGCGATTCCGCGTGTAGATCGTCGGCGGTAAACAGGAGGAAATTCGGTCGCTCGCTCGCCAACGCCGCGCCTGCGCCGCAGGCAAGAAAGCACGAAAGAACCATGTAACGAAGGGCAAAATGGCGTCGCATTGGATGGCCTCGTGAAATGTCTGGTTGCGCCCACGCAACGGACAATGTGGGCATGGAAAGTGCGCTGAACACGAAGTCAGCGAACTACAACAGCGGCACAGTCTGCTCGCCGCGCTCGTACACGACGTGGGCTCGTCCGACTAGAAGCGGATCGATCGGGCCGATCTTGTCCATATTCTTGTTGGCGTACGGAAGCTTGTGGAGGACGTATCGCATCGAGTTGAGGCGTGCTCGCTTCTTGCAGTCGGACTTAACAACAGTCCAGGGCGAATCAGCCGTATCTGTGTAGAAGAACATCGCTTCTTTTGCTTTCGTGTAGTCTTCCCACTTGTCGAGCGAAGCCATGTCGACGGGCGACAGCTTCCACTGCTTTAATGGATGCGCTTCCCGTTCCTTGAAACGACGCCGTTGTTCTGCACGGCTGACGGAGAACCAGAACTTGATCACGTTTATACCGCTACGCACAAGATTCCGCTCGAACTCAGGAGCCTGGCGCATGAATTCGTTGTACTCGTCTTGCTCGCAGAATCCCATCACTTTCTCGACACCGGCGCGATTGTACCAAGAGCGGTCAAAGAGAACGATCTCGCCAGCCGTCGGAAGATGCTCGACATAGCGTTGAAAGTACCACTGGCCGCGTTCGCCGTCCGTTGGCTTCTCCAAAGCAACAACTCTGGCACCACGAGGATTCAGATGCTCCATGAAGCGTTTGATCGTCCCCCCCTTGCCAGCTGCATCGCGTCCCTCGAACAAGATGATAAGTTGCTGGCCCGTCGTCTTGACCCAAGATTGCAACTTGAGCAACTCGACCTGCAGCTTGTATTTCTCCTTCTCGTAACTCTTTCGAGACAACAAGTTCTTGTACGGGTAACCGCCTTTCCTCCATTTTGGAGAGAGCGTATCATCCGGCTTGACGCCTCGGCCGCCATTCTTCCGGTGAGGTTGGCGTAGCAGAGCATTTCGCAACACGGCAGCGTCGTCGGACGAAGTCCCGTCCATGATCGCCGTCATGACCTTGGAGAGTGTGTCAACATCGTGCGGTGGTACACTACTGACAATGTCTCTAACGGCGTTGACCTTTGCTTCCTGAGCTGCCTGGACGGACTCCGAGACCACGTGCTTCTGAATCCCGCCGGGGGTCTTGGAAGGAGCTGTGTCACCACTCGACGCTCGGCGCGGTCGACCGTTTGAGTTCGAGCGACGCTTCAGTGTTTTCTTCTTGGATGTCTTCTTCTTGGTGTTCTTCAGCTTCCTTGGTGGCGACGCAGCAGTGCCTGAAGATTTGGTTCGTTTCTTGGTGCTCATGCCAACATTATACCAAATAGACGCATCAGCGCGCAATCAAATGTTCCGGCAGGTGCTGTACGCCATTGTGATCCGCCAAGCGACACTCCTCCGCCGTGATCAGCACCTTCGTTACCGAAGTGTTGCAGGCCACGTCAAGCGGTTCGGTGTGAAAGTGCTCCAGGAAAAGCTGCTTGAAGTCGGCGTGGGTGACGTAGGCAACGCGTTGCGAAGTGTGAGCGAATTCCTCACGAGTTTGTTGCAAGACGTCCGCGGCACGGCGTTTGGCAAGTGCCCGTGTTTCATACGGTTGGCACCGCCACCACCCGCCGCCATTGATCTCGGCAGCGATCTGAAATGCTGGAAACAGCACTTCAATTTCCGCCCGATTCAGCCCTGGTCGACCGACCATCCCCACCTCTGGATACCCACTGCAACAACCGCCCATTTCATGAATTGCAGTTCGCACTTCTGGTGTTAAGTTGGTCGCCTCCTGGATCCGCCGCGCGGTTTCTAGCGCCCGCAGGAAAGGGCTCGTGATGACCTTGGTCAACCGAAGCGCCGGAATCCATTTTCCCAAACAATCCGCCTGCTGATTTCCCAACTCAGTCAACCCCGGATCCTCAACTCGTTGCTCTTCCGGCAAGGCGTTGTTCTGCGACTGAGCGTGACGAATCAGATACAGTTCCATGTGAATTCCTGAAAACGTGGCGAGTAGTAGCGTGCAAACGACCCAAGAAGTGGGGCCGTTATCACAATTCTAGTCGATCTGGCCAATTGCGATACCGCGGGGTAATCGAGTTGTCCCGCAGGTAGCGATCGATGTACTGGACAAGGTACGATGGCAGTCATCACAAACTTCGTGCAGTATTGATGGCGCCCTCCCTGAATGAGGTGAATCGATGAAGACACTGAAACAACGAAGGACAACGCAACGCGGAGGCCGATTTACCAGTCGAGTGCTCTCGGTCATCTGGTGCATCGCACTTGCGCCTCCCTTGGTCGCCCAGGACTCGCTTGAGGATGCGCTGGGTCGAGCCCTGATTCCGCAGAAAGAAGCAACAGAACAACTCAACCAATTTGTCCTCTCGCGCATCACCAAGCTGAAGACTGCCGAATCCACCGAAGCCTGGCAAAAGGAGTCCGCTCGAATCCGTGAGCGTGTGCGCGAAGAAGTAATATTTCGTGGCGTGCCGACGGCGTGGCGCGAGGGAAAGCCGCGAGTGGTTTGGGACGACGTCATCGAGACCGACCATGGCTACCGCATTCGAAAGCTCCGGTTTGAAGCATTGCCCGGCTTGTGGATTCCAGCGTTGCTGTATGAACCCGCAAAGTTCGACGGTAAGGTACCTGCAGTGCTCAACGTGAACGGCCACGAGGCAACCGGAAAATCGACGGCCTACAAACAACTGCGATGCATCAATCTTGCCAAACGCGGCATACTGGCTTTGAACCTCGAGTGGATCGGCATGGGGCAGCTGCGCACGCCAGGGCTCTCGCATAATCATTTGGCCAAACTTGATCTGTGCGGGAGAGCCGGCGTCGGTGTCTTCTTCCTGGCAATGTCACGCGGGATCGATCTCCTGCTTGACCACCCGCACGCAGATCCCACACGGACAGCAGTGACGGGCCTTTCGGGCGGCGGTTGGCAGACGATCATCCTCAGTTCCCTGGACACTCGCGTGAAACTCGCCGTGCCCGTCGCAGGACACAGCGCGCTGGCTCAACGAGTGGCTAACGCCAACAGCATCGGTGACCTCGAACAAAACCCGAGCGACCTCGCGTCGATTGCGGATTACGTGCATCTGAATTGCTTGATGGTCCCGCGCCCACTACTGCTGATCTACAATACGCGAGACAACTGTTGTTTCGTGGCATCGACCGTCAAGTCGAACACCTACGAACCGGTCGTGCCGTTCTATAAACAAGCCGGCGTCCCCGATCGCTTGGGCTATTATGAAAATGACGATCCCGGAACGCACAACTATGAAAAAGACAACCGCGAGCACCTGTACGGATTCCTAAACAAGCATTTTCTTCCCTCGGGCGACCAGTCCAATCAAGAGATCGTTTCAGCCGACGAAGTTCGCACGGACGAAGAACTCAGCGTCCCATTGCCGGAGAACAATGCCGATTTTCATTCGCTGGCGGCCGCTGCCGCGCGGACGCTTCCAGTGCCGTTGACCGGATCCAAGGACGAGCGACGCGAGCAACTGCGCAAGGTCTTGCGATTTCGTCCACACGACGTGACGGCAGATCTGTTTACGGGTCCAAAGCCGTTTGCCCGTTTCAAGGTACGTGATCTCCGTCTGCGGGTCGGCGACGAGTGGATACTGCCGGCGATGGTTGTCGAGGGGCAGACCGTCGATCGGCAAGTGATTGTGTTGGCAGACGGTGGCTTTGCTTCACAAACAGCGCGGATCGAAGCGCTGGCGGCATCCGGCGCGCGCGTCCTGGCCATCGATCCGATTCTGATCGGCCAGACGAAGCCAGCCCGACAGCTCTATCAGAACGCCATGCTACTGGCGACCGTCGGGCAGCGACCACTGGGCATTCAATCAGCACAGATTGCGGCGGTGGCCAAGTTCTTTGCGCGGGTCTTTGTTGCGGAATCCGTGATTATCGAAGCCCATGGACCCCGTAGTAGTTTGATCGCGCGGTGTGCCGCGGCGCTGGACGGGGGCGTCACCATCGGCAAAGTACAGACAAACGCCGAACCAGCTTCGCTAAAAGATTTCCTCCAACCGGGCGCTGGTTACGCGGCCACCCCGGAAGCCTATTGCTTCGGCCTGTTAGAACACTTCGATTTACCGCAGCTCGTCGAACTGGCCAACGACTAACCCAGAATATAAAAGGAACCGACTCATGCGCCGCTTTGGTCATCTGATCGTCATCATGATTGTTACCGCTCTATCTCTCACGTCTTCCGATTCGGCGCTGAGCCAATCAGACGCCAAGCCGGCCTTACCCGGAGCAAGACCGGCGATCGACGCCAGCAACTACGCGACGATTCAGGCGGCGCTCGATGCCGTTCCTGAAGCGGGTGGCGTGGTTCGACTGCCAGCCGGAGACTTTGAGATCTCCGAACCGCTAATGTTGCGTCGCGGCGACACGCGACTAGAAGGCGTCGGTTCAGCGACCAACATCATCAACACTAACCAGGAGGGTCAGCCAGCATTGATTGTTGCCCACGCCAAGGGCAACAAGGTCAAGAAGGAAGATCGGCTGTGGCGTGTCAATCTGGCCAATTTCCGTATCACCGGGAATGAAAAGAGCGGGCACGGAATCGTCGCAACGCTGATTGAAGAGGTTTTCTTGCAGGGCATTTCGGTCTCGTACCACGGCGGTGACGGCATTCGACTGGAGACTTGTTACGAAGACCCGCGGATCAGCAATTGCTTGATCACGTACAACAAGAAGGTTGGCCTGAACATTCTGGGCGGCCATGACATCGTGGTCTCGGCCAACCAGTTCGAAGAAAACAACGACGCCCTGCATTGTATTGACAGTTTCAACCTGTGCATGACCGGAAACAACTTGGACGACCACTTGAATCTGGGTGTGCTGATTGAAAATACGTATGGATCGGTGCTCTCCGGCAACATGATCGAAGAGTGTGCCTCAACGGCCATCACGCTCGACCGTGACTGCTACGGCACAACAATTAGTGCGAATGTGATTGCGCACAACGGGGCTGGTGTCGATTTGAAAGATGCGCACGGTTGCTCCGTCAGCGCCAACACGTTTACTATCATGAAGAAGGATGCGCTACGGATCGGACCAGACAGCGGCCGCATCACCGTAACGGGTAACAATTTTTCCAACAGCTATCTAGGTGACGGAACCGTCAAACGGCGAGAAAACGACCGCGACGCGGGCGGCCTGGTCCTGGATTCCACCAAGCACATCACGGTGACGGGCAATCTGTTTTCCGGCCTGAGGCCAAAGGCGGTCGAATTACGCGGTGAAAAAAGCGAAGGTGTCGTCTTTGACAACAACGTGATCGTCGATGCCGAGAGTGATTTGGGCAATTAGTTACGATCAGTAGGCCAAGAAAGTGAGAGGACCCGCGGAACCTGGAATTCGTTTCCTCGTGCCTTCGTGTGATTTTCGTGGCTAGCAGCATGTTGGTTTTCGCGTAGGCCGCTAACAAGGGGAATGGCGACGGGGTCGGGAGTCTTTTTCGGGCAACGTCTTACGATCGGTATACACCGATGGCCGAAAAAGACTCCCGACCCCTTTCCGGCCACCACGGCCCCAGGCTGCTAGTCCTTTTGCGTCACAGTCCCGCGCACATTGATGCCACAAATCCGCGCATGGTCCAGGCCATTGATCCGGATCACCGTGACGCGGACTGACGTGAACAAATGGTCGGACTCGATGGCATGGCAACGGCGGCGTTGGTAGTTGCTCGCAACCGTCGCCAGCAAGACCCATCGTTCACCATCAAGCCCCTCTATCGCGTAATCGCTCACGGTCTCCCCTTGCGGCTGGCCCCACATCATTCGCGCCGTGTAACCATCGTGATGGCTAAGCGTCAGATGTCGATGCAGCCCCGAATCAAAGATCAGCTGCAGCTCGGTAAGGCGAACCGGAAGCTCCCAGTCCAACTGCAGCCACGCCGGCAGCCCGGCCATTGGATCGGACGCCCAACGGTGCAAACCCGCGCGACTGCGGTCCGGCGGCGCGCCTCGGTCTCCATGGACGCTACGCGTTTGCCCAGTCACCACCTGAACGGCTTCGCCGCCCGGTTGCGCACTCGATGCCGTAATGTGCGCGGTCTTGGCCAGATCCTGCGGATCGTCATGGATTTGTCCGACCAAGTAAACGTCGTCACGTAACAGCCGCTTCTGGATCGCGTCGAGCATGTCACCACGCGAAGCCAGTTCAATCGGACTGACCGCCTCGTGGACGGCCATGGCAGCGGCTGTTCCGACACCTTGCCCAACCGCCGCGCACGTAGCCATGACGCGTGTCGACGAGAACGCCACATGCGATGCCGAAATGTTGCGGCCTGCGAACATCAGATTCTCTATGTCGCGCGAAACGCAACACCGCAAAGGAATATCGTATAACCAGGGAACGTCGTGCTGTTGACACGGTTGTTCATCCGTTGCGTCGACTCCTGCGGGAGGGTGCAGGTCGAGCGGCCAGCCACCGTAGGCGATGGCATCGGCAAAGGCGCGCGAGTGCTGCACATCTTGTTGGGTCAGAATGTGCTGGCCGATGAAGCGACGACTCTCGCGCTTGCCCGGCAGAGATCCAATCCAATCCAGGGCCCAGCAGGCGGCCTCAAACGGATCCTCATGCTCCGGAGTACCTGGCGGACCGTTCTTGATATGGTTCCAAATGCCGAGCGTAATCGCGAGCAGCTCGTCTCGAATCGTCTCGTTTTCCTTGATCGTATCCAACGTGCCGCCCCATTCCGCCCACCAATAGCCGTACTCGTGCGTCGGGTCCTCTTCGCCAGGTACCGCGTACAGGCGTAGCCGCAAATCGTCCTTGGCGAAGGTCCTGACCCAGTGTGGCGCGACGAACGGCAGCGGCTGGTTATGCTTGCGAGCGGTTAGCAAGATGGTCGAACCGAGCAGAGAAGCATCAGGCGTGTCGCCCGCCAGCGATTCACCAAACTGCTCACGGCTTTCGCGCCCCCGCATGAACGCCGCGCCCGCCTCCACGCCCAAACGACCGTCGCCGGTGCAGTCGACAAACACGCGGGCTCGAATTCGAAATTGATCCTCGGTGCTTTGCCGTTGAGCAAGGGCCAGATCGACCTTCCTGTCGTTCCCTGGAAAATGTTCGACACCCGTCACGGTCGTGTTCAACAGCAGCTTCAAGTTTGGCTCGGACCGGCATTTCTCGTAGAGAATCAGGTCGAACATCGACGCCGACCGCTGCGGATTCCGAACTGCCGCCTCCAGACGGATCTCTTCGATGATGCCACCTTCACGCGCCTCCGTCAGCATCGATTCGCCGCGATCAAAACTCCCGGTGCCGCTCGCTCCCACGATGTGCATCCGAACCTCGCTGGATGCATTGCCTCCGAGTACCGGGCGGTCCTGACAGAGAATAACCGTTGCGCCACATCGCGCCGCCGCGATGGCGCACGGGACTCCTGCCGGGCCGCCGCCGGCGACCAGGACGTCACAACAGAGTTCGTGCGTTTCGACGGGCATTCAGTTGCTCCTCCGGTTGCGGGCTGGTCTCCTGACCTGCTCACCGTTTCGACCGAAGGTCTCCCTTTCTTGTAGCGAACGTCGACAGGCATTCTACGCGCTCTTGGAGACCTTCGGTCGGAGTGGTGTTGCGGTCGGGAGACCGCATCACAACAAGTGACTCGGAGTGGTGTATCATCAATGTGCCGTACTGGTAGTGAGGAGAATGTTCGCGCGGCAGCGTCAGTATAAGGATTGGCCGTATCTCAAAAAAGAACCGGTTGATTCCAATTGCGCTCAATCACAAATCGTCCTAACGCGGCAGGGCCGCAGCCCAATAGGGAAAGTGCCTGATTGTCGTGGTTCGCTCCGCGAACCAAACGTTTTGATCACGGAGATCAACGACCATCTCGTCAGGCGACCATACTTCTTCACCCCCAAAATCAAGACTGGACGTAGCCTACGCTGATACGGCGACCGGGGCAGTGGATTTATCGAGTTTCAACCTACAAAAAACTCACAGCCTTTCTACAAACAGGCGTAATGTTCGCGGAGCGAACAACGACTATGCGACAGTCGTTGATCGGGCCGTCCCAACAAATTGCGTCGTAGCGCAACCAGCTCCAAGGCAGGTCTAATCGCTGGCACTTATGTTCCTGTTATGGTACGATGCTCGTGGTAAATTCTCTCCGGCGGGCGCGCCTGTTCTGCCGAATCGTCCTCCACAAATCATGCCGATAGGATCTCGTCATGCGATCCCACCACGCACTTATTGTGGCCCTCTTGTTTGGTTGTTCCCCAGCGGCTTTTGCGGAGTCGGCTGACGATGCAGCTGCTGTTGAAGTCTCGTTCGAGAAACAGGTCCGCCCGATTCTCAAGGCCCATTGCCTGGAATGTCATGGCGAGGGAGAAGAGATCGAAGGCGGAATCGACCTGCGCTTACGGAGGTTCATTCTCAAGGGTGGCGACAGTGGTCCGGCGTTCGTTGAAGGCAAGCCGGAGGAGAGTCCGCTGTTCGAACTCACATCGACTGAAGAGATGCCGCCGGGCGACACGAAGCTCACGCCCGATGAAATCGCGACGATTCGCAAGTGGATCGAATCCGGCGCGAAGACACTTCGTCCCGAACCCGAATCGATTCGCGACGGCGTGTACGTCCCCGAAGAAGATCGTAACTTCTGGTCGTTCGTGCCGATTCGCAATCCCAAAGTGCCCGAGGTCGAACATCACGACCGTGTGCGAACTCCCGTGGATGCGTTTCTGCTGCGGCGACTCGAACAGGAAAGCCTAAGTTTCTCGCCGGACGCCGATCGCCGGACGTTCATCCGTCGAGCCACGTTTGACTTGATCGGCCTGCCGCCTTCGCCGGAAGACGTCCAACGTTTCGTCGACGACAAGGAACCAAAAGCGCTGGAGAAACTGATCGATCGTTTGCTGGATTCCCCCGAATACGGCGAACGCTGGGGACGGCACTGGCTGGACGTGGTCGGCTACGCTGATTCTGAAGGCTACACAATCGACGATTCGGTACGGGGGAACGCTTACCACTATCGCGACTATGTGATTCGCGCGTTCAACGATGATTTGCCGTTCGACCAGTTCATCCGCGAACAGATTGCCGGTGACGAGATGATAGGCTTTCCGAAAGAGAATCTGGCACCTGACGAGACAGCCAAGCTGATCGCGACGGGGTTTCTGCGAATGGTGCCGGACGGAACCGGGTCGAGTAGCGTGGAACAGCCAATCGCCCGCAACCAGGTGATGGCCGACGCGATTCAGGTGGTCGGCAGTTCGTTGCTGGGGCTGACGCTCAACTGTGCTCAGTGCCACAACCACCGCTATGACCCGATTCCACAGACCGAGTACTACCAGGTACGAGCGATCTTCGAGCCGGCATATGACTGGAAGAACTGGCGGAACCCGCAGGCGCGCCTCGTATCGCTGTACACGGACGACGACCGCAATGCCGCCGCGGAAGTTGAAGCCGAAGCGAAGAAAGTCGATACGCAGTACCAGCAACGCTCCGACGTTCTGATCGCCGAAACGCTCGAAGATCAACTCGTCCAGCATGTGCCGGCGGAACTGCGAGATGCGTTGCGCGAAGCGTATCAGACAACTGCAGCAAAGCGAACGGACGAGCAGAATGCTCATCTGAAAAAGTATCCGAAGATTCTCAAGATCTCACGAGGTTCGCTGTACCTTTACGACCGTGAAATCCGCGTGAAGCTGGCTGAGCTGAAGAAGACGTACGACGCCCAGCGCAAGAAAAAGTTGGAAGCCGCTCAAACCAAAGCACTCGCCGCGCTGCCCGCTGACGTCACGAAGCAGCTTCTCGCCGTCATAGCAACTCCCTCCGCCAAACGTACCGAGCCGCAGAAGAAGCTGCTGGCGGATCACTCAGCCGTCGAAGTTACTCTCGAAAACCTGAACGAATTTGACCAGAACGGTGCGGAAGAACTGAAACAGTTGAAAGCGGAAATCGACAGCACTAAAGAACGCGCTCCGCAACTGGAAGCGATCAGCAACCGTGCGAAAGCGATTCGAGCGAAGAAGCCGAAGGAGGATTTCGTCCGGGCGATGTCCGAGATTCCTGGCGAGGTTCCCGAGACGTTCTTCTTCTCGCGCGGTGATCACCGCAACCCGGTGCAGACACTTGAACCGGCCGCGTTGACCGTTCCGGCGATCGGTCAAGCGGTAGAGATCCCGATCAACAATGACAAACTGAAGACTACCGGTCGGCGACTGGCGTACGCCAACTACCTGACCAGCAACAAACAACCGCTCGTCGCGCGCGTATTGGTCAACCGCTTCTGGATGCACCACTTCGGCAAAGGCATCGTGGGCACTCCAGGTGATTTCGGTTTACTGGGAGAACGACCATCACATGCCGAGTTGCTCGACTGGCTGGCGTCGGACTTTATGGCCAACGGATGGAGCCTGAAGCACTTCCACAAGCTGATCATGACATCCACTGCCTATCGCCAGGCGTTGCGCGCGATCCCGATGGACGATGTTGACCCGGACAATCGACTGTTGAGCGGAATGTCGTTGCAACGGCTGGAAGCCGAGACCCTGCGCGACAGCGTGCTGGCTATCAGCGGAAAACTGAATCCCAAACGGTTCGGCCCGCCCATTCCCGTCATGCTGGACCGAGTGGGACAGGCGGTGATCGGCATCGAAAACGAAAACGCAGGACGACCAGGCGCGACGATCGATATGAAGGGTGAAGAGTTTCGGCGATCGGTCTACGTGCAGGTCCGCCGCAGCCGCCCGCTGGAGATGCTCGACGCATTCGACGCGCCACGTATGTCGCCAAACTGCGAATCCCGCCCGTCGTCGACCGTCGCTCCGCAGTCATTGCTGTTGATGAACAGCGACTTCGTGATGGAACAATCGATGGTGTTCGCACAGCGCGTCACAAGAGAGGCCGGGGCTGATGGGAGAGCTCAGGTTCAACGGGCCTGGGAACTGGCGTTCTGCCGGTCGCCGAATGCCGAAGAGATCGAACAAGCTCTGACGTTCATCGCGCAGCTGTGAACGGCGTTTGAAAACGCTAGCGCTTGGGCGGTTGAAAAGGCTAGCGCCCGATGTGGTTTTGTTATTGTAATT
>JASLPZ010000157.1:0-15547 GCA_030744725.1 Pirellulaceae bacterium
TTTGGTGAATTGAGCAACGCGAAGTTTACAGGGAACCCCCTGGCTTTTTCATGGTCAATAATTGCGAAAGTTCAGGTTTACCACATGAACTATTTCGTGAGCGCAACTTTGAAGGTATTTCAGGGAGGACCACTGGACGCCAAAGACAAATATAGTTTTGACCATCCACCAATTGCGTCTCGGCAAGACTGGGAGGGACTGCTGCAAAAGACGTGGTCTGATGCCGAAAACTTGGCCGTTGCGATCGAGCAGATGCCAGAGGGTCAACTCTGGGAGGACTTCGTGGATGAAAAGTACGGCAACTACTACCGATGTATTCACGGTCCTATTGAGCATTGCCACTACCATTTGGGGCAGATTGCCTTGTTAAAATCAACGCTTCCACCGGCTGAGACCTAGAGGCCCGATAACCAATAAGGCTTTGACATCGCGAGGAACGAGCCGAAGTCCTTTGTTCAAGAAACCCGGTTGAATCGCCACGGACTGTTGTGAAGGGTCTCCACGTTTTCGGTTCAACAAGTTTGCTGGTTCGCGAGTCTGCTCGATCGCTACACCTTATTCCCAGTCTCCCTTCGCCGGTCACGCGGTCACATTGTAGGCCATGCGACTTCTTTCAAATCACATCTTCCATGCCTAGTTCCAGCCATACTTGGCTACTCGGTCGTCCCTTTCGACAGAGTGGTCATCAGAGAGTGTGGCGCAAATGCACTCCTATTCGATCCGAACGCCCTTGGGCCGAATCGAGTTGAGCCAGTTTGTCCACTTATCCTGTGCAGCCATGTACTGTGGCTTCGTGGGACGTTTGTCACCAACCACGAATCCGATCCCATCAACGCGGCGGCTAATATAGCGCAATCCGTTTTCCGCCGCTTTGACGACGCGATAGTCCGGATCGCTCAACGCATAGATCAGTACTGGGACGTTGTCGATGTTGCGATCGCGACCGATGGTTCTTATTGAAGTCAATCGCGCCTGATAGGCTCCGCTCTTGACCATACGTCGCAGCCGAACTAGTTCGTTGGCACGCTTCTGGGGATCTTTCGACAATTTCAATTGTGCGGGGATGGACGAATCAATTTCGTTGATCTCCAACTCTTCAAGGTCTTCGATGAGATCATCAATCGGAGGCGTTTCCACAACGGGCAAATACTTGCCGGGGACTATGGTTCCACGATGCTTGATGCGACTGATTGTCGTCTGCGTACTACGCAGTAGAAACAGCACGGCGAAACTGGTATCGATCACTGGGCCAGCTTCGCAGCTTTTCCAGCTACCGTCGGCGGCCTGCGTCTTCCGGAGGAGATCGACGCCGGAGTTGTACCACGTGAGTTCAGCATCACTGATGCCACGTACTTTCTCGCGGAAGCTCATGCAGCGTTCCAGCGCATACATATAGTAGTGTTGGTACTGCGTGTCGATCATCATGTTCGGGTGAGTGGCAAAGAACCTGTCTCCGTCATCTAGGCAACGCATCAACATGCGTGCCGACACCTTGTCGGTGATCGGCCTTTTGATCCTTTTACCAACTTCTCTCAGTGCCACTGGAACATCACGCTGCTGTTTATTGTCGGGTGCCTGGCCGAAACCCAGTAACTCGGCACACACGTAGGCGCTTCCCAGGCCCGCAGCAGCGCAGGCCATCGTCTCCTCAGTTTGGGCGACCCGTTGGTAATTGCCAGGATCCTTTCCCTGGTAGCCCCAGTTTCCCTTTGGTGTTTGCGTGCGAATCAGCCAGTTGCACAACCTCTCCTGGCTTTCGATTGGGAGAACGATCCGTTGTTGGTGTGCCATCCAGATCCCCAGCGCTCCGTATTGAGTTTGCGAGGTATCGCCAGTCTTGTGACCCGAGTAGCTCCATCCTCCCCCTGGCTGTTGCCGTTTGATCAGCGCGGCGACCAGACATTCGATCTCGGGTCGATATAGCTGGGCATCAAGTTCGCACAGGAAAACCACACCAATTCCAACGCTGTAGTTGCTCTCCGTGTTCCAGGGCACGCCTGCACGGCATACGGCTTTGCACTTGGCGACGGCCGCCTGTACCAGCGGGTGATCGGCACCGTCCGTGGATTTGTAGATCGCCATTCCGACAAGACACATCCCACCCAGCCGTGGGTAATATCCAACGTCTTTATTCCTGTGATGTTCAACGAGGAACGCGACGGCCCGATGCAACATTTGCTTTACTTCGGGGCTCTCCGGCTTGTACGCTTTGGCTATCGGGATTCTGGTCAGTGTGGCGGAAGAAAACACCAGGCAAGAGACGATCAACGCACGCATTGAGATTGTGGGCAAGTTCAACACGGACACGCCTCGCTTCAGATCCGGTGAAAACAGTGGAAGAAGGCAGAAGGCAGGCGCCAAGAAACAGTTGGCAGCATTTCGTCAGACTATCGGTGTCCACTCGGCTTGTCAACATTTGGTGTGACAGTTGTCGGTTGGGGCAAGCTGATTGACCTTCTTTCACATGGCGTTAGTAAGTTGTCGTCATACTTGGCAACCGTCTGAGGCCTGACTTTCGGCCGCCACTGCTTCGCCGATGGCATTATTCGGCTGGTCGCAGATCAAGGACAATATCTTTGCCATCAACAATTCATTGCACCTGTTCGAGCGAGAGCTGGAACCAGTATTCCCGGTCCGTCAAATATGCGCTAAAACAGAACTCTTCTTCATCGGCTTCAAAACCACCGCAGTATTTCTGAGTTTGAAACATGTCGCAGGACTCAATTTCCGCCCACTCGTCCTCGGTCTTGTCTTCCGCAACAATTTCTTGACAGATAGATCGAAACTCATCGTCGATTTGGTAGTCCATAAATTGAAGGTCTCCTCGAAAACTTTGGTAACTCCCGCTACTGGGGTTTTCTTTCGTCAGAATACAGGTCTGCAAATGAGTAATCGACCACGGCCATAGGTCGTGGCTTTGGCTTGCCCCGCAAAGCGGGGCGTAAGTTGAATACGAATTCCGAGGTTCACCGTTCCATGCTGGATGAGTCGTTGCAGATCGTATTGGGACAGGCCGGTTGTTTGCTCGTGGTGTAGGTCTACATTGTTCGAACAATCACGCCGGAACGGCAGAGCCTTTCAGGGTCGCACGGCCGTAGGCCGTGGGTTTAGAACGTACTAAGCACTCGTGCTACAATGCCCACATGTCCGGCGAACGAGACAAGACGATACGTTGGCGACCAAGGTTTTCGGTTAGGGCGTTGCTGATTCTGGTCACACTGGTTTGCTGCTACGTGGCTTGCTGGGGGCCGACGAGGCGTCAGGGATTTAAGGACGTGGTGGACCATGTACGGTCGTCAATCGACTTGGACAAGAGGTTTAAGACCGCAGGCATGCCCTCATCGAATTTGCCGCTCGTGGTGTGGATTTCCGAGGCCGAAAGCGCTGGCCCAGAGGTCTTGAAAGTGAGCGATGTACGCGGCTACCACCGGTGTTATCTTTGGCTGTTTGGCTACGTGGTCAAGCTGCCAGTGGAACGCGACATAAATCCACGGGATCTAGGGATGCCATAAAGGCAATTGGCCTAGTTGCCTCGCAACTCAGCCCATCAATGCACTCGCGCTCTACCACTGCACACGGCGGCACCGGTGAAGGCATTCGCTTGATCGCCGTTGTGACCATCCGTTCTTGCACGTCGCCGGATACGTAGTGCCCGGTTGCCAGGTAGTCGGCGAAGCTTCGCGGGGTCAGTTCACCGATCGCAACCGCCGATTTCTTGTGAGTCAGGAACGTGTTACACAGTGTTTTGACCGTCAATCAATCCCCAGCCGTATCATCGGGCTTGGGGGCCGTTCAAGTCCGGCCTCGAGCGCTTCACGGCAACGAGCGTATTCCGCTAACGCGGCATCCTTGTCCGTGCCGAAGTAGAACATTCGGCCCTTGATTTTTTTCGTCCATTGCCCAGTGCCAGTATGCAGCCACAGCGGGAAGCGGGGCTTGGGCTTTCGTGCGGGTGTAGGCTTAGATCGCTTTGGGGGTCTTTACCGCAGATTTGCGGAGGGTAGAATCTGCCATGGTTGGGCCTCGTCTTTCAAGGGTAAGGCTCGACTTCGCCCGTTTGTGCCACAAACGCCCCGTTCGCGCCACAAACGCAGCGGGCTTTGATTTCCAAGTGATACGCAAAAGCAGACAAAAGGTGTAGTAGCGGGTGTAGTGTTAAAGACACAATCGCCCTAAGTCGTTGCAGGGGCCGTAGCTCAATTGGTTAGAGTACCGGACTGTCGATCCGGTGGTTGCGGGTTCGAGTCCCGTCGGCCTCGCTTGTCAAAACCTCCAAAACCAGCAGGTATTGGGGGGTTTTTGCATTTCCATCTACTAAAGCGGAAGACAGGCCCCCACAGGCGCGACAAAACCGGGCCAAAGCGATTGCCCCACATCATACGGGAGAACCGACAACAAGTCGTCGAGTTCCTTGATCGGAAACGTCTTGCATCGCCCTTGATAGAGATGCCCGGTCCCTTGAGTCCCATAGTGGGTCTGCCAACGCATCTCGCAGGTCTTATCCAGCCCCAGCTTACCTGCGGCCGTCTCGGTGTGCCAAAACCTACCTACTCTGTGAATCTGACGCAGCTATCCGGTGGGCTGCCAAAAAACCGTAGAATCAGACCAATCGACATTTTTTCCTACTCTGCCTGGCCCGTTCATCCGATGAAATACAGAGAATCAATCCAAATCGAACCAGCGCTCGCCGCTGGCTCACAGAGGGGCCAATCTATGCTGGCCTCATAGAATGGGAGTCAAAGGACCATGCCTCTTCGCACACGAGTTTATCGCGGCATCTGTTTGCTAGTGGCTCTATCCACGGCACTTGCGACGCAATCTACCGTTTTTGGAGCGGGTCTGAACGCGAAAACAAGGTCACCTCGAACCGAGGATGTTTCGCTGCAAGCGGGCGGTGAACTACGAGGTCAGATTTTGGATCAACAGGGCCGACCCAAAGCCCTAACGAAAGTTGTGTTATTGCAGAATCAGCAAGCGGTTGGCTACGCGAAAACCGACATCACAGGTCGATTCATCATTCCCGGTTTGAAGCCGGGCGCATATCAGATCCAGTCGGAGATCGGGAGCAAGTCGGTACGACTATGGGCACCTCGGACTGCACCTCCCGTTGCACAGCAAGCGGTTCTGCTAGTTGCTGACAGCAACACCGCGCGAGCTCAAATTGACACTCGAGTTTATGGCCCGGCCATTCGGGGCGCCATCGCCGGTGGCTTGTTAACCGGATTGACCTATTGGGCCTTTGATCAAAATCCTGCAGGAAGCTGATCTTGTCACCATATTGACAAGAGAGCGGCCTTCCTCCGTGACACCGCCAAGAAAACTCAGCTGCACCGAGACGTCAAGGCGTCTTGGTGCGGTTTGCGTTGGTGGTCACAGCGACAAACATCTCATTTTTTTTGTCGCCGACGGTATCGATATTGCATCGTCAGTTGCATTTCGACTCGCCGGTATCCGGCAGCCAGCACAATCCTTGCCGAAGACCAGCAGGTTCTCCTATGATGGCGGAATCATGCTCAGTCTCAAATCAACTACCTCCGACCGTTGGCTGCGACAGGTAGATCAGCATCTGGATCAGATTCTAATCGATCATGCGCATTGCGAAAAAAAGGCAGCTGGCGTCGCGATGAACCTGATCTTTGCGTACGTTGATCACGAAGAGTTGTGCCGAGAAATGACGACGATCGTCAACGAGGAGCTCGAGCATTTCCACCTGGTTCTCGCCATTCTGAAACGTCGCGACATTCGATTTCGTCGTCTTAAGCCCGGTGGATACGGACGCAGGATCAACGAATGCGTCGAGAAGCTCGAGCCTCAGCGGGCGATCGACCGGCTGTTGGTCGCAAGCCTGATCGAGGCACGATCGTGCGAGCGATTCTGCATGTTGCGTGACCATGTTGAAGACGTCGAGTTGTCCGAGTTTTATGGCAGCCTGTTTGAATCTGAAGCACGCCACCACACAACATACGTTCGCCTGGCAAAGACCTTCGGCAGCGAAGAACTGGTTCACCGCCGCTTGGCGGAGCTTGCTGATCAGGAAGCTGTAATTGTCGCGGAAGGTGATCCACTGCCTCGAATGCATAGTTAAACATCGGCGTCGGCAAGTTGGCGAAGCGTTGGCGATCAGACAGACCTTACCGCCTGGGTGAGTCGTTTGTTGATAGGCACTTATTGCCGCGAATTGATCAGCCGAGGGCATTTGCTAGACTATGGGTTCGAGACGAGCGACATGTCACGTCCGTTGCAGTCAGAATCTCATTCCTGTGAACCGCAAGTGTCCAGTAACGAAATCCTCAGCGAACCAGCCGCGCCGATCGCCGAATGTCATCCCCTGGCGAATCTCGAACCGCAGATCGACCAGTTGCGGATGACCGGTGCGATGTTCTACCAACGCGGCTGGTCGGTGGGCACCAGCAGTAACTACAGTGTCGTGCTCAACGCGGATCCACTTGAACTATTGGTGACCGCCAGTGGCAAGGACAAGGGGCGTCTTGCTCGTACGGATTTCGTCCGTGTGGCGGCCGATGGCCAACCGGCGGCTCCCAATCAACTGAAGTCGTCGGCCGAGACATTACTGCATGTCGTAGTCGCCAGCGAGCGGCCTGTCGGCGCCATTCTGCATACTCATTCGCCGTGGGCAACGGAATTGACGCAGCTTTATGGTGACCGAGGTGGAATCGATTTCGAAGGCTACGAGATGCTCAAAGGTCTGGAGGGAATCAAGACACACGAACATCGTTTCCGGTTCGAGATCTTCGAGAACACTCAGGACGTCCCTATGCTTGCCGATCAGGTCCGGCGACGATTGACCGATGCGGACAACCCGCTGCAATATGGTTTCTTGATACGTGGGCACGGTCTCTACACGTGGGGCCAAGACGTAGACGAGGCGCGCCGGCACGTCGAAGTACTAGAGTTCTTACTAGAGTGCAAAGCGCGAAGAATCCAACTAACTGGCAAACTGTGAACGTCAAAGACCGGCGGCCCGCTGCCACGGATTGTTGATCCGACCAAATATCCAGAACACGTATACCCCAGACGGAGAACGATCATGGCTTCCATCAGTATTCCCGACGAAAATCGCACGATTACTGATCCTCAAGAAATGAGTGCGTTCCTTACATCATTTGGTGTCTGGTATGAAAAGTGGGATGTCGACGGCCGAGTTGGCAGTGAAGCTCCGAACGAAGAGATCCTCGCCGCATTCGCCCCGGAGATCGAACGACTCAAAGAGAAGGGTGGATACGTCACCGCAGACGTGATCAACGTCACGTCAGAGACCCCGGGCCTGGACGCCATGCTCGCGAAGTTTTCCCAAGAACACACGCACAGAGAAGACGAGATCCGCTTTACCGTGAAAGGTCGTGGGATTTTCCACATCAATCCGAAAGATGGTCCCGTCTTCGGCGTCCTGGTCGAACCGGGAGACCTGATCAATGTCCCTGCGAAAATACAGCACTGGTTTAATCTGTGTGATGAACGCGAGATCCGTTGCATTCGCCTGTTTAAAGACCCAGCCGGCTGGGCACCCGAATACGTCGATCAACCAATCCACGACAAATACACGGCCGTTTGCTGGGGACCTGATTATCTTCCTCCGGCAGACGACTTGGAACCCGTGGTGAAGTTGTGATCGAATTCTCAGGGCGGGCGATCTTACTGGACATCGAAGGCACGACGTCTTCGATCCGCTTCGTCTACGACGAGATGTTTCCTTTCGTGCGCCGAGAGCTCGCTGGTTTCCTGCACACCCACTGGGAATCGGCCGAAGTGCGTGCAACCTGCGACGTGCTCGCCACGGACGCCGGGCACACGTCGCTGGCGACATGGCGCGGAGACGCGGACGACACCGCAGCAAGGCAGCTGGTCAGCAGAGAAGTCACACGGCTCATGGATGGTGACATCAAAGCCACAGGCCTCAAACAGCTGCAAGGGTTGATTTGGCGATCTGGTTTTGCCAGCGGTGAATTGAGAGCGCACGTCTACGACGACGTGCCTCCTGCACTCAACGCCTGGCATCAAGCGGGAATCGACCTGCGTGTCTATTCTTCCGGAAGCATCGCCGCACAGCGTCTCTTTTTCGGCCACACGATCGTCGGTGACTTGCTGCCCCTCCTGAAGGGACATTACGACACGACGACGGGACCGAAGAAAGAACCTACCAGCTACACGGTGATCGCCAACGCGTTCTGTCTTGAGCCGGCTGAGATTCTGTTTCTAAGCGACGTCGTTGAGGAGACGGCCGCGGCGCGCCAGGCCGGCATGCAAACCGCACTCTGCCTTCGCCCCGGTAACGCCAAGCCACCGTCAGGTCACGATTTCGCCACAATTCGCGAATTCGGTGAGATCCGTTATGCGGCGACAACGTCCTGACACGCGGCCGCAGCAACGGTGCCGCCCGGTGGCAAGTCACTTGACCACTCCGCCAACACTTCTATGATTCCTCTGCTGTGTGGGGTAGTCACACCAACAAGCGCTGTATCAACTCGATGCGAAATCTCAAGAAACTCCATGACGGAGTGCTGGCAGTACCACCAGGGCTGCCACTCCAGCAGGGTCGCTTCAACTCTCAATGCCCAAACCAAGGGCATCAAGACCAGGAGCTTCTGTCATGGATCAATTCCCCGTCATCGCGCACCCTGCCCCGCCTGTGTTCTCAATCGGTGTGATGGCACTGTTGTCATTGGCATCCGGTCCAATCGCGGTCGCCTCGCCACCTCGCGTGGAATTCGATGTACCGCTGGTGATCGCATGTGCCGACGTCACAACAGACGAGTTCAGCGCGCAACATCCGCAGCATCGCCTGCTGGAAGCGACGTTCGAAATCTCGTCTCTGATTTCACGTGGCACCGAAGCGGACCTGGTCGAATACATCTACCGATTCGTCAGCCCGGCGACGTCCGTTCGAGTCGTGGATTATCGACCTCGCACGACACTCGCCTCGGACTATGCCAGTGGGATCGACATCGAAGAGAGAGGCGAGAAGACCAAGTCGACCGGTGTCGTGGTCAACGGTGCCTGGGACCATCTAATTCAAGCCAGCGGCAACAGCAGCATCGGATCGAAGCAAACGGAATCCGAACGTTACGAACTGGTAGCGCCGATGGACACCGTGGCCGCCAGCGGTACGCTGAAGAACGCCCAAGGAGTCTACTTTAAACTGAGAAACTCACGTCAACAAAACCTTGAGGGATCTAAACTGTTTTCGATCGTCTTTTCCGCTCCATACGATTGGCAGGGTAGCCTCTTGGAAGTCGACTGCCGGGCCCGCGGGTACGATCGAGGTGTCTTCCGCCAGTTAGACGAGCTGACCGACTGCGGCCAAGTTCAACTGCGTGTCGTCCTGGTTGGTGTTGGTGACGAGACAAGCCAACAGCTAGGTGAAGAGTTTATTCGCGCCGAGCAGCAACTTCGCCAATTGGCCGCTGCCAGTCGCGAAGATCTTCATCGACACAACTATCCAACCATGCTGCATGAAATCGGTGGATTACTGGATGTGGTTAAACCAAAAGTTGCCGACACATGGCTGCAACAGCTGCTCCGTCATCCGCAGCTTGCGGCCAAGAAACAAATGCATCGCCAGCTGCCGCCAAAGTTACGAGCGGCTGCCGAAGCGTATCTCGCGGCGCATCGGCGACTGGATCAGCTGATGCAATAGAAATGTGGGCTGGTCACGGTGCTCCCCAACGGGGCACTGCGTTGCGAGGCATCGCAACAACGAAATAAAAGTGCCCGTCCGTGAGCGTGCTCTGGCATGTGCAAGAACACGGCCGCCTTGCCTTGATTCGAATGTCTCCGTGCCCGGTTGACTAAGCTTTCATCGCCGCCACGACCAGGTCACCGACTTCCGTTGTGCTGTACCCCATCTTACCGGCAGCCTGGCTTTTCATCTTGGTCCCAGTGACTTCCTGAATCGCCTTGAGTACTCGCAAGCCAGAGGCTTCCTGCCCCGAATGTTCCAACAGCATCGACATCGCACCGATCGCGGCGATTGGATTGATAACGCCCTGGCCGGTGTATTTCGGCGCGCTGCCACCCATTGGCTCGTACATGCTTACACCGCCCGCATCAGGGTTCATGTTTCCGCCCGCGGCAACTCCCATCCCGCCCTGCACCATGGCTCCCAAATCGGTGATGATGTCGCCGAACATGTTGGTGGTGACGATCACGTCATAGTATTCGGGATTCTTCACCATCCACATGCAACAGGCATCAACGTGGTTGTAGTCGGCCTCGACGTCAGGGTATTCCGAGGCCACCTCTTGAAACGTTCGCCACCACAGATCATGGCCAAAAGTCAACACGTTTGTCTTGGCGACTAGCGTCAGTCGTTTGCCTTTGGGGTTATTCCGCTTCTGAGTGTATTCGAATGCCCAACGGACACAGCGTTCGCAGCCCTTGCGCGTATAAATGGCTGATTGCATCGCGACCTCGTCGGCAGTCCCCTTCTTCAAGAATCCACCAATACCGCAGTAGAGATCCTCAGTATTTTCACGGACGACCACAAAGTCAATATCCTCTGGCGTCTTCCCAGCCAACGGTGTTTCGACGCCGGGGTAAAGCTTGACCGGACGAAGGTTGATGTACTGATCGAGTTTGAAACGCAGTTCGAGCAAAAGACCCTTCTCGAGAATTCCGGGAGCAACATCCGGATGTCCCACAGCACCCAAGTAGATGGCGTCGAAGGCTTGCAACTGTTCGACAGCGCCGTCGGGTAGAGTCTCGCCGGTCTTCAGGTAATGTTCGCCGCCGAATTCAAAGTCCTGTGTGGAGAATTCGAACCCATCGATCTCGGCGGCGGCGGCCAGCACCTTCAACGCTTCCGCAGTTACTTCGGGGCCGGTCCCGTCGCCTCCAATCACAGCAATCTTCAAAATATCGGTTGCATTCACGAAAAATCAGCCCTCACCAATCAAGACGGTTTTGTCGCAGTCCGGGGAGACCGCGTCGCCAGTTCATTAGGAAGGAGACGATTCTATCACTCACTTGGCAACCTCTCAACGACCCCTCGACGATTCCGGATCCAACGACTTTCCTACAGGCCCCCAAATTCCGCGCCGGTCGGCTTTCGCTTCGGCTTCGGCCTTGTCAAAGATGCGCCCCATTGATTGCGAGTCACCAGGATAAACATCCGCACGCGCCAGGCCAGCGCGGACCAGCGCCGCATTGACCATGAGGTCGTTAACAAACACATACGCCAAAACTCGTTCGTACCGATCCAAGCGTCGTCGATCAAGACGCAGCGTGACCGCACCCTCGTCCAGCAATCGCCGCGTCATCGTAGTCGCCTCGGTTCCCCACGGCTCGTCGAATTCGGGACAGTCGATTCCCAGTAGACGAATCGTCGCTTCACTCGTCATTCGCTTTCCGCCAGCCGGATGCGTGACCGTCTGCCGAACGACGATCGAGTCACCATCGATCACGCGGACCAACTCACAGCCCCCTTCCTGGAGGAAGCCGGGAGCTGCCAGACCTGGTCGATCAACAATGCGATCGTACGTGGAACGGGCCAGAATAACGACGGCCAACGCCAGCAAGGCGAAAACAGTCGTGGAAGGGCGACGGCGAAAACGGCGCGTCATCGGCGTGACGAGATCCTAGGCGGAGTTTGCATCTTGTTGCACCGTCGAATCCAATACGCGGCACGAGAATTCCAAAGACTGTGAACCGCAAACCGCTCATTCATCGCTGAGCGTTGCTTAGTTCTGGCTAAAACCGAGATGTGCCGAAGATTCGCGGCCGACAGGATTCTTCATGAACTTGCAATGACAGTCAGGGCAAAGGTCGTAGCGTTGACGCTGATAGACATCCTCGCCTACGTAATCGGCATCTTCGTCATCAAGCCGTTCAAGGATTTCGTGAAGTTCCAACAAATGGTCGCGGTCGTCATCCAGTTCTTCGCCATCCACGGGATCGACCATGGCTTGAACTTCAAGACGAACCACATAACGCAACTCGTCACTACCAAGGACTCGTTTGCAGCGATCACACGAAAAATGAATCATCCCGCTGTCCTTCATGAAGGTGTCTTTGAGAAGTGCTTCCTGTGACGCGTCTGCCACTGACTTCATCGTAATGCGAATGCGCATACCGGGGCAAGTCGATTGTCCACGAAAAATAAAATCGACAGCGTTGCAGGCATCTTGAGACTGGCCTGAGATGTTAGGACGAGATAGAATATAGAGACCCGCTCGCATGGATTTCGGCATGAGCGGCAGCGTTGGCGATCGCGTCGGCGGAAAACGGCGCAGAATCGTTTTCGTTCGATGGATTACCTGGATCGAATAGCCCGACGCTTACACTCGGAGCCTCGCAATGAGTCCAGACCAGCGCGGCAGCGTGCTCAATACGAGCGTGCTCGTATTGAATCGCCATTATATGGCGGTCCGCGTTGTGACTGCGCGCCGAGCGTTTGTGCTATTGTACCGCGAAGTGGCTGAAGTCATTGATATCGAAGACGGCCAGTTCACCAATTACGATTTTGACTCTTGGTGCGAGTTGGGTCAATTGCGCAGACTCGACGGAAACCACCATGATGATTGGGTCCGCGCTGTCAATTTCGACATCCAATTGCCCCGAATCGTGCGACTCACTCGATTTGACCGCCACCACACTTCATCGGTACGTCTGAACCGCCGGAATCTCTTCGCTCGCGATGGTCATTGTTGCCAGTATTGTGGTCAGTCACTACCTCCCAATCAGCTCAGCTTGGACCACGTTGTGCCGCGTAGCAAGGGTGGCCCCACCACCTGGGAGAACGTGGTGGCTTCGTGTGTCCGCTGTAACACGAAGAAGGGCGGACGAACACCACAAGAAGCGCGGATGGTGTTGATGACCAAACCCAAAAAGCCGGCCCACAATCCAACGCTGACAATGAAGCTGGACAATCCCAAATTCGAAAGCTGGAAAACATTCTTGCCCAAAGGCACAGCCCATCTCGAGATGGGCTAAGCTGGTCAGAACCAAAGTCGTTTCGCGGTCTCACCCAAGATTGCTTCCTTGGCCTTCGTCGCAAGCCCCAACTCGTGTGTGAAGATCCGCAAGTGCTGCGCATAGCTGATGCCGGGACACCATAGTTCACACGGGAAATCACTCCCCCACACGCAACGGTCCGGACCAAATGCCGCGATGACCTTGTGACATGCCACATGCATGTCGCGACACGGAAAACCCTCTGCAGATCCCGTCGGTATGAATGTCAACTTGGCGTACAGATTTGGTAACTTGGCTAATGTGATCACGTCATCCAACGTCGGTTCAAGCTGCGGACCGGCCTTGAGGTTTAAGCAATGATCAATGACTACGCGCAACTTCGAATGGCGGGCGGCGAGTGATTCGACGTCGCGACGCTGGTCCCTATTGACCAGCACATTGATCACGATGCCCAACCGCTCGGCCGCTCTCCACAACCGTGCGACGCCAGGATCATCCAACCGCCCGGTCTTGGCGGGAATACTGCGCATACCACGTACATTGAATTCCTGCACGTAGCGCGCGAGCTGCGCTGGGCTGTTTGCATCGTCTGGGTCAAGCGTCACGACACCAACCATCCAGTCGCGATGCGCGTGAGCGGAATCCGCCGTGAAGCGATTGTCCCAACGATAAAAACTGCTGGTCTGAATCGCCGTGACATGGCGAACGCCCGCAGCCTGCATCTGCTGCCTGAGATGCTTGACGGTGCCCGTACCGGCCGGCGGTCGATAAGGCTTATCAACGGTTGGGTATGCTTTCTCGTCTTCGCCATAGATATGTGCATGGCAATCAACAATCAACGCTTGCTCGTCGGCATCCTGACTGAAAATCTGAGCCGCGCCACTCGCGACGACCGCCGTTCCGGTCACCTGCAAAAACCTTCGCCTTGTTTCTGAACTGGCCTTACTCATGTGTCGATGGACCTTTGCGGTAGTTGTGAATCATCAGTGAGCTTTCCGATCGACCAAATGCCAACGGTTCGATCAGGACGGAAGAACGTCGTCGCCATCAAACCAGCATGGTGCGCGGGTCAATCACAGGCTCCGGTGGCGTGCGACACCTCCGCCATGTCGGCTTGGTACAAGGCTGAAGAACCGTCCGCGGCTTCCGAACCATCGACCTGTGGCAGATGCTGCAAAACCGTATCGTGGGCATTCAATCGGGCCTCGAGCTCCACAATTTGCATCCTTTGGCATTCGAGCTTCTCGTCAATTTCCGCACCGACACTCGCGACACACATTGGAGGGCAAACAGTCATGACCAAGAATACACACCGAATGAACTTCGACACAATCATAACTCCATCGATTCGACTACCGCAACGTCGTGGTGATGACCTATTCCTTCCTGACGGAAGAAAGCACAACTGTTTGGCTGCCGATTGAGGCAACGCCAAAAAAAGAACGCCGCCGAGGAATTCCTCAGCGGCGTTCTTCGCATGACGTGGACCAGAAAACTCAGTTTGCCACAGCCTGAGTTGCCAGTCCTCAGTCCGGGCCTATCGCCTGTGGATGCACACCACCTCCGTGTCCTCCAAGAGGTGATGCACCGTTTCCAATAACTTGGCCAAACCGATCTCAATTTGGTCCACCGTCGAGGGTGCCCGAAATCGCGTGTTGTGGTGGTAACGACTGGCCCCACGGCTGTTGCCGAAGGTCAATGAAAAGTGATTCCCGAAGGATACGCTGATATTGCCCGCTCCGTGCGGGCTGTAGTGCGAACGTCGCACGGGAATCCTGGCCTTCATCCGAATCACTACATCTTGCATGTGGTGTATCAGCTGGTCCAGTTCGGCGACATCATGGTTGATGTGGGCTAACCGATCGATACGGCCACCGTGACCCGAATGACGACCATAGGCAACGCGGTGGTCGACGTGTGCCACGTCGTGGATGTGCCTCGCTAGTCGAATCATCCGAGACGCATCACCCTTCAACTCTTGAGCCGTCGGACCATACGCGTGGAGGCTGTAGGATTGGTAAAGGACATGGCGCGCCTGCCGTTCGGCAGTGGACGCCAGTTCATCAATATGCTCGAGCGACTCGGCCCGAGCGAAGCTCCCGAAGGTCAGCAGTGTCGCAATGGCCAAACATAGAATACGGGAGGTCTTCATGATCGTCTCCTTTAATGCGGGGATTACTGGGCGAGACTACTGGGTCACCCATTGCGGATGACGATCAATGAACAATGCACGGCGCGTGCCAATCAACAATCATATCGACGACACGATACATAAGTCCCTGTGAGAAAATATCATATGTCCACATAGTCGGTCTATAACCGAACCCAGCCCGCCAGTGAGTGACATCATAATGATCTCAGATAATCAACATTATGATGGCGCGTGTGGTCGAATGAATGGCCGGTGAGATTCAAATCGAGCTAATCTTGTTGTTGCCCCCCTTAATGATCATCCGATCGGTGGTTTGGAGCAAACAGCTGCCGCTTGAGACCAGACAAATGCAGTTGAGTCAGACGTTGGATGAGCAAGAATTTCTTAGCCCGGATTATTCACTAGCCTGCGAGTTTTGAAATTGCGCAATTGCAAACTAGCATTGGCCAACGGCCATCAATCACC
>JASLPZ010000158.1:0-297 GCA_030744725.1 Pirellulaceae bacterium
CGCGCTGCTCGCAAATCCTAATTGCCTCTCGAACGCGTTTGACAGCCAACGGATACTCCGCGCGAATGTAGAAGATTCCTTCATGCGAATCGAGCGCGCAGGCAGCGATCGCCATCCCTTCGATGACGCGAAAGGGGATCGACTCCAGCAGCATTCTGTCCATGAACGCACCGGGATCGCCTTCGTCGCCATTACAGATGACGTACTTGGTCGGATTGTCCTGAGCGCGGACGGCCCGCCACTTGATGTGAGTTGGAAAGCCGGCCCCGCCTCGCCCACGCAGGCCACTGGTCTCGA
>JASLPZ010000158.1:307-15382 GCA_030744725.1 Pirellulaceae bacterium
TCTGGCTCGAGCTGCGTGAGGCACTTCTTCAAGGCGGTGAATCCGTCGAAGCGAACGTACTCGTCAAAATCGAGCGGGTCGACGATGTCCAACAGGTCCATGGTCAGGTGTTTTTGAGGGCCAATGAACGAGGCCATCTTGCCATTGCGAGCATCGTTGTGGTTCTTCAGAACATCCTTATCTTCGTCAGTGTGAAACCAATCGAGAAACTGCGACGCGGCGTAGCGAATGGGTCTAGAAATGCCGCTCGGCCTAAAGTGTTTCAGGACAATGCCCCGAACCATATCTGGTTTGACATTGGTGTAAATCTGAGAGGCGCCATCCGGTGCAACCATCTCGATTAGTGGTGTTTTGTGGCAGATTCCGGTGCAACCGACCTGTTTCACAAAAGCACGGGCGCCAGTCGCGTCGAGCGCTTTGCAAAGGGCATCGTGAACCTTGTCGCTGCCCAGCGCCAGACAGCACGACCCTAGACCGATGCGGACCTCAGTGGTTTTTGCGCCAGACGGCTGCGAAATCGGGCGGTGTACGGCGGGTTTTCTGACTTCGGATTGCCCCATTTCCGTGACCACCCGTGGTGCCGTCTGGGAAGTGACGAAACCATGCGTCACATCGTCAACTTGAACCACCGGACCCAACGTGCAACAGCCCAGACAAGCCACCTTCTGCACCGTGAACTCGCCATCGGCATCAGTATCTTCCCTCGGCGCGAGTTCGAGCTTCTGCCGAATTGCATCGTCGACCAAGTTGGCTCCCTTGACGTGACATGCCGTGCCGGTGCAGACGCTGATCATATGACGTCCGACAGGTTTGTGGCGGAAATGGTCGTAGAACGATGACACGCCGATCATGGAAGCCGGAGTGATATCGGTCAGTTCGCAAACCCGCTCAAGGGCCTCCGGCGGCAAGTAACGATAGACCTCCTGCACAGCCTGCAAGATGGGAATGACCACGTCGGGATCTCGACCGACTTCCTTGACAATGCGGTCGATATGAGTGAGGTCGATGGCGGTGGTTGTTGTCTTGATCATTCGGCAAAGAACCCAAAACTCGAGAGCTTAAGTAAGTCCGAAACCCAATTGCAGCGCTTGCAACTCCGGCGGTTCACTCTGCATCAGGCGTTGCTTTCCCAATGCAGAAGAGATGTTCGCTTCCTCGTATGAAAATCCGTCCGTCCTGAAAGGCAGGGCTGGTCATGCATTCCTCACCCAGTTCAGCTTCCGTGATCCGTTTGCATTCTCCTCGCGTGGGCTCCACGATCCACGCCGTCCCTTCCTTACTGAATAGATAGACGTGCTTTCCGACCAGGCTTGGCGAAGAAACGAAATCGGCTCCAAAATCCTCCTCCCACAGCGCCTCGCCTCCTTCTTTCTTGTCGAAGCAGGACAGCGTGCCGTAAGAGGCCATCATCAAAACAAAATCATCCGTGACCAAAGGACTGCAAGTGTCTGGCAGCCCGTAGTCAACTGTCCATTGCACGTGGCTTTCGGTAACGTCACCCGCTCCATCAGCGCGTATGGCCGCAAAAACGGCCGTGTCGTTCCCCGCAAAAACCATTTCGTCGGAGTACACAGGCGTGGGGCCAACTTCCGCACGATCCAGACAATTCGCACGCCATAGCTCCGTTCCATCTTCCGGTGCATAGGCGATCACCCACGGATCACCACACGTGATGATCTGCGTTTGATCGCCGTGCTGGATCACGATTGGTGAGGACCAGGACGCCGGCATCTCGCGGACTTTTTCCCAGATCGGCTCCCCTGTCAGACCGTCCAGGGCCATCACCTTCGAAAGCTCGTCATCGGCAGCTCCCTGATCATACTGAACGATTAGAGAACCGCGATAAGTGGCGAGCGACGAGGAATGGCCGTAGTTGTTTCTTTGCGGGACACCGAGCGATCGTTTCCACACTCCGTTTCCGGAGAAATCCAGTCCAGCCACGAGTCCATCGGCGAACATGGCAAACACAAGACGACCATCGGTGGCCATCGTTGGCGCCGCGTATCCAGTTTCATCGTTGGTCTTGATTTCCTGGGTGGCCACCAGCGGATCGACGGCGACTTCCTTTTTCCAGAGGATGCTGCCGGAGGTGGTATCAAAGCAATAGACTTCGCGCAGATTCTCCGTCGCACCGGAAAGAAACACTCGGTCCTTCCAGATGATGGGCGAACTGACACCAGTCAGCGGCACTGGCGTCTTCCACAGAATCCCCTCGTCCGATGCGCCATCCCACTCGGTAGGCACGTCCTGATGCGTCGAGATGCCCGAACCGTTCGGTCCACGAAAACTTGGCCAATTCACTCGCATCTCTTCGGCTGTCGGCAATTCGGGTATCGGCAGTCCTGTCGTTTCGACAGGGATATTTGCGCCTGGCTGCCTCACGTCGATGGGCCGTTCGCGCAAGGCCGTCAGTTCCTCGACGGTCGCGGGCAGCGAGCTTCGGTAGTATGCGTTCATCGCCCACGTCGTGGCGACCAAAGCTAGAATCACCGCCGCAACTGCCCAGAGACCCGTGCGGCTCAGTGTTTCGTCCGAGTCCGGTCCCGGCTCTTTTGCCTGGGGCGTGGGAAGCCTCCGGCAAAGCGTGGCCGCCCACTTGCCAAAGATCAGTGTTGCCGCGATGCCGCCTAGTAGCAGATAAGAGCCGATCTCGGTGAACCGTTGTTCGCGGAAATACTCTTGCCTCAGCTCACGGTCGAGTTCTTGGATCCTTTGCCGAAGTTTATCATCGTTCGGTTGGGCGACATATTCCTTCCTGAGTTTCTTAAATTCGAGATGCTCGAGCGGAACTTTGTTGAGTCGGTTTGCGCCATCGTTCAGAAGCAGCGCGCAGACAACGGCCGAAAACACCCCGGCTACAACCGCGGAGAACAGGATCGACCGATAGCCCAGGATGGCTGTCACGAGGATTTCTCTCCCCCAGTCAGTTGTACGAGCGAGGTCTGCGTGGAGGCGACATCGGGCAAGACCTCCGAGACATCCGCGATCAGGCCGAGCCTCACCTTTTCAACGGGGCAATACCAATAGCAACGTCCGCACGAGACACATCCCGCGCGATCTGCCTGATAGTCGTCCCGGCGGCGGCGCGCCGAAAGGTGAAGCAGCTTGATGGCGATCACCAGTCCCGTCCAGCCACCAAGCAGACCGCCGAGCTTGACGAATTCCCCCCGCCGTTCGATGGCTGACAGGTACAGGTCGTCCACGGATCTTCCCGTGCCGCGAAACGCGTCGCTGGCGTCGGTTGGTTCTGTCTCCTCGGTCTCTTCGAGCCGCACCTGTTCGGCCACACGCGACTCGGGATGCCACTGAGCCAGTGGTACGGCGAGTACCGTTCCGAGCCCTACAAAGGCGGCAACGACAACCGGAGCAGCCAGCAAAGCCAGAACGAATTGGCGTTTTCCTTTCCGCCGACTGCTAGCCGTTTGCGCGACCGTCGGCGGGTGAATCGCTCCGTACGGACACACGGTTTCACACAATTGGCAGTTGACACACGTGTCTGGCGGAATGCTCAGTCGCCATTTGGAAAAGCACGACAACACTCGCAGAATCGCCCCGTAGGGACAGAGGTAGCGGCAGTACGGACGACCGACAAACACTCCGATCACCAGTACACAACTACCGAAGATCAGCATATCCGTGTTTCCACCCAAGCGGAAAAAAGGGATGAACGGATCGTAGCGGCAGATGATGAAGGCTGTTTTGGTCGCGGCGAATACCACCGCTGCACCCAAGTAAACGTAGGCCACCAACCCTAGCGAATGGTCCAGCCAGCGGGGCACAGTGACCGTGCGAATCGCGACCAGTTCTTGCATCGCGCCCAATGGACATACCGATGCACAGAAGGTGCGGCCAAAAAAGACGGTGTACACCAGGGGGAGAATAAAGAAAGCGACAACCGTGATCGGCACAACATACGTGGGATCAAAGATGGCTAACGCGACATTCTGCGTGGCGCCGATAGGACAGACACACCCTTGTCGCCAAAAGCCGAACCAGATCAGGCACGCAATCGTCAGCAGCAGCAAGTTACGTCGTGAACGCGACACCAGTGTAAAATAGGACGCCAAACTTAAAGCAACCAACAAAATCCCCACGTCCCAAACTGCTGCCACTTCACCGTCAACGGACGGGACGGTTGCGGTGGGAATCGGGTGCTTCTCGAATTCCGGCACGGGAAACATGAGCTCGGGCGCATCGTCAGCGAAGGCGTTGCCGACCAATGCAACGACGAAAAGTAACCCGAGGCTCGCGCGGAAGAGTCTACTCATCGGCTTGCACCTGATCAATCAATGCTTGCGCCGCCGTGTCTGATTTTCCCGCCTTCTGCCGAATCACTCCAAGCGCCACCTCTTTCAGCCGATACGGCCTGTCCGAGGAAGGGGTGAGGAAGGCGTCGCTGGGGCAAGCAACGGCAATAGCGCACTCGTTGCAGTTCACACAGTGATCGTGCATCACTTGCAGGTAGAGTGAGCCGTTCATCAACGCACAGCCTTTGACACACATGGCACAGCCAATGCAGGCGTCAGTGTCGATCGTATATTCGTAGAAGTTCTGGCCCGCTTTTCCTTCGACGAATTCGCGGATGATTGCCTCCGTGGGGCATAGCAAATCTTCCGCGGCCGTGTCTCGACTGTCGAGCCCGTCGAGCGTGTAGTAACCAGTGCAGCGGTTGCAGAAACCGCACATATCAAAACACTGGACACACTTGACGGCCGATTCGTCGAGAACACAGTGCGTGGCACAGTTTCCGCAGGCAACACACTTATCGGGATCAATCTGCCACCGGTTCTCCATAGCCTGACCTCGCCGACCGGTCAGGAATCCACCCAACACACCTACGCCCACGACTCCTGCCACTCGCAACCCATCGACAAGGAAGCGGCGACGGTCCTGCTCTTTATCGGCATTCATGCTCTTTCCTCCGATTGTGATTGCCTGCTCTGTTCTGCGCGAGGAAGTACGCATCGTTTTAGGAGTGCGCAAGTCTGGCAGGGCGTGGTGAGACGCACGCATCCATTGGCGAGGCTGCGCGTCACCAGACTCAGCGACAAAAGGGAAATCCCACCGAGTATGATGCTTCGTCCGATCCGAACGAGCCACTGGCGACGTTCAAGTGTCTCTTCTCCCTCGTTCGTCATCCCTTGATTCCTTTTTCTCGTGGAGCTGTCTCACTTCGAGAGACGGCGCCCTATTTTGTGGATTCTTTTGGCTGCGATTCTGCTGGCTGCGATTCTTTTGGCTGCGATTCTGTGCTGTCCACCTTCGCCTCGCTGTCCACCTTCACCTCACTGTTGCGCGTGAAGATGCGAACGGACTTTTTCCTCGGATCCAAGACCAGGACACGTCCTTGACTGTCGGCAGCCACATCAAAGACAGCTTTAGCTTGAACCGAGCGGGGGTCTCCAAGCTCTGCTTCAGCCACATCCAACTGCTGAGGGCCGGCTACAACGCACTCGAATTCACCAAACTCGCTGTAAACCTTGACGCGCGGAACGCCCTTTTCCGATGTGACAATGCTACCGCTCGGCAAGACTGCAAACTGGCTCGGATTGCAGCAACCGAAAAAGTCGTCGATCGTGGAGCCCGCCTCGCCCCAGCGAACTTCCATTTCGCCATCGAATGTGTAGGTCTCGATGCGGAGGACACCTGGATTGGCCACATGTACCAACCCCGCGGAACTGATCGCAATATCAAAGTAAGAACTGGGAACACTAAAGACACGCCCATCCCCATCCACGACCGGTGCCCCAATCTTTCCCACAAGTTCGCCTGATTCGTCGTACCGCAAAACGACGCGATTTCCAGCGTCGGCGACGAACACGTCGCTACCGGCCACGGCAATCGAAGTGAGGATCGGGTCGCTGACCGGCACATCCCAGACTCCAACCGACTCTCCATGTGGAGTAAAAACCTCGATCCTCTTGCCTGCGCCGACGTAGACGCGCCCCGGCGAGGTGTGCTCGACACTTCCCACTGCCAGGCAAGTTGGGTTTCCTTCGGTTTGGATCACCGCCAGTTCACGACCTTCCGGCGAGAAGACGCGGATCATCCGTTCACCCGCAACGTATATCTTGTCCTCGGGTCCGACGCTGATGGCGCGAACTTCGTCCAGCCCCACCATGATCTCGGCCGTCTGCTCGAACTCGATCAGGTTCGGATCGACCTCGTACAAACTCGAAAGATCCAAGGTGAACAGCGCACTACTGCGTTCGGCAAACGGATCGCTTCTAACGACTGCGTAGCTGGCCACACCGACAGCGACTGCAATGATTGCAGTGACCAGCATACCTCGTCCCTCAGCTGAAATCTTCATACATTGTTCCGTCGTCGCGGGCCCGTATGGCACGCTAATCTGTGGTGGTTTCGTGGCTGGGCGGCGATCTGAAGAACATCCTAGCGCATTTGTCGCATTTTACACAAGTATATATTGAAAAACCAAGCAGGCTCCTCCGGGAGGCCTTTCGATGGAATTGCTGCGATGACGTAAGTTCTATTTTTGAGATAGGTTAAGGCATGTCATTCGCGTCAAATCGCGGACAATCAACCGCCCGGCCACCATTGCCATCGGCCCCCAGGAATCATGACCGCCGGGCAGCACTTCGTGTTGGGCCAGTCGCTTGTAACCAGCCACCGTCGCTTCCGCCAAGGTGAGCGTCCCGTCGTCATCCAGCATTAAGAGCAAGTCGTCGGCGAACATGTATGGTCCAAGTCCACGACGGAAGCGATCACTCCCGCTGTTCCAGACCTCTTTGCCCTCCGTGGTCAGGCAGACCATCGTCCTGGCCCCCATCTTGCGAATCCCAAACAGGTGGCCATCCCGATAGATAGGCGTATGCTGTTCGGAGCTGAACTGTTCAGGTTCGAGTTCGAAGAGGCTCTTGGCTTCGATTCCGCTTTCGTTCTCGACCAACTGCAGCATCAACGCCCCCACCAATCCGTAGCCTCGCGAGAGGAATATCTTTCTATCGGGCAGGATGACTGGCGATGGTCCCGTCGCGTTGATCTCCTTCCAGGCGGTACTTTCCCAGAGCAGTGACCCATCGTCGGCGGCGACACCCACGACGCCGTTGCTAGAGCAATAGACGTAACTTCGTCGTCCTTGGAACTCCATTGGGACAACGGAGGTATGCGTCATGTTCCAGCCTTTGGGATTTGGACTCTTCCAAATCACCTCGCCCGTCTTGTAGTCAACTGCCATCAGCAATGCGTCCTCGCCGCAAGGCGCGACAATTAACCGGTCCTGATCCACCAGCGGACACTGCCCCGTGTACCATTCCGGCACTCTGGTTCCAAAATCACGTTCGAGATCGAGCAACCAATGTGATTTTCCTGTGGCAGCGTCCCAACAAACCAGATGGCAGCGAGGCCCCATCGTGATCACGTAGTCGCCAACGATGGCCGGCACCGTACGCGTCATGCCATGGTGAAAAGCAACGACGATGGGATAACTGTTTCGCCAAATCTCACGGCCATCGTCCAGTGACAGACAGCGCAGAGTGTCTGTCTCGGCCTCCTTGTCGTAGTCCAACAGATAAACTCGCCCATGACTGATGACAGGGCCGGAATAGCCTTCTCCGACTTCGATCGACCAGAGAACTGGAGGGCCTTCTGGCGGCCAAGACCTGGCCAGCGGGGGCCCGCCTATCGCGGTGGAATCGTGGTTCAGACCACGAAATCCGGGCCACTCGCCGGTAACATCTGACGCGATGCCATCTCCAACTACGGGCTCGCCTGCCTCCGGACGAGGCACATCTCCAGATTTGTCTTCCGTGTTATCCCGCCCCGTCGAGCGAGCGTCTAGTTCGCTCGGCGAACTGGTCCAGAACCAGAACACAACAAAAGCAACTCCAATTGCCGCAGTCACCGTTGGAAGAACCGCTTCAGATGGTTGGATCTTCATTGGAAGCACCTCCTTGACTGAGCGGGCGGTCGAAACGAGTTGGGTGGGTCTACGAGGTGTGCGGAATGGTACTAAAGGTGTGCGGAATGGTACCAACTCCATTATCTCAGAAGCTGTCGCTCAAGGCAACAACGAGCGGAATGTCAGGTTCGAGTTGCCGTCAGACAATCCGAGTCTTCATGTTGTTGCTGCAATTGGTGTGTTGTTGCTGCAACGGGTGTGCCGCAGTCGCCGGAAAACAGGTTCGGTGCGGCTGGCAGTACCTCAGGGTGCAGTATTCACTGACCGATGCAGTACAAAGCCTCTTCCGTGCGGATAAAAATCTGACCATCCGAAAAGGCAGGAGTCGCATTGGCAATCTCGTCCAGGTCATTGCTGGCCACTTCTTCAAACTCTTGCGGATTCGGTTTGAAGACCACCGTCGTGCCTCTTTGATTGAGGGCGTACAGATTCCCGCCAGCCAGAACGATCGACGCCCAAGTGTCACGAGCTCGGGTCTTCCAGACACTTTTCCCAGTTTCCGCTTTGAGGCAGTCAATGGTCCCGGGCGAGTAGTTAGGGCGGAAAATATGGCCACCCACAAATATCCCCGTGCCAACGCTCTTCGGATTCCTATTGTCGTTGCGGTAGAGGCGATTGGACTCGGTGATATTACCTGTTCCGCCCAACTTGAATCCCATCGCCACACCACCTCTCAAGTCGCCAGTGACGAAACAGAGACCATCAGCGACCAGTGGCGACGCGCTTACTACATCATAGTCTGACCCGTTCAGTCCTTCGCACCACCAAAGCAGATCGCCATTGTTAGGATCGTAACCGTTCACCCGTGTTCCCATGGCACAGATGATCTGCTCTTTGCCATCAACTTGGGCGATCACCGGCGTGCTCCAAGAGCCCACGTCGTCTGGTTTTTTCTCACCCTTATACGGTTCGTCCGTTTCCCAGAGCGTCTCGCCAGACGCCAGATCAATCGCTGTCAAGAAAACTCGCTCGCCCGGACCACATTTCAGCACGACTCGGCCTTTGTCGATGATCGGAGAAGAACCGTAACCCCAAATGTGAAAGAACTTGCCGAGATCTCGCGACCACAATTCTTTTCCAGAAAAATCGTAGCAGTAAAGTCCCGCAGAACCGTGCCAGACGACAATGCGTTTGCCGTCGGCAGCCGGTGTGGAACTGCCAAAGGGATTTCTTCTATGCGTTTCGTCCTCACCAAACTCGACTGTTTTCGTCCAGAGCAGCGTTCCATCTGATCGGTCAAAACAGAGGAGGCTGCGGCTACGTCCATCATCGGAGGCGCTGGGGAGAAAGACGCGGCCGTTAGAGACGATTGGACTGCCAGCCCCCGGATACGGCAGGCTCACTTTCCATTTGATGTTTTCCTCCGGTCCCCAGCTCGTTGGGAATCCCTCTCCCTCTGCAACACCATTTCCAAGAGGACCACGAAACTGCGGCCAGTCACCTGCCTGCGCCACGACTGCCAGGAACATCGCCGCGCAACCCATCGTCAAAACATTTCGCCATCTATTCATTCGCTGTATTCCTCGTGCTACACACGCTCTGTTCGATCGTTCCCGACGGACGACTGATGTCCGGTCAGCATCAACTACTGAATGTAGCTCAGCAAGCCACGCAACTCAATGCACAACACGAAGCAACGTCAAATCTGAGCAGGCCTATGAGGTGTCCTTTTCTGAGAATTCGTCGTTAGTTTTGGCTCCTCACTGACGATTCGAGAGATAATCCAATGATGATGAACGACTACTGTCGACCGTTGAATCCTACGGCGAAACGGTCCATGGTCCCGAATTTTGTACGGCGATCCGGCACGAAATCGCTTGTGGGCTTCTCCCCCCCATTCCCGATTCGCCATCATTCACCTCTATTCACTGTTTCCAGCCAGGTTGTCATCATTATTGGGTCAACATGTCGCACAACAACGAACTAGGTCGCGCACCACGTGTCCTGCTGGTGATCGGCCACGGCCGTGATTCGAGTTTCTGCCATCACCTGCTGGAGTTGGTGCGCGAGCAACTATCGGCGGCGGGTGTCTCGTATCGGACTCAGGATTTGCTGGCAGATGATTTCGATCCGGTGTTGCGGCTTGCGGAGGGGCAGTTGCACGCAGCGAGAGTCGATCCACGGCAGGATCCACTGACGGCGGCATATCAGGACGACGTGTGTTGGGCCGATGCCTACGTGATTGTGCATCCGGTCTGGTGGTTCGCGCCGCCGGCAATTCTCAAAGGTTGGGTCGATCGCGTCCTTGTCGATGGCGTCGCGTTGCGGCAAAGCGACAGTGGCGGTCCGCCGGAGGGGACCCTCACTGGCCGCCGAGCGCTGGTCATTCAGACGTTTAATGCGGACCGCGTGGTCGACAAGGTCGCCTTCGGTGGGATGGCGAAACGGTTCTGGCGGCAGTCGGTGTTTCGTCCGATCGGGATCAAGAAAGTCAGTTACTTTCCGGTTTACTCGGTTTGTGCATTGGGACCATTGCAACTCCAGCGAATCGAAGATCGCCTTCAACGCACGTTGACCGCTTTTCTGGCCACCTTGGCGTAGTCTATGAGGCGACGTGGACGTCCAGTGAGGGAGCATCCCAGATACGGCAGAGCGTTTCCAACTGTACGGCTGGCGCTGCCGACCAGACGAGAAAGAAGGCGGCCTCGCGAACCAACCGTTGTGTGGGCCGCGACAGCAAAAAGCCGGTCCCCTTGGCCAGTGTCATCAGCGTTGCCGCCAGTCCATTGATAATCGCATTCACGTCGGCACGGATGGCGACAGCGGGCGACTCCGAGGCGGGGTCGTGCAGCAAATTGGCGGCGCGGAGCAGCTTGCGGCGCGTTTCTTCATAACGAGGTTCGATGGTGTCTTTGAGCAACGTTTCCGCGCCCGGAAGTTTGTCAGCGAGTTGACGGACCTCCTGGAGGAGCGCGGCAGCCATGCCAATTCCAACGGACGAAACGGTCAGGCCCTTGACAGGTGCACGGCGGGCCAACACCGACTCCATCGGCCCGCGCAGCACCCAGGAGCGCGGAACCTGCAACGCTTCGCAGCGGACCTCGCTCGTCCAACTCGACTGCAAAGCGAGTAGCTTCATCGGTTCGTGAATCGCAATTCCAGGCGCGCCCGTCGGCACGCACGCGAGAATCTGCTGGCCGTCGTCGAGCACCGCTGCGGTCACGATGTGATCGGCCCGTCTCGCACTGGTAACCCAGGGCATGACGCCGTTGAGGACGAAGCCTTCGCCATCGCGCTGGGCGCGCATGGCCGCCCGGCCGTGACGGCGCGAGGTCGTGACCTGGCTGATTCCGACGGTGAGAAGTTCCTCGCCTGTGGCGCATTTCTTCAAGATCTCCGCGGCGACCGATTCGGGCGCGGAGGCGGCCAACACCTCGGCCGCCGCGTCGTGTTGCGTCAGGATCAGCGCCAACACGACGCCACCCGTTGCGATCGCTTCATAGGCAGCGAGTTGAGCGGTCGGTTCGGCACCTTCACCGCCAAACTGGCGGGGCACAATGTGTTTGAGGCAACCCGCCTCGCGGAGCACGCGGACACCGTCGGCAGGCCAGTCCTGCTCGTTGCCCGTTTCGGTTACGGCTCTCAGTTGGGATGTGAGTGACTCCAGATTCATGTCGATTGTCTTCTAGAACGCGACCTCCAGTTTGGCAGTTTGATTCGCACCGATGGACTTCACGCCTCGTAGGATCTGCTTACGGTCGCCCTCACCAACTTCGATCGTGTAGTTTCCGTCCTTGAAAACCTTAGGGCGAAACTCCGTGCCTCGGATTCGCAGAGCGTAAACCCAGCTTCCATCGGACTCGTCAATCACCTTGACGACTGGACTCTGTTGTCCGCGCACGACCAACGTGGGCAAGTAGGCTTTCGCTTTTCGGCCGTAGTTGTCCAGCTGGTCGATCGTCAGTGGCCAGCCGGGATACTGCTTCGTCGCGGGAGCGCCAACGTCGACCTTGCGCGGATAGCATTCCAGGACGATCTTGCGTGTTCTCTTGTTCAGACGCATCACGCCAAAACCCGCAGCACGAGTCGTAAGTTTGTCGCCGCTGGCCGGTGCATCGTCCGGATTCGCCACGGCGAAACAGGTCACCTTGTTGTGAAAGCCATCCAGATGGTCACCCGTGTATGGCGACGCACCAGGTTTGCGGTTCTCGCCGGGTGATAGCGGTCTCCACCATCGCAAGTAGAGGTTGGCAATGGACGGCACGCAGAATGAAAAACATCCGTCCCGGAATTCGTCAACGCCGTGGTGAAAGATCGTCGCCAGGTGCTGATCGCCGGCGTAGTGGATTGCAAAGCACTTTCGTAGTGCATCGATGGCTTTATTGCGCCCTGTTTGCGGCCAGCCATTGGAGTCAAGATCCGCGTGCAGTCTGCCTCCGACCTTGCCGTGGATGTGGGCTCCGCCGCAGAAGATGGTCTGCGAAAGAGCAACCTTCATGTCCGCGCCTTTCCAATCTTGGCCCCAGGTGTCGAGAAACTTCAACTGTCGCTTGCCCAATAGCACTGCTTCGGGAACATCGACGCTGCTTGGATCGTAGTTCGGATTGGTAATATGATCCGGCCTGGGACCTTGTTTGGGAATGATTCCGGCGGGACCGGACTTGAACTTTCGGTCCTCCAGCACCGCAAAGCTGATGCGACCCCAGTTGAAGTACGTGTAGTAAACGCCGATGCCTCGTTGAATAGGCGTTGGATCAAAGGGGTCAGGGAGGTGGCTTGTCTGAGCTCGCTCGACGGACTTCACGTAATCAACCGGCATGGCATAGCCGCCGTCGCTGGCACCACCTAGCGTCGACTTTCTTCCGCTGGCGCCCCAGATGTTGGGTTGTCCTACGTCGTGGTCATCGGGAATCGATACGGTCGGACGATCCTTGATGATCTCGCCGAAGTCGCGTCCGAATTTCAACCACATCTTGTAGTGTTGACGGTGGTCGTACACCTGGTCACCTGAAAAGAACAACACATCGGCGTCGATTTTCTTGATGTTTGCAACAAGGTCCTCGCGGGAAATGTCGCCGCCGTGTCTTACATTTACCGAGTTGCCAGTGAATCCGGCCACCACGATCTCCTCTTTGTCGACCGGGTTCCCGCGAACCGTTCCTTCGTAGAATGCGGTCTTGCCGTGAGCAACGCGATAAGGCACGCGCTTCGAGTCGTCCCAATTCTCAACACGAAAAGGCGCCGTCCACCCGTACTCAATTACTTTGGTGCGAGCGACTTCTTTCCAGGCGTTGCCGTCTTTAACCTCGAGTCGGACGTTTCGGTCTTCGTCCGGTTTCAGCGGGTAAAGCTGAGCCGTGAGCTTGAGAGTTCCGCCTGAAACCGTATAGAGCGAGAAACAGATGACTTCATCACGTGGAACGGGATATTCTTCATACGTTCCTGTTCCTTTGGGCCCAGCGTTTCTGGTTTTCTGCCGTGCCTTCTTCGCGGACTTCGCATCGCGAGTTTGTGCCGAAACGGGAACCGTCACAGTTTCAAGGCTACAAACAGTTAAAACAACTAGAAGACACGCGACGGGCAACAACGTAGTAGAAATGCGCACAAGACCCTCCTCGTTCAGTGCAGTAGCTTGACAGATGTATCCAGGCAACCTGACTCGCAATACAAGAGCGGTCACGGACAAGGAAACTCATTCATGGACTCGATCATAGATCGTCGCGACGAATATCTCAAACGGAGCCTCAAGCGGCTTGATCGCCCACTCGGTCGTTCTGTGATCAACAGAATGAACTGTTTGGCAGGCACTCTCACAGCGGGTGTGCCTGCACCAAACGTCGGATGGGCTTGCCAGTGCCATCGCGGGCGGCTAGGCTAGTAGTCGTTTGACTGTCCTAACTTAGGAGCGCATCACCGGCTAGCTCCAACCCCCGCTGGAGTGTCGGACTGGTTCTTTCGAACAACGATCGTTGTCGACGAGACTCATCCTATCCCATCTCTATACGAACCGGTTGCGTGCCGGGCACCGGCGGTAGTTTCGCCCTGGATGATAAACTCCTACTTTGCTTGTCGTGTACTATTCCGGGAGTCAACGAATGACCACGCGTACGGCGCTGTCGGCATTGGTTGCGACACTGTCGCTTTTGTCAGTTTCGTTTGCTGCGGATCCTGCCGAATCGGACGAGGTCGATTTCAATCGCGACATTCGCTCGCTGCTCGCATCACGTTGCTTCACCTGCCACGGTCCGGATGCGGAGCAGCGCGAGGCGGGATTACGGCTTGACACGCGTCGGGGCGCATTGGCACAGCTCGAAGAATCCATTGCCGTCGTTCCGGGCAAACCGAACGAGAGCTCACTGATCGAGCGGATCGAGTCCGACGACGAAGATCTACGGATGCCGCCAGCCGATTCCGGCAAGCCGTTGACCGCTGCGGAGCAGGGTCTCATGCGCCGCTGGATCACTCAAGGCGCGGTCTACCAAGAACACTGGGCATTCGTTGCTCCGGTCAAAGCGCCATTGCCGGACGTTTCGAACACCCAATGGCCGCGTGGCCCATTGGACCATTTCGTCCTGGCCCAACTCGATCGCTTGGGCCTCAAGCCGGCGCCGGAAGCGAGTCGCCGCACGATCATTCGTCGCCTGGCATTGGCACTGACCGGGTTGCCACCCACGCCCGAAGAGGTCCAACGCTTTGTCGAGGACGACAGCACCGGCGCTCACGAAGCAATCATCGACCACTACCTCGATTCCAGCGCGTTTGGCGAACGTTGGGCAGCAGTCTGGCTCGACCTGGCACGCTATGCCGATTCGGCTGGATACGCCCAGGACCCAGTCCGCACTATCTGGCCGTATCGCGATTGGGTCATCTCCGCCATCAACGAGAACATGTCATTCGAGCAGTTCACCATTGAGCAGATCGCTGGCGATATGTTGCCCGACCCGACACAGGCGCAACTGATTGCCACCGGTTTCCATCGCAACACGATGACCAACAGTGAAGGGGGCACTGACGATGAGGAATTTCGCAATGCCGCGCTCGTCGATCGTACCAACACCACGATGCAGGTCTGGATGGGTATCACCATGGGCTGCGTGCAATGCCACGAGCACAAGTATGACCCCCTTGAGAACGAGGACTGCACTTTCTGAGAAAACGTCTTCAATTGGTATCCACTAAAAAAGGCTCTTCTATCATGCTGCGGTTGCAAACAA
>JASLPZ010000159.1:0-15356 GCA_030744725.1 Pirellulaceae bacterium
CCACGATCTCCAAATACGCCGTCCGCATTCAGCCGCAGAAAACCTGACGGTACATTTATTGCTGGGAGTTGCCTAAGTCGATTGCCGTTCTGGACGACGAGGCGTTGCTGGTCACCAGTGCCTACATCGACTTGAATCCGGTGGCAGCCGGCGTTGCGGCGGCGCCTGAAAACAGCAAACACACGTCGATCCGCCGCCGTGTTCGCCATATCAAGGCAAAAGGGAAGCTCGAAGCCTTGAAAGAGGCAGCGTCTGGCAGTGTGGCTGGCAGCCAAGCGGCGGATAACATCGAGCACGATTTGTGGCTCTGTCCGCTGGAGGACCGGCGGCAGTTGGGAGCGGAACGCGAAGGGATGCTGGAGGGATTCTCACTGGGGAGCTACCTACTTCTGGTCGACTATACGAGCCGGCTCTGCCGGCAAGGTAAGGCACGCGTTAGCCATGATGTCGCCTCGATTCTAGATCGGATGGTAAGTAACGCTGACATCTGGTCACACCGCATCAAGCGACTCTTCTCGAAGAAGCGTCTCTTGGGAAGCTATTTCGCCACAGACCAAGCCAGGCTACGCAAAGTGGCGCAACAACGAGGCCGGCACCATCTCGACAACCTGGCCGGCGCGGGCGGCGGCTAATTTCTGCGACGAACCGGTGCAGAAAGAAACCCCTTCAAAAGACCCGCGCGAGTCCTCGTACAGCCTGCGTCTTCAAACAGTCTCACCTCGCTCGCTTCCATTTCATTGCGTTTCAGAAGCGACCTGTCCTTCCTCGTGCACACGTCTCTATCGGCCAACGGGCCGAACTCCCCGACAACACGAATGATGCCTGTCCTTTTTTGCTCCGAACGATGCCTGTCCTTTTCTCACATGCCTGTCCTTTTCTCACGCTTTTCTCACTTTTTTTCATAGCAGTTCCTTCAATCAGTCGGACTCCTGCGAAGGTGACGCCCAGTACCTTCAGCAGAGATGCCGACTAGAGGCAACAAGGATACGAGCCTCGACACGGCGTACCTGCTCAGTCCGGCGTCGAGCACTTTCACGGAACACCTCGGAATGTAGCGGCAAACAGTGCGGAACAATCGTAGCGACCTGCGGCATCCGTTAGACTGCAAGATGTTCAAAACAATTCGAAGTAATCCTGGAGTGCTTTCCGTGAAACTGATCTACATGCTGATTTGGCTGTCTCCAATCACTCTGGTTCCACCGGCTACTGCCGATGATTCGTCGGGAACTGTCATCCTTCAGGACGACTTCAACCGAGACGAAAAGGAACCAATGAAAGAGCAGATTGGCAACGGCTGGGGCACAAACAGTCAAAGTCGGGCGAAGGGGACCAAACAGGTTGACCTCGTTGACGGAGCGATGCATATCACACGAGCAGCGGTTGCCGATCATGGCGTCTCGGTGACTCATGAAGTTGCGTTCCGGGATACCACAATTCGGTTGCGGTTCAAGCTTGGCGCAAAAGACGACCTCGGTATCAACATCGCTGACATGAAAGAAAAGTCGGTACACGCCGGTCATATCTGCGTTGCAAAGATTCGGCTGGGTCGTGTTGAGATCGTCGACTTGAAAACCGGCCGCATGAACCTCGTGACTCGCGAGCGACGCCTAGTTGGGAAACTGACCGCTGAAGACGAAGCGCTGATAAAAAGTAAGCAGAAGTCCTTCAAGGCTGGCCTGGCCGCGGACGAGTGGCATCAACTTGAAGTGGGGATCACAGGTGATGTCATGTCGGTGGCAATCGACGGTAAGAAAATCGGTGTGTTTCAATCCGAGGGAATCGCTCATGCCACGAAGAGTCGCCTGAGATTGGCGGTCAACAAAACGGCATGGGTCGACGACGTAAAGGTCATCCGGCACAAGTAGCCGGCTGAATCTTCCAGACACGAATGCTGACAGCTATGCCCCAAAACTTTTTTCGGCTTGGTCTTGCCTCGTGTGGCATCCTGCTCCTCGTCAGCCTCTTCGTTACGAGTGATTTCGTGCTCGCGCAGACGGTGACGATCAATCCCGAGACATCGACGTACGACTTTCACCCGTCGATGACAACAACCCATAGCGGAGCGACATGGTACGCGTGGCACGGCTACGGCAACGGGCATGATCATATTTTCGCTCGGCGAGTCGACGCCGACGGCAATCTCGAAGCGTTGCACACGGTGAGTGACGGCGGCACGGTGCACAGTCCACCGACGATTGCGGGTGAGACAAACAAGCCCATCTCTGTGGTGTGGTCAACGAAGACTGACGACTGCTGGCGAGTTGTTCTTCGTAGCAGACACGACGGACGCTGGCAGAATTCGATCACTCTGTCTAATGAGAACAATGACGCGATTTACCCAGCCGCAGTTACTCTCTCGGATGGAAGCCTGTTCGCGGCATGGTCGGCTCACGTGCGGGGACGCTGGCAGATTCGAGGTTCTCGAATTCAAGAGGGTCAGGCGTCGCCTGTGTTTGATATCTCTGCCGCAGACGTTGATGCATTTCGCCCGGTTCTGGTCGTCCATGATGACCAGGTGTGGGTCATCTGGGATCAGTACAAACGTCCGGATTATTCGATTCACGGCCGAGTCGTGTTCCCAGAGGTTACGGCGATAGAGCAGGTCTCGCCGTCGGATGAGTATTGTCTGACGCCGACGGCGCTTTCCCATAAGAGCGGTTTGCATGTCGCCTGGCTGAGGAAGATTGACGTCGCCGGTGGACCAGGTGTCATCAGTCAGTGGCACACTCTGCACGCTGCTGTTCGAGGCGAAGACAATTGGCAGCAGATCACCACATCGGACGGCAATACGACTGCGGCCGAATTGACACAAGGACTCATGGCGAAGATCGATCCGCGTCCCAGCGCCACCGGCGGATATCTTGGTCCAAGAGTACGTCCGTCTCTACTCGCCGATGCCCACCGCGTCTGGCTGCTTTGGGAACGCAAATCCGATCAGCGGGGGAGTACGCCAAAGGCCACTGGCGATCTCGTTGGCCGGCCGAGTCTCGACGGAAAGTGGCAGACTCCCGTGATCCTGCAGCACGGGCGAGTCGACTACCACGTGATTCATCCCCCCGTCGCCCACAACGGCAAGATCCGCATACTCGCGTCGCCATTGCCACGTCGAGGCATCCGACACTACGAAGCCTTTGAAATCACTCTCGCTGATACCAAGCCGTTCGAACAGGGCGAGTGGACTGGCTGGACTCCAGTCACGTTGCCCATCGAGAGCGAGGTTACACCACGACGTGAGGTCTCAGCCGGTGGCAAGACGTACAAACTCTTCTGGGCCGATCTGCATTGCCACAACGGCCTGACCGCAGATGCCGAAGGCGAACCGGATGAAATGCACTTCTACGCGCGCGACCGAGCCGGCCTCGATGTCGTTGTGTTTACCAACAACGATTTCTACAACGTCCCTCTGACGCAGTACGACTTTGAACTCGGCAATCTGTTCGCAAAGACATTTTCCGCGCGAACGGGGACGAGCGAACGCAAGTTTGTTTCGTTGTGCGGTTTCGAATGGACGTCACGAATTCCCGGTGTCGCGACCGCAGCGTTGTCTGACCCCGGAAACTGGCTGCCACCGTACCGCAACCGCTCGTATCCCAACCATCGCAGCGTTATCTATCCTCCGGCCGGCGGCCCACTGGTGCATTTCACCGAGGTGGCAACGATATCGCGCGACTGAACGAGGCGGTGTATCGTGCGGGCGGCATCACGCTCTCGCAACACAGCGCGTTCAAGCTGTCCGGCCATCCGGTCGAAGTCGGACTGGAGCTGACATCCGGCTGGAGCAACTACATCGCCAGCCGCCCCAAGCTCTTTCATGAACCACTTAACAAAGGCGCGAGGCTTGGCTTTACCGCCAATGGAGACACTCACCGACGAGCCCCCGGCCTCAGTGGCGCATTAACTGGAATCTACGCCGAAGAACTGACGGCCGAATCCATACTGGACGCCCTGCGGAATAGACGTTGCTTCGCGACGATGGGCTCGCAGCTGTTTCTCGATACACGCGCCGGCGACGACATCGTTGGAGACGAAGCGATGGCCATAAACGGACGCATCACATTGACCCTCCACGCAATAGGGACACGGCCGATCATGCGGGCAGAGCTCATCCGCAACGGTGAAACAATCCGCCAAATCACCGGCAACGGAACACACGAATTCGAGGCTTCATTCACCGACGAAAACCTCCCCAAAGGCACGCATTGGTACTACTGGCGAGTCAGCCAGTCGGGAGTCGGCCCAGTCCTGCCCGGCAACCTGATGCCCGCTCACGGCCATCTTGCGTGGTCATCACCACACTGGGTAGTGGTGGAGTGACGATGACTCCCGAGTCATCTTGTTCGTTGAGTCCACACTCGGATATCGTCGATTTCGACTCCGTCGCCGAGACAGCGAAAGACGAGCGTCGGCTTCTTAACACCGAATGAGGGGTGTGAGGCCTTCAGCGGCTCTTTGTCTTCGATTCGAGCGGTCACGTAGTTGCTCCAGGTCGTGACTCGTAGCGAGTACCACTCTCCGCGTTTGAATTCCGTCTTCCGCTCGGCGAGCGTTTCGTTTGGGTCTTCTTCGCGCCGATTTTTGTCGACGTGCTTGAGCACCTTCCACGATGCGGGCGTCACGATGATCGAGAACAGGTGCCCCTTCTTCTTCAGTTCGCCCCTAGCCGGATCGAATCCAAAGTGAAACGCTCTGCCGCTCTCGACGAAACGGAACTTCAGCTCGTAGACTGCGTTCTTCGTTTCGACCTCCCGCCGCGTTGCAGCGGAATGCTTTTCCGCCGTAATCTCGCTGCCACGCAGGACGCCGTCGACGATCTTCCAATCGCCGGTGGTCGAATTCCAGCCCTTGCCGAGTTCATCGCGGTCAAAGGAATCCTCCAAAGCCACGTCGCTGTTTGCTGGCCGCTCTCCCGAACAGACCGGCAAAACAGTTAGGCAGAACGGAACAATCACAAATCCAATACTATTCATTGAGCGGCCTTTCATTCGGGAATTGTCAAAGTCCAATGTCAGCTACAGCGATACACTGATGCTGATATTCTGAGCACTTGGCCTACCGCTCGACAACCGCAACGTGCCGGCTGGGCTGCAAATCAGCATTCGGTAACGGAGCAACTCAGGAGTCGCAAGCTGGCATTCTAGCAGCTGCGTCGGTTAGCATGGTACCGGTAGCTCTATAGTCAACGCGGTCGCCAATATGGGTGTGCCAAGGCAAAGGAGATGATTTGCATGGACCAACAATCAATGAATGAAGTCGTAGCTCCCAGCAGCGATGCTCCGACACGACGCGATGTCCTTCGAGTCTCAGGAACAGCCGGGTTGTCGATCCTAACCGGCATGACGGTGAATGTGGGACGCGCCTATCCGGCAGATTCGACAAAGAAGATCCGAATGGGCGTCGTGGGCGGTGGCTTTGGCACGAGCTTCTATTGGAATGAACATCCGAATTGTGTCGTCACCGGTGTCACCGACTTGCGGCTCGACAGGCGGAAGAAGCTGCGAGACGTCTATCAATGCGATTCGGTTTACGATTCCCTGGAGATCATGGTGAAGCAGGCCGATGATATCGACGCAGTCGCTATCTTTTCAGGAGCCCTCGATCACGTCAAGCACGCGAAGATGTGTATGGATCAAGGGTGGCATGTCATCTCTGCAGTTCCGGCTTGTTTTACGTTGGAGGAAGCCGCAAGCCTGAAAGAAACTGTCGAGCGAACCGGGCTGTCTTACATGATGGCGGAGACCAGTTACTATCGTCAGGACTGCATCTTTGCGAGAGAACTCCATCGCAAAGGGGCTTTCGGAAACTTGTTTTACGTCGAAGGCGAGTACTACCACGATCGTGGCGATCTCCAGCGTCTTGCCCGTGACAAGAAAAGTCGGTTCTTCATGCCGGATGGATCGTATTCGTGGCGTTGGGGGATGCCGCCAATGCACTATCCGACACACTCAATTGGGTTTCTGACCGGTGTTACGGGCGAACGCGTCACTCGTGTATCGTGTTTGGGATGGGGAAGCGGTGACCACGCATACCTGACAGACAACGATTACGAGAATCCGTTCTGGAACGAAACGTCGACTATGCAGACCAATCGTGGAAACATGTTTCGCTGCAATGTATTCTGGCTCTGCGCAGCGCACGGCGAGCGGGCTCAGTGGTTCGGAGACAAAGCGACGTTGCACATGGCGAAGCGCGGAATCCACTCTCCGAAGCTCCACTTCCGAACCAAAGGAGACACTCCGACCGATTACGACTTGCCGGTACAGTCGGGCGGCGACGTAGATGTACCGGTCTACTGGAAAACCGACATGTTGCCGAAGTCGCTGCGGCACGATTCGGGCCACGGGGGATCGCACACGTTCATTGCCGCGGAGTTTATCAACGCACTGATCGAAGAGAGGACTCCGGCCATCGACGTCTACGATTCACTGGCCATGACCGTGCCGGGCATCGTCGCCCATCAATCGGCACTCAAGAACGGCGAGCAATTGATGGTGCCACAGTTTGAAAAGAGTGTTATCTAGTCACGAGCGAGAGCGTAAGACGCAGTTATTCCACATGGCTGCCGGCTCCGTCCGCTTCGGCAGGACGCTACGTTCGAAATGAATCCTCATGGAACTACATATGCACCGATCTATCCGCAACTCGATTTGTTCTTGTGTCGTATTCTTCTGCCTGTTTAGTGTCGCTTCTGTCCGCGACCTGTGGGCGGAAGACCCGATTACCGTCGAGGCGATGCGGTGGTGGGAAGGGTACAAAGGCGTAGAGGCGAACGGCCCTGACGTACTTGGGTTCTGGAAGTTTGATGGAGACGAGGCAACATTCTCGGCAGACTCGTCATCGCACGGTCACTTAGCCACCATGCGGGGCGCAAAGCAAAACGAAAATGGCCGATTTGGAAAATGCCTGGAAAGTTTCGCCGGGTATCCGGTTGTTGACGAAAGTCACGGCCTGCATATATCTCAATCGTCGGTTCTGTCTGCAGTCGGGCCGTTCACCGTAGAGTTGTGGGCCAGAGCAAAAGGCAAAGACGACTTTCCAGACACAATTCGGCCGGTACTTCTCGATATGAAATACGTGGCGTACAACCACACCGGCTTTATGTTGTCACTGACGCCAGGCGGTGCCGACGGGACTCGACGACTGACGGTTCAATTGGGGACAGGTGCCGCTTCGCATAATTGGTACTCGCAGCCGTTCGCACTGAAGCCTGAGATCTGGCGTCACCTCGCCTTCACTTACGATGCTCGCGGCACAGTCATATTTTTTGTGGACGGAGACGAAGTGGGGAGTTCCACAGAAGTTGCGGTTGGCCCCATGGCAGCTGCGGTCCGGCCATTGTCAATCGGCGATCGCATTGGCTCACTTTACAACGGCTTTCCGGGATTCATCGACGAGGTCAGGATCACAAAAGGTCTTCGTGACTTTCGTCCGATCCGGTTCATTCCAGAGACTCAGCGATTCGTTATTGTTCGAATGTCGGATGGCGCGAACCTGACTGCCGACCTGCTGAATCAAACCGGCACAGTGCTCGAGGGTGTCACTGTCACTGCCGAGAAACCTGACGGGGCGACTCAGCAGAGCACGATTCCGTACCTCGCCAAAGCCGCCAGCCATCGCGTTGAATTCTCTTTGCCGTCATCACTAAAGCCGGGATCCTACTCCGTAACGCTGTCGGTGGAACTACCGGATTGGGGTGGAGCAAGAAACGGCTACCGGTCAACGACGGAAATACCGTTCGTCATCACGCGGCGGCCACTGCCGCAACGAATGCCGGTGGTCATGTGGGGAATTGGGGGAACCGACGGTGTTGTCAGAGAGATTCCCCGGCTAAAGCAACTTGGATTCACTCACTGCCTTGGCCTTCGATGTGACTACCAGAAAGTGTGGGATGAAGGCGTTGATGCCATGCCGTCCACTGCAGATACTATTCGCGCGAGTCGCGAGATGTTGAACGCGGCTCTGGAAAACGACCTGCAGGTTGTGGCGTCGCTATCACCGGGTCGCTGGTTGCGCACCGCCGAAGTGGGAAAGCCGTTTATTCGCATCGACCGCAAAGGCAGCCACTACGGGCGAGAAGACATCAGCGGGACATTCCCGAAGGTGCGTGATTTCTGCTTTAACACTGGGGCCGCGATGGGGCGGGCCTACGGCGACCATCCTGCGTTTGCTTCGGCGCTGTTGCACACGGAAGTGCGGGGCGAGTCGCAGGTTTCTTTTCACCCGATCGAAGTTGAAGCCTACCGAAAAGAAACAGGGGCCGAGATTCCTTCTGAGGTCACTATCAAGAATGGCGTTCAGTGGCAGAACCTGAAGGAGTTTCCCAAAAACCGAGTCATCTCGGATGATGATCCCATCCTGCGGTATCTGAGTTGGTTTTGGAAGGAAGGCGATGGTTGGAATGACCTGAACACGCGACTGCACGAAGGGCTGCACCAACACATTTCGCACGGCAGATTCTGGTCGTTTCACGATCCGGCAGTTCGAGTCCCCAGCATCGGCGGAAGCGGTGGCAAATCGGACATTCTGGCTCACTGGACCTATAGTTATCCGGATCCCGTTCGCATCGGCCTGTGCACGGACGAACTGTTTGAGATGGCTCGTGTGAATGGTCACGGTCAGGACGTCATGAAGATGACGCAGCTGATCTGGTACCGATCGCAAACGGCACCGAAGAACGCGGCGTCTGCTTCCGAAACCTCTCCGTGGGTCGATCAGGATCCGGATGCCGACTACATCACGATTGCCCCAATGCATCTGCGGGAAGCGTTCTGGTGGAAGATCGCTCGGCCAATCAAGGGCATCATGTATCACGGCTGGCAGTCACTCGTAGAAACGGATTCTCCCAGTGCCTATCGCTACACGAATCCGAATACTCAGCACGAGCTACAGCGGTTGATCAAGAATGTCGTTGAGCCGCTTGGGCCAACCCTGATGCAGATTCCCGATGCGAATTCCGACGTCGCGTTTCTGGAGAGTTTTACATCTCAGATGTTTGCTCGTCGTGGCACCTACGGTTGGAATCACACATGGGCGGGTGATATGTACCACATCCTGATGTACGCCCAACTACAGCCGCGCGTGTTGTACGCGGAATCGCTGCTAGAAGGCGGGCTCGATGGTGCGAAGGTTCTGGTGATGGCCGATTGCGATGTTCTGACTGAATCGGTGGTCGGGAGAATTCAGAAGTTTCAAGCCAACGGCGGATTAGTCATTGGCGATGCGGAAGTCTGCCCGTCGATCAAATCGGATTTCATACTCTCTCGATTCTCTCGAACCAAGAAGGCCTTTGAAGATCGTGCCAGCCTTCTTGACGCAGCCGGAGAACTGCGCCAGTGGCTAGATTCCCGTTATTCACGAACGGTCGATTCATCGAATCCAGACGTCGTGACCAGACGCCGCAGATTTGGCACGACGGACTACATCTTTGCGGTTAACGACTGTCGCGAGCCCGGCACATACGTTGGCGGCTATGGGATGGTCATGGAAGACGGTCTGCCGTCAGAGACGACGATTCGTCTCAAACGCGAGTCCGGTTTCGTCTACGATCTGCTGAAAGGCCGGGCTTTGTCAGCAGAGGCAATGAACAATGCAATGATGGTTCCGCTTCAACTGGGGTCCTGCGAAGGACGGATCCTGATGGTGACTGATCGCCCAATTCAGGAAGTCAAGATCACTGCGCCAAAAGAGGTGACTCAGGGCGAACGCATCAACATCGACATCGCAGTCACTGATGGAAATCAGGTCGTAGATGCTGTCGTCCCGATTGAAGTTCGAATCGCTGACCCCGAAGGATCGGAAGCGGAGTTTACCGGCCACTACGGTGCCAAAGCTGGACGGCAGTCAATCAACTTTGACGTTGCCCCGAACGACCGCCTCGGCGTTTGGGCAATCAACGTAAGAGAACTTGCATCGGGCAAGTCAACTGCTGCCTATGTTCGAGTGCGGGCGACCGAGTAGATGACTTGAACGAGTTCGCCACGAGACGAACCCTCAGTGTATGCGAGTGCCGCAAACACTCTGCATGGCAATTCGGTTACTATCCTTCGCGGTAGGGGCACCGTGAGACCGGCGTCCCTACCGCGACCGGTTCACACACTCATTTTGAAGCAGTTGTTTTGTCTTGCGGCGGTAGCACATTGCATTTCGCCAAAGCCAAAAGTGGATAGCACGTGCCGCTGTACGTGATGAAATGGTAACGGTCTGTGTTCAGCGAACGTGTCCACCAGCGGCCAGACTCCTGCTGATTGGTGCGCAGCCATTGGACCGCTTTCTGAATGCGAGCGTCGTCGGCTGGCACACCGGAATCCCTGAGCACAAGGACGGCCAGCCCCGTCTGATGTCCATCGCTGGGAGGGTCGTTGAATTCCGGCTCGGCCCGCAGTTTCTTCGCCCGGTTTCCGCCGCCCCACTCTTCCGGAGCGGCAAACGTGCGGATCGACCAGCCCCCGTCCTCGCGCTGGTGCTTCCAGACGGTTCCGATCAACTGCTGCGTTTGTTTTTCATCCAACAGCCCGGAAAGCCGCGTCGAAGTCCAAAGCAGTAACAGACGACCATAGTCATGCGGCGGAGGAGTCGTTCGCAAATAGGCTTTGAGCTTTTCGACGCGGGAGAGTAGCTGCTCGTCCTTTAGACTATCCAGCCAACCAGGAGCAGTTGCCGCCGCCATGGCCGCCACTGTCGCCCCTTGGTAAGCGCTCGATTCGTGAGGTGGCCAGCAGTTCGCATTCGAGAAAGAACCTTCTTCCGCCTGAGCTTCAAACATCAGCCGCAGAGCAGCGTCCGTTTCCGCAGAGAGTTCCTTGCTGACGTGAGCGTCCCATTCGGCAAGTCCGCCAGCCACGTAGGCCAGCTGTGTGGGACGAATCCCCGAAGAGAGCTTCTTTCGATCGATCGCTTTCAACTTCTCGAACGCGTCGACGAAAAACGCCCGCATCTCTTGCGGCGGCTTGCCGACGTGCGGTGTCAATTCCGGCCGGCTGACCATATACAACCCAGTTGTGTGACAGGCGATGCACTTCTTTGACTTGGCCCATGCCGAGGCACCGTTCTCCACGTAGTCGAGAGCCAGCTTCAGCGAGAAGTGTGGACGAGTGGGTTCGTCGGCCGACGCCGCGGGGATGACGATATTCTCGAACTCGTATTGGTTCGGGCGCGCATCCTTCTCCTGCCCCCAACCGTCAACAGCAGTTGCCATTCCCGCTACCGCCAACGCCGCAATCGTTAAACACAACCGTTTGTTGATCACTATCATCATCTTCTCCTACAAAACAACAAACAAAACAATGTAAAAACAGACACATACCGTTCACTCGCCACGCCGCGATACGGCATTCGGTGCCGACCGTAGGACGAGCTGTTCGCCGCGAGTAGTTTTAATCTGTACCAGACCAGCTGTATCCGGCCGGACAGTTTGATGGTCGTCGCCCCGCTGTACGGTCAACGCGGGCCAAGGGCTTAGAAAATGCAGCCGGCCGCCGACGGTGGAGTTGACTTCGACTTGGGCAACACGACCGCCCTCTTGGCTGGCCGAAACGAGGAAGCCGCCCTGTGCCCTCAGATTACGGAAGCTCGCCGCCTTGTCTTTTGGCCAGGCGGGGAAGACGCGCATGATATTACCCACGCTCTGTAACAGCAACTCGCTGACCGCCATCGATGCGGCGAACTGCTCCGTATAATGCCCGTAGGTGTTGATGCCGCTGCCGAGCCGGTTGAGCGTCAAGGTGCCGTTCGGCCGTGAACGGGCGGCGAGTTCCCGGTGCATCCATTCGTGCGCGCCGGGCATACTAAGCCGCGAGCGGGCCAGCGACAGGATGATCGAGGAATTGTTTCCGTTCCACTGGCACTTGTCGATCGTCCGTGAAAACAGCTGTTTCTCCGCCGGCGACGAGAACCACGTGACGACGTCGCCAGGGAACACCGGCGTGGCAGGTACAGCGATATTGTAAGTGATCGGCGGGGCGTCTTGCACATCGACGACGATCGGCTCGTCGGCACCGGTCGTCGGATAAGCCGGCAGACGCCGGAGCCCGTCTTTCCACCGTTCGATCAGTTCAGCGTCGCGCCCGAGTGTGATCGCTCCTTCGATGGCCGCCTGAAACGTGTAGCGGAACATGGCGATGTCAAACGTGCAGTTGCGGTTCCGCTCGAAGTTCCTGGTCCACCCCCAATGCTCTGGTGACACGCTGGGCGCCAACACGACCACGCGGCGAGACGACCCTGGTTCGACAGTTTCCTCACTCGCGCACTGGTCTAGAAAATCGGCTTGAAATACAGCTACGTCGCGAACCGCCGGATAAGCGACCGTCTCAAGGAACTGGCGGTCGGGTTCGTATTTGTAATGCCACCACAGAGGCTGGACGGAAAAACCGTTGACTCCTTGCGTGAAACCCCAAACGTGATGAATGTACTGCCGCCCGACGGGACTGTTGCACTCTTGCGGATGCGGAGGTTCGTAGGCGAACAGCACGTGAGGGAAATACGCGCCGTCCATCGAGAACACCTGGCGGGCCAGCCAACGCGCTCGCGGCAGATACTCACTGATCAGCCGGTCATACGGCTCGGCCAACTCGGTGTGGTTGGTGACGTAGGCGCTCCAGAAGGTTTGCTGAATGTTGTAGTTCGTGTGATAGTCGCCGTGCCATGCCGGCCGATCGTGGATCAGGCTGGCAAACAGACCTGGAGCAATCGCGCCGGGCTTGCTCACGCAGCGTAGGAAATACAAGTTGCGGTACCATGCGCTCGTGAGCAGAGCATCATCAACGCTGATCCCGCTGGCCGACCAGAACTTCTGCCACGCGGCATCATGCCGGTCGATCAGCTGTGCCGAGTCCCTTTCGACGGCCTCGCGCGCCAACCGGATGGCGGCACTGAGGGGATCCTTCGCCTCGCGGCTGGTGACGATGGCGACCGCTTTCAACTCGGCGTTGGCCGCAACTGCCACCGTGAATTTCATTCCAGGCCAATCTAAGTCGCCGGGAATTTCCTGGGCCAGCCATGCCACACCGTCGGTCTGACCAGACGTGGCATCGGGCGTATCGGCAGACCGCGCCGGTACGAGTTGTCCATTGTGGGGCGACTTGATGAGAAAGACATTTCGGTCGGCCAGCGCGCGGATCTCGGTCGGGGAATCGTTGTCGTCCCCGCCTTCAATCGTGGCCACGGCCCGGCGGAGATCGAGCTGGGCCGGGCGCGGTGCTGAAGTGAGAGTGCTGGCCGCCAAGTCGACGGTCAGTGTGCCGCTTGGTCCGTCAAGGACTAGTTTTTCGAATCGATTTTCCGCCAACTGGCCGTCTTTGGTCCACGTGTACAGGATCACCTGGCCGATCACCTGGTCCGCCGGCAAGGGAAAGACAATTTCTTCCACCTCTGTCGGAGTGTCGATCCAATCGCTCTTGAAAACAATGTTTCCAGCAGGATCCATCACGTCGACATAGTATCGGGCGTTGTCCGTACCGGACAAGGTCATCCGCAGCGCTCGGTACTCTCCTGGCTCACCGACGAGCGGGCCGAACGCGTAGCCGTTAGACGCCCCCGGCTTTCCCTCGATGCTCATCACCGCCGCGCCGTCGCGGTGCCGCCAGCCGTTGAGCTTTCCTGCGGTACGGATTTGTCGCCAAACCGGATGCGGGGGACGATCGCTAAGGACCAGCCGCGCGCAAGCCCGAGGGCAAGGATAAGGATGCGCATGATAGCTGTCACTACCGCGGTTTCTCCAGCCGTCCTCGCCTATGCTCGCGTTACCACCATGCTGCGGTTGTGACTTCGCAGCCAGCTTCTTGATCAGCTTCAAAGTCGGCAGCGGCGGATCAAGCTTACTGTCCAGACGCGCGTCCCAAACGTCGTTCTTCGTCAGCATGAGCCGCAGTTGGCCGGCCTCGGAGTAGACCAGAGCATTGATGTCGCCGTTGCCGAGGATCAGTGCATGGTCGAGGATGCTGTCGAGCCGGCCGACCGAGATGGCCGCGGCATCGAGCGCCTGGGAAAAGGGAATTGTTGGTCCCTCGGCCAGCAGCAATCTGGCCGACAACAGCGCCGGCATTGCAACCAGCAACAACCGTATGGCGCGCGACATCATGAGTGCTCCTTCGGTTGGCTGTTTTGACCGTGCGGGGTACTCTACGTCACCTGTCCTAGTGCGTCACCTATTGGCGGGCCAGGAGAGCCGCAGAGACTTCTCCCGTTGGGAATAACATTCTACGCGGAACCTTATCTCGATCTTATGTTGGCTATAGTCGACCTAATATACTAAGTTTTATGTTCCTGTGGAATCATGCTGTTCCGCAACGGTATACGGTGGATACCAGAATCCGTATTTGAAATACGATGACATTTCGTCTCAACGGAGTCATCCCATGGCCCGCCCCAAAATTGCTGCGGTTGTAACCGAATACCGCAAGTACTCGCACGCGCAACACATCGTCGACAGGTTTCTCTACGGCTACGGTTGGAATGGCCGTCACCATCGCCCGCCGATGGACCTGGTTTCGCTGTATACCGACCAGGTTCCCGAAGGCGACGCCAGCCGTGCACGGGCCAAAGAGATTCCGTCGTTACGAATCTACCCTACCGTTGCCGAAGCGCTGACGTGTGGCGGCGAGAAACTTGCCGTCGATGGAGTGCTGCTGATCGGCGAGCACGGCACCTATCCCAAGAACGAAAAGGGACAACATCTTTATCCGCGTTACGAGCTGTTTCAGAAAATCGTCGATGTGTTTCGCGATAGTGGCAAGAGCGTCCCGGTGTTCAACGACAAGCACCTTTCGTGGAACTGGGACTGGGCCAAAGAGATGGTGCAAACGGCGCGCGACATGGGCTTTGCCCTGATGGCCGGGTCGTCACTGCCAGTGTCTCGGCGAATCCCGCCGGTCGAGATGCCAGCTGGTGCCGAGGTTGAAGAGGCGATGTCTGTCGCCTTGGGTGGTCCGGACTCGTACGACTTCCACGCACTCGAGACGCTGCAGACGATGGTCGAGCGTCGCCGCGGAGGAGAAACAGGCGTAGTGGCCATGCAAGCTCTGAAAGGTGACGCAGTTTGGGCTGCGATGGACAGCGGTTCTTGGGAGGCTGGTGGCTGGGACCCAAGGCTATTCGAGGCGTGTCTTTGCCGCAGCCAGACGCTAACTTCCGCGCGACCCGGATTCAGTCACGTGCTGCCATCGAAAGCAGAGGTCCGACGTTTGAGACGCAATCCGGTGGCTTATCGATTCGAGTACGCCGACGGCCTGAAGGCGACCATCCTGATTGGTGACGGTCTGGTCCGTGATTTCAACTTCGCTGCGCGGCTGAAATCGCACCGCGAACCGCTTTCGACGTTGATGTTTCTGCCGTACTACGATCTACAGAACTTCTTCAGTCCTTTG
>JASLPZ010000015.1:0-39699 GCA_030744725.1 Pirellulaceae bacterium
CGTCACCTCGCACGACCAACCACTGTTCGAGAACCGGAGCAACGATCGTTGTTTGGCCAATCTTCTCATCAGAATGCGGTACATACGACAGCACACCTTGATTCCGATCCAGATACCATTCTCCTGGCGAGTCCAACAGCTCTGGTGCGTGCTCGACATAGTATCGTGGGTGTTGCTCAAAACCAGTAATGCGGAAGAAGCTGTGTCCACTCGATCCGATCGGATCAAGGAAGCTCACCATATGCGTCTTCTCATCAACGTCCTTGATTCCCACTCGCGAAGTCGACCAGTCGTGTAGAAAGACAATCCGCGTGTCCTCGAGATTCGAATATCGTTGGAGATCGTTTTCGCGGAATTGGAAGCTGGTGTGGTCATCCGGCCCTGTGGCCACAACATGGAAAAATCCCTCGTCCGGCTCACGCGCGGCTGGCTGACGCTTGTCGTCCACAAAGAGTTGATGGAAGAACCATTTCCCCGACTTTACCTCAGACAACGTGGCTTTCCATATTCGCTCTCCTTCGCTCCAATTCTCGATCGCCCGCCCTCCACTGAACACAGGCCGTTCGCCCGGATGCGCCGCATAAGTGATGCGACGAGCTTCCGTTCCTGAATCCTGAAGCTCGAAGACCGTTGGCTGCTGTAGGACATACGTGCCACCGCGAATCAGCACGACGATCTCTTTTTCGAGATTGCGCTTCTTCAATTTGCGCACGGCATCGCGCGCACCAGCGAGCGACGCAAAGGGGCGCTCTTTCGTTCCCGGACCACCGTCATTGCCGTCCACGGCAACGAAATAGTCCGCATCCGCGGCAGCACGAGCTGCGGCGACGTGCGGATGAATCATTAGCAGCAAACTCATACAAATGAGTGAAGCCAAGCGGAGTTGCCTCATTTCAGTTTCTCCCGTGATTACAGAATTACGAGACCCGCTTTCAACGTGCCGGGCAAGATAGGGTCAGCTTTTCTTCACCTTATACTTGTTCTGGCACGATGTATGGTTTGCGATAGCCGGGCTCATTGAGCAGTTCGTTCGCCTCGTCGTCACTCACGACCATTTCAGATTTCGGATCAAATTGCAAATGCCGGCCAACCTGGTAGGCAGTACGCGCCAACAAGCAAAGCGCCATCGACTTGTGACCTTCCTCGATGTCGGCATGTAAAACCTTGTGGTCGCGAGCGCGGATTGCGGCGACCCAGTTCTGGAAATGTGGCAAATCCGCCATTGTGTGCTCTTCATCTGCCTTGCTCGGTCCAGGCTCGCTCTTGGGACCAAAGAACGTGTGGTAGCTGCTGTAGTCGGGAAAGATCATGTAACCTTTGGACCCGAAGAAGATCGTCCCTACTGGATAGTTCGGCTGGACAAACGGGTACTGGTCCCGAAAGCCGGCTTCGCTGTTGGTGTACCAAGAACGATGTTCATAGGTGACGATCGGTTTTGCATTTTCAAACTGATAGGTGATCGCCACATGTGTGGGTGATGTGCGGTCATCTTCATGAACGAAATTGCCACCCGTCGCTGTCACTTGGGTTGGATGGCTGTTCAGTCCGAGCCCCCAGCGAAGGATATCCAGTTCATGAACTGCCTGGTTGGCAAAGCAGCCACTGGAAAGCTCCAGGTTCCAGTACCAGCGCCGGTGCCAGAACTGGCTGTAGTCGCGACTGGGCTTCGGTCCCAGCCACTGATCCCAATTCAGACCTTTCGGCACGGGGCTCGGATTGACACGGCCCAGATTGCCACGCAGCTTGTAGTCGAGCCCCCGAGCCATGTAGACATCGCCGATGACTCCTTCCTTCAATTTGGCAATCCCCTCCATGATGTTCGGGCTCGAGCGGTTCTGCGTCCCATGCTGGACCATGCGATTATATTTGCGCGCCGCGGCAACCATTTGGCGGCCTTCGAACAGATTATGCGTGCCGGGCTTCTCGACATACACGTCTTTTCCCGCTTGGCAGGCCCAGATCGTTGACAGTGCGTGCCAACGATCGCCCAACGCGTTGCTGACCGCATCGATCGACTTGTCGTCGAACATCTTGCGCATGTCGCTGTAGAGCGCGAGCTTCTTACCTTTCAACTCGGGATAACGCTCGACTGCCGAGTCGAGTTTGCTTTGATCGCAGTCACAGATAGCGACAATCTCGACGTTGTCTTCGGCCATTTGCGCCAAGGCAGTTATGTGCGACCGCATACGCCCCCCCATGCCGAGCAACCCCACACGAATAGGTTCGTTCGCACTCCTCTGAGTCTCGGCAATCGCAGCGGTGGCAGCCAACGCGAAGCCTGTCCCGGCAGCTGCGCTCTTAAGAAACTCCCGTCGATCTTTGTCTGACATTGAACAGCTCCTTGTGTACGGTTTTGTTGTGTACGGTTCTAGTGTTAATCCACGACAAACAGTCGCTATTCGTCAAGCTGCAAGGTAGCAACGACAGAGCCATCCGTACTACGCCGCTGAACCAGAATTCCGCCGTCGGACGAGATTCCCACGGCTGAGAGTGATGCCGAATCATCGTTGGGTAACAACGCCACGACCTGACCGTCCGTCAGATCTGCCGTCAGAACATATCCGCCGTCGATCCTTGTTAACTTCTCCTCGCGCGGCGGTTCATGACCGTCGCGATAGGGTCGATAGAGTGCCACGAATTCCACCGCCTTTGCTTTGGATGGCGTGGAAGCCGTCAAATGCCATTCGCGAAGCGTGATTCGAGGTCGCGGGTTCGGGTCGTACTGGTCTGTCTGCGAGAATGCAAGGCCTTCTGGTGCCAGGATCGAAACTGCGCAGCCAACATCTTTGACTTTGAGATTGATATCGTGTTGGTTCGTGACCGCAAATTGCTGTGTGGCGTGCAGCCAATATTCGAACGTCGAGTCCCGCCGGGCTACCAGACGATCGTAAACGACAACGAGTTCTGGCTTGACGAACAGAATCGTGCGTGTGAAGCGGTCGAGCAGCGGATTACCGGAGTCCGAGCGGTAAGCGGCACCTGCCTCGCCCGCCACAATGTCGATCGATGGAGAGGTCTTGAACGAGATGATGTCGCCTCGGGACGACGCCGAGTGCGCCAGCTGCCCACGTCCGTCGACGGTGATGTTGTTGACCGACCTGGTACTCCACATCCAGCGCTTGTGGTGCTCGGTTCCGTAGCTGTCGCGATAACCACTGCGAACCAACAGCCGCTGACCGTAGGCCCAGAGCAAAAATGAATTGTTCGCCTCGTAGCCGTGCGACTGGGTTCCGAAGGGGCTAGACTTGAAGACGACTTGAACGTCTTTTTCCGCGTCGTCGACCGTCGTGTTCAAGACCGCCTGGCCGATGCCCCGAAAGAGCCGTGATGCAGGCAAGTTGTGGGGGGATTCTGCCGCAACTGGTGGCAACGCACCGCGAACGAAACCGATGTAGCCGGAGACGGGACGCGGACCTCCCATCTGTTCGACATACCATCGCCAATGCCCATTGCCGGCTTGGGTAGCGAGTTGCGTAACCAGCGACACGGCGTGTGACGCATTCCTGTTTGCGTTCAAATCACCGAAGCCGGCACCCACTTTTCCCGGCGGCAACAAGTACATGGGGTAGTATCCAATCCGCGAGAAGTACGGCTTGTCGTAGGCGTTGACATCCATCGCCGAGCGCATGACATCGGCCCACCACGTGAAGCGGCCAACGTAGCTGTTCCAATATCCGAATCCTTCGTGCCATCCTCCGTCGTCGTCTGACCAGACCGGGTAGACATTGTGGAACACATTCATCGCGAACCACACCCAATCGTCGGCTCCCTCGACTTCGTCCAGCATCGCGATTCCCACTTCGCCCAGGAAATGCCATGCTCGATTACTGTGGCTAGAGAATGGCTGCCAAAGGTGTCTTGGGTAAAGGTGCCGGTACATCTCGTCGCCACGAATTTTCATTACGCGGCGGCAGACCTCCCGCTCCGGTTCGCTCAGCAGGTCATGGACAAACGTGTACGTCCGGACGAAGTAGTATGCGTAAGGCATCCCCGCTTCGTCGTTGTAGCGATACCCCGTTGCCCCTTTGGGATCCCACTTTGCGCAATCCATCAGAATTCGTTTGGCGAGTTGTCCAAATTCCTCTTTTCCGCCGAGTTGTCGCGTAAACGCTAGAATCGCGGCACTGTCCAACGCCTTAGTCGTGTACGTGCGGTTGCCCCACCAGATCTTCCGCCACGCGTCGCTGTTGCGAACTACATTCGGCCCATACTTGGGAGGCTCATCAGTGGGCGGTGGTTTGGCCACCAACCGGTCACATTGTTTCACTAATTCTTCGAACTGCGTCCGCATCGAACCTTGGGCCAACGAACGCAGTCGAGGCAACTCCTCCGGGCGGACATATAATCGTGGATGAGATCTGGGGATGCGAGCGAGGAGTTCCTTGCGCGGTGGCAGCGGCATCTCAACGGCGTTCTCACTGATCGTGAATGTCCGCGAACGACTCCAGTTGGTCTTCGCGCTTTTCTCGGTCACACCACGATAACGCCAAGTGTACTTGCCGGGCGCGAAGACTCTCGGCGGACAATGGACGTTCATCTCGATGTCATCGGCGCGGTACTCGATCGATGTGAGGCCTGTTTCACGGCCGCACTCGACTTCCCACGCAGTGACCTGACGATCGGGGCGCCAGCTGAAACTGGGCGGATTCACGGCCGACACTGCGCCCGCTGCGGGGCGATACCCCCACTCTTTGCCGGTGGCGGGACTCTCGTCCAACTTCTCGGCCGACGCTGCGATAACACAGCAGGCCAGCTGCAACAGAACTAAGTATGACATCCGCGAAGACATGGTGAACTCATTCTGTTGCTGGGTGAGATGGAGTCAAAAGCCTGTCTCGGCCAAACTCGATTCTATCTGCGATAGCTCGCCGAAAAAGACTCCTGACCCTTTTTGCGCTCTTTGCGCTTTGGCATGAAAGCACTAACCCAAGACCGGCAGTTCATACCCTTCTCGCCGTGGTCGCGACAGCATCTGGTTTGCTTCGTCACAATTGGTAAAGCGTTCGGCGTCCGGGTTCCAATTCAGCTTCTTGCCGAGCTGGCCGACGTCACGCGCGATGTTGACGAGATAGCAGAGCGTCGATGCTCGCTGACCGTACTCGATGTCCGCATTGCAGCGTTTACGAGTCCTGATGCACTCGATCCAGTTTTCGATATGGTATTGCGTCTCGAGTTTCTGATTCGGGCCTGGATTATCAGACGACTGGACCAGTTCCTTCGGATTGCTGGCGATCTTGTTCCGATTGATTTCGATCTTTCCGTTGTCGCCGATGAAGATGGCTCCAAGCCCCGGCCCCCAGTCGCCGTCAAGGTCAAGTCGCAGCTCAGTCCCACTGGCGAACTTCATGCGGACTTTTGCCCTCGGCCCGACCACCGGCTGTGCCAAACCACGGTAGTCGACGCCGGTATCCGGATTGCCCTTTGGGTTGTCGTACTTGCCCGTCGGCATCGACTTCACCGGTTCTGTGAGCCAGATTTGGACGGGACCGGTTTCGTCGGTGCCTAATGCACGTTGGATCTGGTCGTACGAATGAGCACCCCATCCTGTCACGCCGTAGCAGCGACCGCCTCCGTCGTACGACCACCAACGCGCCCAATTACGATGGACCTGTGGGTGATACGGCCGCAACTCCGCTTGATTCGTCCAGAGATCCCACCAGCCTTCACTCCCTCCTTTGGGAAGCGGTTGGGCCGGGAGGTCCGTCCAAATATCGGGACCAACAAAGTTCGGCGCGAGCACCGTGTGGACAGTCCCAATCGCGCCGTTCTTGACAAGGTCACTCGCCCAGTTATTGATCGGCATGGAGCGCTGTTGTGTTCCGACTTGAGTGACGCGACCGTACTTGCGGGCCGCCTCGACCATATAGCGCCCCTCGTCGATCGTCAGGCACATCGGCTTTTCAATGTAAACGTCCATGCCCGCTTGCATCGCGAGAGTCGTCACCCAGGCCCGCGCGTGAGTCGTCGTTTCGACCATCACGCCGTCGAGTTTCTCTTTGTCAATCATCTCGCGGAAGTCTTCGTAGGCCGCCCACTTCTGGTCCTTGCCGACGGCATCGATGAATTGGCCGCAGCGCGGACCGAAACAATCGCAGACGGCCGCAACTCGCATCTGAGGAATCTGTAGACATGTCTTGGCAATGCCTCGCGCACGGCCACCGAGCCCAATGATCCCCACGTTCACCTTGTCGTTGGCACCGGTCTGGTCACCACTTCCCAATACTCGTGAGGAGACAAAATAGGGTGCCGCAATACCGGCTGTGGCCGCCACGGCCGACGTACGGAGGAAATCACGTCTTTTCATGGTATGCTCCTTGGATATGATCCTGAGACGGTGCGGGGCTAGAAAGCTTGTATCAGGTTTATCTGTACAAATGAGTCAAGTTTTAAGCGACGGGCACCGACCGCAGGTTGGTCGGGGAGCGGATCGCCGCAACCGAGCGATAGCTCGCATCGGTCCGAGGCACAACCTCGCTAGCGATCCAGCGCAGCGACCCGTATACTACACAACTACGGTCTAGTTTGACTAGTACCGCAAGCAAAAAGCGACCGATCAGGGGTACAGGAATCGCTCGCGGTCCACCGACACCGATCGTTGGTTTGGCTCGACGTCATCTAGTTGCTATAGTTCGTAACAGATGTCACCAGATCAACATCCCCATTGTTCACACCACAAGATGATAAATGGTCGCGAACGAGTCCTAGCATTTTTGCAAGGCGAACCGGTTGACCGGCTGCCGCTGATGCCGGTCGTGATGATGTTTTGCGCCGATCAGATCGGCGTTAAGTACGGTGAATACGTCAAGGACTTTCGCGTACTGGCCGAGGCCCAGATTCGCACAGCGGAGCAGTTCGATTTTGATATCGTCTGCAACATGTCCGATCCCGCTCGAGAAGCGTCTGACTGCGGCGCGAAAGTCGAATTCTACGCTGACCAGCCCGCTGCGATCATCGAGAGCGATGCGCTGCTGGCAGACAAAGAATCGCTCGAACAATTGAAGATCCCCGATCCGCTTGGTGGTGGAAGAATGCATGATGCCGTCCACGCCCTGAAACTAATGAAGGAGCGCGTTGGCGATGAGAAAGCGATTATGGGTTGGGTCGAAGGGCCCTGTGCAGAAGCAGCGGATCTGCGAGGAATCAATACGTTGATGCTCGATTTCTACGACGATCCCGCGTTCGTCCGCGGACTGTTCGACTTCACTTTGGAGATGGCGTTGCGTTACGCTCGAGCCCAGGTGGACGCGGGCGCAGATATCGTTGGCATCGGCGATGCCGCCGCCTCTTTGATCGGGCCCAAGTTCTACACTGAGTTTGTCTGGCCCTACGAGAAGAAACTCGTGGACGGAATTCAAGCCATGGGTGCTGCTGTCCGGTTGCACATCTGCGGCAACACAGCCTCAATTGTCGAAGGCATGGGGCGTTTGGGATGCGAGATTGTCGACTTGGATTACTTCACACCTGTCGATGAGGCGCGCAGAGCCATGGGGCCTGATCAGATACTGCTGGGAAATATCGACCCAGTCCGGGACTTACGTAACGCCAACGCCAAGTCGGTCACGGCTTCGATTGCTGAATGCCATCGCCAAGCCGGCGACCGCTTCATCGTCGGTGCAGGTTGTGAAGTGCCGCGTGACACGCCGTTGGAAAATGTTCGCGCAATGACTGCGTACGCAATCTCGCCCTTTTGAATCGGAAACAACAAACGAAACGATCGGTGGTCCTTTCATGAGTACAACTGTTGACTTGGCGGTGTCGGATGATCTAGCGGCTCGGTACGCGGAGCGTTTCGCCAGATATACGACGGCGATGCGTAACGAAATGCCGGATCGCATTCCGATTCGACCTTTCGTTGCCGAGTTCACCGGAGTGTATTCCGGAAACACCTGCCAGGAACTCACACACAACTATCAGATCGCGTTTGACGCCGCCTGCAAGTGCGCGTCGGACTTCGAATGGGATGCAGTTGTGGCAAACATGGTCTACGTCTGGACGGGGCTCGCGCAGTCGATGGGGCTGAAGTACTACGCCATTCCCGGAATCGACATCCCGGCCGATACCGGCTTTCAGTACCGCGAGCCGCCGCAGAACAATGCGTTCATGCAGCCCGACGAGTACGACGCGCTGATCGAGGATCCGACAGGCTTCTTGTACAACGTCTGGCTACCTCGTGTTGCCGCGCAGTTGGTGCCGATCGGTGAACCATGTACGGTCGAAAACAACCTGGCGTTGGTCAAGACGGGCATGGCTATGATGCAGTACTTCACGGCGTTCGGCCCACAGGTAGAGCGATTGCGCACGGAGTGTGGCACCGTTTCGGCCATCGCCGGGATTTTGAAGGCCCCATTGGACATCATCGCTGACAAAATGCGAGGCTACCTGGGGCTGGTTGACGATCTGTTCGAGCGTCCTGAAAAAGTTCTTGCGGCCTGCGAGGCACTCGCGCCGCATCTGGCGTACGTAGCCAAGACGACCGGTGATCCGGACAGGAACGTGCCGGTTGGCCTTTGGATGCATCGTGGCGGCGTTCCGTTCGTCTCACCAAAAATCTTCAAGAACATATACTGGGCGACGCTGAAGCCGATCATTCAGGACCTCTGGTCCGAAGGTCTTCAAACGCTGTTCTACGCGGAAGGAAGCTGGGACCATCATCTCGAATCGTTTGCCGAACTGCCTGACCGGAGCATCGTATACCACCTCGACCAGGGCGACATCTACAAGACACGGGACGCCCTGGGCGACAAGTTCTGCCTGAGTGGTGGGGTGCCGAACACCTTGCTTTCCTTGGGCGAGCCGGCAGACGTTCGCAAGCGTTGCCTGGAACTGATCGAAGGCATTGCTCAAGACGGCGGTTACATCATGGACGCCAGCGCAATCGTCCAGAACGATGCGACAGTCGAGAACATGCGTGTGATGACCGAAACGACGCTGGAACACGGTGTCTACTCGCGCGGCCACAGCGGAGGTAGCTTGACTGCGGGCGGCCCGCGACCGTTGCCCACAGATGCAAAGCCTGGCACATTCCTGGCAGCTCCATCCGAGGAAAAGCCGCAGCCGGGCGAGTGCTATGCGTGGCGGAAGAAAAAAGCGGAAATCGGCACAATCGAAGGCGACGAGGACGTCTGCCAGAAGACTTGGCAGGAGATGGATGCCCTCGGTAATGCGTTCATCTGGCAGCTGCTTCTGTCCTTTTAGTCAGAGGCATGATCGCCGACGTCAACTCCTTGCGGTTTGCGGCGCTTGTCCAAGCCTACGGCTGATTGCCCTCCTGTTCTTTGGCGATGGGCTGCAGGTCGACAGTTGACATGCTGTGCGAGTACTGCACGACTTGATCGCACGCGACGTTCTCATAGCGATCTTCATCGCCATCGGGCCAGTGGATCGTGATTTCGTCCACGGTTTGAGTGTCAGCCAGTCCGAAATGCAGATCCGTGGGGCTCTGAGAAAGATACGATCCATCGGCACCGACCTGAGCTGTTTGCACGCGATCCCCAATGCGGATCGCCACACGTGCGCCTAGTGCGGACGTGTTGCCACCCTGCTGTCGCAGCCGCACTCCAATCCAATGCCCGGAATCAGACGATGTATTTCGCAGAACGATCGGTTCCCCACCGTGAACCATGATCGCCAAGTCCAGTCTGCCGTCGCCATCGTAGTCGGCGTGCGCTCCGCCGCGGCCGACGATCGGTTCGCCCAGCCGAGGACATGCCTGTCTGCCAATCTCAAAGAAGCCACGAGGCGGTTGTTGACGAAAGACGTGTGGGCGTTGCGGTGCGAGTTGTGTCGGGTCGTCCGCCATCTGCAAGGTGTTGCCGTTGACCACCCACAGATCAGAATGGCCGTCATTGTCGAAGTCAGCGAAACCGGCGGCCCAGCCAACCATGTTTAGAGAGAGCTGCCCCAATCCCACGGAATCGGAGTTGTCTGCGAAGAACACGGGACGATCCTGCTCGTTGCCAGCCGACATCTCCGCAAGGTCGGAGAACATGTTTTCATAGAAGGCATTCTCCTGGGCGACCCAGTGGGTAACGAAGAGATCAAGGTCACCGTCGTTCTGGTAATCGCAGACGGCCAATCCCATCGCACCACGATAGTCCGCCGCCAGGGACTGGGCACCAACATCCTCAAACATCCCATTGCCTTTATTGCGATAGACGGCATTCGCGGAAACGTCGTTGGCAACGTACAGATCGATCCATTGGTCGTTGTCGAAGTCAAACCAAACGGCACCTAGTGACCGGCCCTTAGCATCCTCCACACCGACCTGCTCGGCGATATCGGTAAAAGTACCGTCGCCATTGTTGTGATAGAGAATGTTCGCATCGGCTGGATAAGATGAAGGATTGATCGTATACGGGTTGACCTCGTCTCGCACTTGTGCTGAACCGTTCCGATCTTCGTCGCGATACTCGAACCGGACGTATGTACACACGTAGAGGTCAATACGTCCATCGCGATCGTAGTCGCCCCAGGCACATCCGGCGCTGAACCGATCGTCGCCGACACCGGCGATATCGGTCACGTCTGTAAACGAGCCGTTGCCATCGTTGCGAAACAGCACGTTGGGCCCATAGGCGGTGATGTACAGATCCAGATCGTTGTCGTCATCGTAATCACCCCAAGCTGCCGCCATACCGAACAGAGCCCGATCGACACCGGCTTGTTTCGACACGTCAACAAAGCGGTCATCGCCATCGTTGCGGTAGAGGGCGCAACGTCCAGTTTCAGTTTCCGCGGAAATGGGATCACGAACCGTGCCGTGAAAATTGACCAGGTACAAGTCCGGGTCACCATCACCATCGTAGTCACCCCACGCGAGACCCGACCCCATATCCTCTGGCAAGAGCGACTGGCGGGTGGCGGGGAAATGCCTGAACCGAATGCCGGTCTCTTTCGTCACGTCGTCGAACGAAAAACGCACCATCTCGGGCGAGATATCACGATCGAGGACGCTTGTCAAACCACCGATCGTTCCGTCTGCATTCGGTGCCGAAGGGTCTTTTCGCATCGTGCCCAGGAAGGCAACGTAACTGAGAACTAGTGCTGCCAAGATGCACGGCACGCCCCATCGCAGCATTAACAGGTGACGCTTACTCAGCCGACGTCGTGCCATCACCATTAATCCTGATACGAGCGGTTGCACGCGTCATTTCACTGGCCGGCGACCGGACGCCCGCCGCTTCTCCGTAAACACGGTTGAGAAACTCAGGGTTAGCTTTGCGATACCAAAGTATCGCTTCGACCAACAACTCGGTGCTTGGCGCATCCGTCGGTGTGGGTACCACGAAACTCTGTGACCGATGTCCTGGCGATTGTTTTTCACCGTTGTCGACAACTCGACCTCGTGCCATGGACGGACATTGAAACTGTACCGCAACACTATCCGTAACGCCTGGATAAAGGGAGCGTTTGTAACTGGCGCCGACCAGATCCCATAGGTTATGGCGATCGATCAACTTACCCTGGCGATCAAAACCATCTGCCTTAAACCAGACCGGCGCATCTTGGATTCGATCGTCCTCGCCGACGGCACCTCTGTGGTAGATCTCGTTGCCCGCGTCGTCGGTCACTTTAAGCTCGATCCAGCTTTCTATCATATCGAGCGGGCCCGTTGGAAAGTCATGGCCCGTCTTGTTGTTCGTCAGGACGACTTGCACCGAGAGTTGTTCGCCGGACGAGACTTCCTCGGGGGCCATGACCTTCATGCGAACTACCGGGCCGCTGGTCCATTTATCGGCGATCTCGGGGATCTCGATCTCACCCCGCAACCACTTCTTCGTAAGGCGCACGTGTTTCTCGTGTCCCTTCAGTTTCTGAAGTTCTGGAATGTACTGATTGCTGGCCAGCGTGCGATGGCTACGGTGCAGGCGATCGTTCGGCAGACGGTTGTAGTCCGTGGCATCGCCACGAGCCGGATCATCGCTCTCAGACAACGGCATGTGGCACTCGCGACAGTTGATCGTCTTGGTTGGGTCACCCTCGTGATGCCATTTGCTGTTCTTCCAACTGTCGTATTGGTTCTGGCCCTGCACTTTGCCGATGTCCGTATTGACCTCCTTATCGAGGTACTGCTTGTGGCAGGCCGCGCAGAACTCAGCCGTCTTGTAAAGCGGTCGCGAGTAGGACGTGATGTGGTGTTGTGGATACGTGCGAATCAGGAAGTCGCTAACGAACTTCGCCAGCTTTCCTTCGTGCTGCTCGTACACATATCGCGAGGGCGGTTCAACGGTGTAGTTGCCGTTACCCTGCACGTCCGTCTGAGTAATGCTGTGGCACACCAGGCAGGAAATGCCTTCGTCCGCACCGGCGGCGCTCAACGTAATGTTGCCAGAGTTCTTCGCGCCGCTGAACAAAGAAATCGGATCATGGCAGCCGGCGCAATACCGCGTATGCTCCGGTGATGTTTCGCTGGACATCAGCGTCTGGACGCGTTGAAACATGTCGTCCATCGAAGAATAGCGGTGAGCGCTTGGCAACCATTCTTCGTAGATCTGAGTGTGGCATCCGCTCGTTCCGCAACTTGCGGATCCCGCCAAACTCTCTGCTTGGAGCGCCCCAGCCTGTTTCATGGTTGCCGCGGCGTCGGCGAAAACGCTCTTGAGCTTTTCGCGCTGCTCTTCGTCGAGATCGAGGTTGGCGGTACAATCACGCATCTGCTCAAAGAGACTTCCCTGTGCATTGGCATTGTCCTGAAGTGAAGTCAAGACAACCTCGTGATGTTCGTCGCCAACCGCTTCGACAACTTTCTGCCGAACGGAATCCGTCCATTGGGAATGATCGATCGTGGACAGGCTGGGAGCAAACGGTCGGTCTTCGCCGAATCGCCAGTTGTAGTCGTCCGGAAAACTGCGGTCCTGGCCAGGCTCGGTATAGACGGCCATCATCACTCCGCAAAGCGCCAACAAGCTCGCACATCCAACGAGACTTCGTACATAGAATGCACGCCGAGCAGTGAGAAGTTGCTGGCGGGCATCCGGGTTATTGACTTTACGAATGACAACCGTCACCACGTGGACGACAACAAAAACCGCCAAGCCAATTCCCGTCACCAGGTGTACGAGATCCCAGACATAGTCCATCCTCGGACCGACTACACCTTGCCAAGTTACGACCAGACCACTCACGATGCAAACAGCCACAAGCGCGGCCGCGATGTATCCCAGCAATTGGTAATGACTGAAGTTCCCCTTTCGTCGCACCCACCAATGCCGCGCCATATACCAGATCACCGGCAGCAAGAAGACGAAACCGATCACGGTATGGAGCAGCACCGAGAACTGGGCCAATTGACTGAACGGCAGCAACCAAATGGCCAATCCCGTCAGCGTCTCGAAAAGAAAATAACCTGCAGCGATCGAAGTCAGCCAGGATCGCCATTCAGCAACAGCGTTTTTTTCTAGCGCCGACGGTTGCCCGGTCGTCCTGTCTCGCATCGCGCACGCCTCGCTCGTCACGATCGAGGGGGGGGACTGGCCCATTCCACGATCGATCTTCGCTCAAAGAATATCGTAAAGTGAACTTCAATTATAGCGTATGTGAACGCAAGAAGAAGAGTAACGCCCAGAATTTGCCTGTGATCGAAGGGGTCGGGAGTCTCTTTCGGCCAAAGCTCGCCCAAAACTCGTACGCTGTCATCCGAAGAAGACTCCAGACGCCTTCCTGCAATCTCTTGGCCGAAAAAGACTCCCGACACCTTCCTGCAATCGGTTGGTTCAAACTGACCCACGACCCAGAATTCTCGTGGTGGGAGACTCGCTGCAACTACCTCAGTCGAGCGAGTCGTGGCGTCATGGTGGTCGAGACGCCAAGAAACGAACTCATGTCCTTACGAATAGCTCACGTTGGAACGGAAGTACGGCAATCATTGAATCGCTACTCGCAGCCGAAGCGGATCCAATTTCCACGCCGCGCGGCGACGAAACGCCACTGCTGGCAACGGTCGGCGTTGGTGTACTGGGCAACGGCGACGAAGCGGCCGGAACTGAAGACGAGACGATTGAGGCCGTCAAGCTACTGTTGAAACTTGGTGCCGATATCAACGCGATTGACGATCACGGCAAATGACTTGGCTTCCCTGTCTCCGGATTCTTCGATCCAATGTTCGAGATACCTCTGATGCTCGATCAACATGTTTTCGTATTCGGGTTTCGAGGCCAGATTCTTCATTTCACCAGGATCGTTCTTCATGTCCACCAGGGATTCACGGACTTCTCCGTCGTTGTATACGCAGTACTTAAAGCGTTTGCTGCGGATCATGCGCCCCGTGTGATTCTCGGTAGCCACGTACGGACGCCAGGCGTCAACCCGTTTACCTTCGGCGATTGACCGCAAACTCCTGCCTAATAACGTTTCTGGCACGGCAACTCCGGCGTAGTCGCACAACGTCGGGAGGATATCGAGACCGCTGGAGATCAGGTGTTTGTCATCCACTTTGCCTGGGACGATGGTACCTGTGTATTTCATCAGCAACGGAACACGAACTGACTGTTCGTAAAAGCGGCCTTTTGATGCCAACCGGTGGCAGGCGTCCATGTCGCCGTGATCGCTGGTGAAAATGATCAGTGTCTCTTCCTCCATTCCATTTCGCTTCAGGGCATCGAGGATCTGTCCTATATGCCTGTCAACTTGTTCGGTCAGACGGCAGTAGATCCAGCGATAGATTCGCCATTCCCGTTCGTCGTAATCTTTGCGCATCGTCATGGCGGGCGTTACCGCATGAGGCCTGGAATAGATTGTGATGGCATCGGCCTCGGGCGACGGAATCCTGAAGTTATCGGGCAGTGGCGGCAGCTTGTCCAACGACATCGCCGATGCCTGCCGATAGAGATGCTCAACGCTCGAACTATTATTGGGCGAATTACCTTTGTAGGCGCGATATGCAAAACATATGTCGTGAGGATTAATAAATGACGCCACGGCAAAGAACGGCCTATCTCGCTCTCTCTCGATAAACGCGATGCAGGCCCTCGGCAACGCGTCGCGCTGATCTCGGAAGTACTCGTCGTAGCCAGCGTCAGACGGGTTCAATTCGGGACACATGTGGACCTTCCCGCCGTAGAAGGTGTCGTTGCCCGCGCTCTTGATCAGCTTGCCTAGCGAGTTGGCATCTACGTCGCGTGGGACGTTTGCCTTCATTCCGTTGTTGAACACACCCAACCTTCCCGCCATCACGCCGGTGGCCATGCTGATCCGGCTGGGCACACAGACAGGGTTCGTTACATAGGTATTCGCGAAGCGGACGCCGGCTCGGGCCAAGCTGTCCATCGCCGGAGTCTTCAGGTACGGATTGTCCGTGCAACTCATCATGTCGGCATGTTGCTGATCCGTCATAATGAACAAGATGTTGGGCGGCCTGTTCGCGGTGGGCGCGTTAAAACTGGATTCTTGGGCCGATTGGGCAAGCGTCTCCGCCTGCGGTGCCACGCTCGAAACAGCTGAACATATCAGGCTTACGACGCAAGCAGCCCATGAGGACCGACAACAAGGAAACGACACGAACTGCTCCTAATGTCAAAATGGTTGAAGAAATGCCAATACCATCTTATTCAACTTCTCCACCGGAAACTCCCCCCCATTGGCCGCTGTCACGGCACACTCTCGGCGACTGGTCAGGTACGGAGATCGCCAGACGAGCGGGCACCTCAGTTTGACGATTATCCGGGTTGTCGCGATTTTGATGACCGGCACGGGCCATAATCGTCACACTTGATCAGTTCTTAATAATCCCGTTTTCCGTCACATCCGATTCAATCAATAAGACCGCAAGAATTGAATTGGCGGTGTCTCATTCTACGACTCTGCAAGGGCTCACGGTATGTCTCTACGCGTCGCGTTGCCTTCGTCAGCCATGCTGCTTGTTTGGGCGCTCTCCACGCTAGCATGCATAACGGCTACGCACGCACAGAGCTTCTCATCAGCTCCCTACGAGCCGCATCTCTTTGAACGTCTGGAAGCAGCTGAACGCCGCATTCAGCAATTGGAAGCGGCACCTCAGGCACGCATGTTCCCGGCGCACGCTCGGGAAAGCACATTGGATTCGTTTCACCACCGTCTGTCCGAGTTGGAGCGCGTGTGGGAGCAAGACGCACAAGCGGAGGCCAAGAAACAGGTCGGCTCGGCCGGTAAGCCTTCGCTGAAGATCAACGGACGTATTCATCTTGACTACTGGAACTTCACCAACGATAGCCCCGGTATTGGATTCTTTGAACACCCCGATGCCGGGGACAACTTTGGGACCGACCCGGAAGACCGCATCTTCTTTCGCCGTGTTCGGCTCAAGTTTGAAGGCGATCTGTTCGAGACGATGCTGTACCGCATGCAGTTCGACTTGAACACGACGGACAGCGGCGAGATGAAGGACATGTACATTGGTTTCAAGGAGTTGCCGATCCTGGGCACCTTGCTGATTGGAAACCAGAAGCGTCCTATCGGAATGGACCACCTCAATAGCAGCCGGTTCAACGTCTTTATTGAACGCCCACTGGTCGTCGAAGCCTTCAACGAAGACGCCCGTCGGCTGGGCATCGCTGCGTATAATAACACAGAAGACCTGCTGTATAACTGGCGTTACGGTCTGTATGCACTCGAAAACCTGGCGCGCGATGGCAAGGTGATCGGTGACTCGATGCAATTGAGCGGCAACGCACGCCTGGCCAGCAGCCCATGGTACGACGAGTCATCTGGCGGACGGGGTTACTTTCACTGGGCGATCTCCGGCATGGTAGCAAAACCAGACGGTGACGTTAGTCCCGCCGACACCAACGCCAACCAAGGTCGCTTCCGGACTCGGGCCGAATTGCGTAGCGACAGGCGCTGGCTGGACACCGGGGCCATTGCCGGAGCCGATTGGTACGAAATCCTGGGGCTCGAGGCGGCTCTCAACATCGGCCCATTTCACGTCGTTGGCGAGTATCAGTCCAATTGGATGCAGCGGGACAGTGACACCGCGGGAACTGGACCCGATCTAAATTTCCACGGTGGATATGTGCACATCGCCTACATGCTGACGGGAGAACATGTGCCGCTCAAGCGACATTCCGGAACAATCGACCGTATTCGACCCTTCGAGAATTTCTTTGTCGTCAACACTTGTAACAACGGCGTCGGACGAGGTAGGGGCGCGTGGCAGGTGGCGCTGAGATATTCGTATCTGGATCTTAGCGATCGTGACATCCGAGGCGGTGTCGAAAACAACATGACCCTCGGCTTGGTGTGGTATTTCAACGCTTACTCGTCGCTGCAATTCAATGCGATTTACGGCGATATCGAAGACCGTGCGCCAGTCGGTGGATATTCCGACGGGCATTTCACTGCGCTGGGAACACGGCTGAGAGTCGATTTCTGATCGGCAGTTGTTTGGCGTGCAAGCTGGAGAACAACAGTGAATACTTGCTCCCTTAGACTGCCGTTGCCGGTTGAATTGGCGCCCGCTTAATAATCGTGTAGACGCAAGGCACGAGGAAAAGTGTGAGGACGGTCGACACCACCATCCCGCCAATCATGGCACGTGCAAGCGGGATCATGGCTTCGCCGCCGGGTGCCAAGTGGATCGAGAGCGGTGCCATGGAAGCGACGAGTGTCAGTGACGTCATTAAGATTGGACGCAGGCGGACGCTCGCCGCAGTCAACGCCGCTGAGCGAGTGTCGTAGCCGCGCTGGCGCAGCTGATTGGCGAATTCGACCAAGAGAATGCTGTTGTTGACGACGACTCCGATCATCATCAACGTTCCCATCAGCGACTGGATATTGAGCGTCGTGTTGGTCAGGTAGAGGACTACTAACACTCCGGATAGACCGAGTGGAACCGCTAGCATGATGATCAACGGGTCGACAAATGATTTGAATTGAGCAAGCATGACCAGATAAACGAGAACGATCGCAATCAGAATGCCCATTCCAAGCGACTTGGCACCGCTCTTCATTGTCTCGACGGGACCACGCAGTGTAGCTGCCACGCCGGACTCGAAGTTCTTCTCGAGCTTGTCAACCGCTCGCTGGACATCGGCGGCGACTGAACCAACGTCGCGACCATCGACATTCACGTAGACATCGTTGACACGCGAGATGTTGTAATGCTTCGCTTCGCCTGGGATGTTGACGCGATTGACGGTGGCGACGTTCGATAACGGAACCGTGACGCGCCCGTTGGGACCGTTGATTGAGAGAGGAAGATTGCGTATTTCGTCCAACGAACGCGCCTCGTTATTCTCATATTGCACACCCATGAAAAAGTCCGTTCCCTTGTCCGGATCGACCCAAATCGTTGACGAGTAACCGATGCTGGAACCGTACGCCGTGAGAATCGATTGCGCCACGTCCTCCTGGCTCAAGCCAAGAAAACGCGCCTTCGTCCGATCAACTTTGATATCGAGTTGCGGATAGTCCAGTGACTGCGCAATTTGCACGTCAGCCGTACCCGGGATCTGGCTGACCAGATCAACAACCTTTTCCGCCGCATCCCTGCATTGAGCCAACGTTCCAGCCGAGATCTGAACATTGATCGGCGTGGGAGCACCTTCGTTCAACGCAGCGTTCACGATGCTGCCGGACGTAAACAAGAACTGCTCACGTGGGAACCGTTCGGCTAACAAAGCCCGCAGCTGTTCTACATACCGATCGGTGCTCGTCGATCGCCCACTTTGGATCATATTCACGACAAGAAAGGCGGTATCGGGACCCGAGTTGGGGCTGAGGATCGTCGAGAAGCCAGCTCCTTTTCCAACTGGTAAGCCGATGTTCGAGATGAGAGCCTCGATTTCGTTTTCTGGAACGACTTCCTTAATCGTATCTTCGATTCGTGCTACCAACTCTTCAGTGTCTTCGAGTCGCGTGCCGGGAATCGTTTTCATGCGAATCTCGAACGTACCAGCGTCGACGTTGGGAAACAGTTCTGTGCCGATATGAGGCAGAAGCAATGCCGACGCACCGACGAGCAGGAGCGTGACGAGGACAACAAGCCAGCGAAACTTGAGGACAAGCGATAACGAACCAACGTAAAGACCGCGAGGGTTTTCAACCTGCCGTTCAGCATCGTCGCCATCTTGGACAGGTTGAAAACCCGTCCGACTTCGCAAGAAGCGTGCACAATAGGCTGGTACGACGGTCATGGCGACAAAGTACGATGCGCCGATCGTCATCGTGGCGGCTGCGGAAAGTGGCTCGAAGAGAAACCGGATCATTCCTGAAAGAAAGATCACGGGAACGAAGACTGCGAGCGTCGTAACTGTGCCCGCCAAGACAGCGCCAGCAACTTCATTCGCTCCATCGCGAGCGGCTTCAACGGAAGTCTTCCCCATGCGGAGATGTCGCACAATGTTCTCGACAACGACAATTCCCGCATCAACAACGGTCCCGACGGCCAATGCAATTCCGCCGAGCGTCATCACGTTCACGGTCTGCCCGGTGAAATAAAAGGCGAGCGCCCCAATGAGAATCGACAGCAAGATGGTCGCAACAATGACCAACACGGGTCGGAGCTGTCGCAGAAACGCACCAACAACGATCGCCACCAGCAATCCGCCAAGCCCCACTTCATACATGAGATTACGCATGGCGTTGCGAATAAAGGAGGACTGATCGCTGACCAGCGTGATTTCAGTCGCTTGCGGAATTTCGTCACGATCCTTCATCTTGGGGATCTCGGCGGCGATTCCCTCATAGATTCGATCGACAACCGCAATGATGTTCTCACCCGGCTCTCGGAGGAGCGGGCAGTAGACGCTTCGGTTGCCATTGACGCGAACGATGTTGTACTGAAGCGCCGCATCATCTTTGGCATAACCGACGTCGCGAATGAAGATCGGTCGGCCGTCGCGGACCTCAATCACCACGTTGTCGATGTCCTCCTCCGCCGGCAAGGTGTTCACGGGATGGAGCTGATACTCCGAGTGCCCGAGCTTTACCGTTCCACCGGCCATGACAAGGTTGGAGTCCCGTATTGCGGTGACGACGTCTTTCGCACTCAATCCAAAAGACTGCAACTTGAGCGGATCGACGTAGATCATCATTTGCCGAAACTTGCCCCCGAAGGGATGTGGAATCTGAACACCCTTCAGGCCACCCATCTTGTTACGCACGGCGTAGTAGCCGATGGTGTACAGTTCCTTTTCGCTGAGCCCTTCTCCGGAGATCGCCGCGAGAACAACGGGTAGATTGGCAGGCTCGCTTCGCAGGGTGAACGGGAACTCGATCCCAGGCGGCAAGTGAAACATGTCACTCACTTCGAGATTGACGATGTCATTCATTGCGGAACTTGGATTCGTTCCGGGCTGAAAGAAGATCTTAATCATCGAGGCACCTGGCATCGTGCGTGATTCCTGATGCTCGATTCGCCCTGCCAACGTCAGTGCCCGCTCCACACGCGACGTAACGCTTTTCTCCATCTCACCGGTTGGCAGCCCGGGATACGAAAAGTAGCTCACGACGACCGGCTTCTTGAAGTCAGGCAGAATGTCGATTGGAAACAGCGGAACGACGGCGGCTCCAAGCAGGCAAAGCCCAACGACCAGGGCGACGACGGCGTACGAATTGCGCAAAGCAAAGCGAACGAGAAACATACTTAATTACCCTTCGACATTGACCTTCTGCCCGGCGGACAGACGATGCAGCAGAGGCCCAACGACATGTTCGTGCCCGGTCAGGCCTGATGTGATCTCAATTTGGTGTCCATCATCGACTCCAGTCACCACATCGACCTCTCGGATCGTTGCGTCGTTGTCGATGACATAGACGTAGCTCCGCCCCTTCCCGTCATATCGAACTGCTCCAGCAGGTAGGGCGACTTGGTCTGCACGCGAGTCGAGCAAGATGGTTGCCTGCCCAAACATGCCGGGGATGAGTTTTCCGTCGGTGTTCGGCAAGTCGATTTCCACCAACATCGTTCGAGTGCTTTGCTCCAAGCCGCCTGCAATCCGGGCAATGACTCCAGAGAAAGTCTCACCTGGTAGCGCTTGCAGAGTAATGCTAGCTGAATCACCAACGGTCGCCAGCGGAACATCTCGTTCGGGAATAGCGACTCGGATGCGAACTGTGTCCACCTGAGCGATGACGAACAATGGCTCCGTCGTCACATTGTTCTGTGAATTGCGAACCAAGTCCCCGAGTTCGACGTGTCGCTCAATAACGACTCCGTCGAATGGGCTGCGAAGTTCGGCATAGCTCATCAGCGCCTTGAGCTCTTCCAGTCGCATCTTGCCAACTTTGACGTCGGCCTGCGCCGCCAGGAGGTCGGCTTCGGCTGCCGCCTGTTGAGCTTTGGCAACATCGACATGAGCCGCCGCCGCTGCCGTCGTCGCCGTGGCAGCGGATCTTGCGGCGTGCGAAGCGTCTCTTCTGTTGGTGGATTCGTCCAGCAGGCGATCAGCGACGGCTCGTTGCTTAACCAAGTCGCTGACTCGCGAGTGTTCGGACTCGTCGGCTTTCAACTGTGCGTCAGCTTTTTGCTCATCGGCCAGGGCCTGTTGTCGAGTCGAGTCGGCAGCGACCAGACCGGCCTTCGCAACGTCGACGTGTGCTTGCGCCTGAGTGACGCTAGCGGCAAGTCGCTCGAGCGCGGCTTCCTCGCGTTGATATTGCGCAACCATCTCAGGAACATCGATGACTGCCAGGATGTCGCCAGTGCTGACCTTCGAGCCGATGTCAACGTTCAATTTAGAGACGTAACCCGAAGCTTTGGCAAATGAACGGGCCTCGTGGAAGGCATGCACCGTTGCTGGCTGAGTAGAAGTTCTCTCAATCGTCTTGGTCTCGATCGCGACGGTGACAACCGACCGAGTGGCCGGAGCTGCGACGGGCGGAACACCATCGGTAGGTCCGCAACCGATCACCGCGGCGAACAGACTCAATGGGACTAACATTAGTACGGCAATCCGTTTGCGAGTCATACTCTTCTCTTTCTATCTACACACCCCAGGGCGTAACACTTCCCTAGTCTACTCAGACTAGTTCGCAACGGGCTCGGTCACAAGCTATGCGGCCACGATTGCGCGTACCGATTGTACCTGTTGTTACGTCTGTAGCTGCGGTTCGCAAACCAGTGATTCTGGCGAAGGATCCGGATCGAAGAAATATACGATAAGTCCGAGTTGTCCACTTCGTATGACAAACGCAGTTCATGTGGAAGATTTCGAATAGTCGCGAATAGGCTGATAAAAACGCATGAAACGTCGCCACAAGTCGTCGTCGCTTAAACGACTCGTCACAGGAGCTTGTTGCACGGCGATAGCTGCAATGGCAGGCTGCGCCGGGCCACAGCTCGCGGGGCCGTCAGCTCAGAAACAAGGTCAGGAATCCTTTCTCCTGAAATCTCGGCAAACACTGCCAGCAACGGCACTCTTGAAAAGCAGTTCAGCTTCGCCCTCTAGAGAAGAGGCCCCCGCCGTCGTCCGATTGCAGCGGTTGCCGCTACCAACGGTCGCGGAAAACCGTGCATCAGTTTGCTTGGCGTCCATGCAAGTTTCAGTACAACCCGATCAGCTGGTGCCTGTGGCGGATCCAGCAGTTGTCAGTTCGGTGGAAGGCTTGCGACCGAAAAGCGTCGCTGAAGCGATGGGCCAGGACGGTCGTGAGGCGATCGTTCACGCGGGTCCGCCAACAATGGAACTTGACCTGACCTCGACGCTTGCGATTGTGTCGGGTCAAAGCCCCGTCGTGGCGCACGCAGCGGCAAGGTACGATGAAGCTTATGCCCGTCTGGCGGCTGCAAAGGTTCTGTGGGTCCCATCGATCCGTGCTGGCATTAGCTATCACCATCACGATGGCAACCTTCAGGCATCGGATGGCTCTATTGTCGATATCGATCGTTCGTCACTGCAAGGCGGTCTTGGTGTCGGTGCTGTTGGTGCCGGCACGACGCCGGTGCCGGGTGTCGTAGCACAGTTTCACGCGACGGACGCGATCTTCCAACCGCGTATCAACGAACACGCCACATCCGCGCGCAGCCACGCCGTTGACGCAGCGGTCAACGACACGCTGCTCGAAGGTGCGCTGGCCTACCTGGAGTTGCTGAAATCTGAACAGCTTCGGGCCGTGGCAAACGAGACGCTTGTCAATGCCAACGAACTTGCGGAGCTGACGAAAACTTTTGCCGACACGGGCCAGGGGCCTCAAGCGGATGCTGACCGAGCGAAGACCGAGGCAGCAATTCGTACGAACGACACGGCTCGTGCCGAGGAGGCGGTCGATGTGGCAAACGCTCGCCTTGTGGAAGCGCTCAGCGCAGATCCTTACACGCGGATTGTCCCCACCGAACCAGTTGTCGTGCCGCTGCATTTAATCGAACCGGACCTGGAGTCCCGCGAACTGCTGGCAATTGGTTTGTCAAATCGCCCCGAATTGGATGAGGCACGTCACCTCGTTTGTGAAGCTGTCAATCGATACGAGCGCGAACGCTACGCGCCGTTGTTGCCGAGCGTTTTGTTGGGAATGAGCGAAAGTTCCTTCGGTGGTGGCTTAGGCAGAGACGTTCGCAATTCGCGACACCGCTTTGATTTCGACGCCGTTGCTTATTGGGAATTGCGAAACTTCGGCTTCGGCGAGCGTGCGGCGCGTGATGAGCGATGGTCTGTCTACGAGCAGCGACAGCTGCAAGAAGTTCGTTTGATGGACCAAATTGCGCGAGAGATCACTGTCGCGCACGCACAAGTTCGGTCGAGAAAAGGGCAAATTGTAGTCGCCGAATCTGCCGTCAAAGCTGCGACTGAGTCTTACGATCGCAACACGAATCGGATTAAAGAGGGCGTGGGCTTGCCAATCGAAGCACTTCAGTCGATTCAAGCCCTTGACCAGGCTCGCCGAGAGTACGTCCGCACCGTGGTTGATTACAATGCGGCTCAGTTTCGCTTGCATCGGGCCTTAGGGTGGGCAATCCAGTGAGGTGGCGGTCAGAATGGCCATTGCTTTGACGAAGCACGAGCCTGCCTCAAAGCCAAGTTATCAAAGAGCTGTTGGACGTCCAACTTCTGTGACTCGCCAGCGAGAGGGGATCAGTCGCCGGGGCAGCTTGGCCTGATAGGAACGTGGATCACCGTCGGAACGTCGGCGGAAAGAGCAGCACGTAAGGCACCGGGCAACTGCTCTCTTTTCTCGACCCGCACACCCCGGCAGCCGAAACCCTCGGCAACGGTGTCCAATCGTGTGGGGCCGAGCAAGCTGTAGAGCGGTGCGCCGTAATCTCGTACGTGACCCGACACCGAAATCCCCCACTGCTGGTCGTCAGCAACGACGGCGACGAAGGCAAGGCCTTGTCGCGCGGCGCATTCCAGCTCGGCAATAGTGAAAGTGAACGAGCCGTCGCCTGAGAGCAGGATCACTGGGCGGTCAGGATGGAGTGCGCGGGCGGCCATCGCGCCGGGAACTCCCCAGCCAACGACGCCACTAGCACCGCAAGTTACCCAATGACCGGGATAGCGGCCAGGCAATAACTGGTGGAACCATTGGCCGATGTTGCCTCCGTCGACGAGCAACAGAGAATCATCGCTGAGCACTTCGAGGATGTCGAGGACCACGTCGCGCCCATTCAATCCAGCGGGCAACTTGTCCGCAGCCGCCAGGCAACGCTGTCGATACTCGTCACGGCGTCGTGCAGCTTCTGCCAACCAAACGCCGGTCGGCTTGCACCCTGCGCTGCGGCAGGCTTCAGTCAATTGAGCGAGTATTGTCCGAGGTGAGCCCTGGATGCTGAGTGACATCTCCCGTCCGCGCCGCAGACGCAACTCGTCCGCATGGATCCGAATCACCGAAGCGTCCTCGCGCACGATAGGGGGCGACAGTTGGCCGACGCGGTAATCGAACTCAGCACCTGCCAAGATGATCAGGTCTGCATCGGGCAACAGTCGGGCGCCGCCCGAGGCGGCTCCCACGACTCCCATAAATGTACCGGCCGGCTCGACAATGGTGCCGCGATCCCAGATCGGTACGACAGTGGGGATCTGTTGTTGGTCGGCAAACTCAGCAAGGACTTGCTCACCGCCTGCGTAATAGACGCCGCTGCCCGCAACAAGGACGGGATGTTCGGCGCGCCCGATCAACTGGACCGCCTCATCGATCGACTGCTTCTCCGCCGCGCCTGTCGGTCTGACGTCACCCGATCGCACCTGGGACCTCGGTACGCTCGCCACGTCAATTTCCGCTGCCGCCACATCCATCGGCAACGCCAGATGCACCGGACCCGGCCGTCCGGACGTGGCCGCAACGAACGCCTCGTGCACGATCTGGCCGATTTGCTCCGGTGCGTCGACGAGCCGTGCGTATTTGCAAATCGGAGCTGCCATGGGGACTGGGTTGAAGTCTTGAAAATCCCCGTATCCGAGACGGGCCAGGGGCGTGATGCCGGTGATCAGTAACATCGGGGCACCGTCCAACGCAGCATTTAGGACTCCGGTCAGTGCGTTTGCGTGCGCCACAGCGCCGCTGACCGCGCACACACCCACTCTGCGACTCAGCCGTCCGGTGACCTCTGCCATGTAGCCGGCCGCCTGTTCGTTGCGGACGCCGATGACCCGCATCCCTCCTCGTTGACAGGCGAGATAGAAAGGATCCAGTCCGTGGCCGTTCAATGTGGCAACCGACGTTACTCCCCGTTCCCGCAATTCCGCTACCAAAACATCGGCTACCGTCATGGATCGACCTCGCTTACATGCCATTGGTGCGACGGATGAACTCTGTCGCCATCGCCGCAACTCTCGGACTCACCGTGGTAAATAAGAATCGTACACCCGCGTCGGCGTACTTCGCCACATTGTTGTGCAGTGTATTGCGAATTTGGCTGCCATCAAACGACCCAGTAACGATCGCTGGACACAGTGATCGACACCAGTTTTATTCTCGTCGATTAATCCCCCCCGCTGGCCAGCGCTTTGGCAGTGGCGTCGATGATCGCTTGCGAAGTGATCGTCGCGCCTGTGGTCGCATCGATCCCTTTCAAACCCTGCTTACTAATAATCTGATTTGGGGTATCTGTAAGGGCCGAGTAGTACTGCTTGTCCTTGTGTTTCGTGACACGGACAGATTTAATCCGGCCGCTCTGGACGGTCACGGAGACGGTGAGGTCTCCGACGTAAGCGGGCGTGGTGCCGGTGTAGGTCCCGTCAGGAATACGGCTCAAGTCGAGCGTTTCGAATGTCCTGATGTTGTCAATGGCGGTTTGCGCGCGCTGCTTGTTCCGTTCGAGGATGGGGTTCTTTTGGTTCTTCCCACTGATCCGTGTATAGGTGGTAGGCTGTGCGAGTACTTTGCGGTAGTAGGCGATGGCCTGGGAGAACCCGCCGTGTTTGCGGCAGGCATCGCCGGCACCTATGTACGCCCCGCCTGGATTTCCGGCTCGGGCCGAAGCATCGGCCAACCCGAGCGCCTTGTCCAACTCGCCCATGTCCGACCAAAGCTTGATCGCCGAGCCATACCGCGAGGAGTCAGTGCGAATCCCGCTGAGCTGCTCCGCGGCCATCTCCTTGCTGCCAAGCTTCCAATAACAGTCGGCCAGACCCAGAAAACTATTCATGTCGTGTTGCTTGAGCTTCTGCCACCAGAAGGCCGCGCGTGCCCAGTCACCGATCAAGTCGTGATAGCAATGGCCGAGCTGACCGAACGCTTTCTGCTGGATTTCCGGATTGTCTTTGTTGACGCTCAGCACGTGGTGCATGAACTTGGTGCCCTCTTTCCATCGCCGAGGGTTCTCGTTGATGATGCTGAACATGTAGTGACTGATATGCTTTTGGGCGTTCCAGCCGCCCGGCGGCTTGGACCATGAAAAGTCGAGTGATTTCGGATAGTTCAGCGATACCGCGTCAAACCAGTCGGGCGAAGTTGTACCCATCTCGTTCACCAAACGGTCGATTTCCGCTTTCGAGCGTATCACGCCGGAACTGGACGACGGTCCGTCGCCGCCGGCCGGCATGGCCTCCCGCTTCGGTGTCAACAGATACCGTTTTCCCTTCATGGTCACGGCGTGAACTTCACTGAGCGAATAGGTCCGGGTAAGTGTCCGGCTCCCGATCTTCACTTCGAAATCGAATTCCTTGTCGCCGTTGCGAATTTCTTTTACTTTGCCCGTGACTTTCGTGCCGCTGAGAAACTCGACAACATCCTGGGCCGACACGTCCGACACAGCGAATATCGCCACACCGACGAAAACGGACAAACGGCATGCGTATGTGAAGTCCCGCCTTCTGGCCAATCTCGCGACTTCACGATCCATATCATCTCCCTTTTCTTGTTCGCTACCGGATTGTTCGGTTTCAGACATCGAGTGGAAAGCCATCGGCCATAAGCGTTCGCCCATTCCAAAGCACATCCGGCGCGCCGGCGCGCGGTGGTGCACGGATCAATTCAATTACTGCTCGCGAAAGTGCTTGAGCGCCTCCTGCACCACCTGAAGCAGATCCTCGCGATTCTGTCGCATGACCGCTACTGGCACGCCAGTAAGAGGGTTCCCTCCGGCGAGTTTTTCGAGCGTCTGCTCCTCATCGCGCAGAATGTCCTCCAGATTCTGCAAGCGATCGATCCACTTTTGCGCTGTCTTCTTGGCGCGGGGATGCTGCTTCAAATTCGGCTGACCTTCGATCAACAGATAGACGGCGGCCGTGTGTGAATGAGACTGTGGAATCCCGGCCCTCCTGGATCGTGGATTACCCTGAAAACCTAACTTGGCCCCCGACGTTCGCAAGGCCAACCATCCAGCTTCGCGAATGTCCCGTTTCACTTCGAAGCGAAACTCCGACTCACCAAGTTTCGGTGAAAAAGTCGTGATTACCTCTCCACACCAGACAAGTTCGACTTTGTCCAGGCGATCGCGTTGGGGATTGATGCGGACTCGGCCCGCAACCACGACCGATCCAGGTTCCTGCAATGTCAGTTCGTCACCCGGCAACTTCGAGTCGACGGTCAATTCGACGATGGGACCCATGGTCACGAACGTGCGTCCCTCCTTCACCGTGTCGAGCCAGGATTGGGCAGAGAACTTACCCGTGACTCGCGTGTAGAACCGTTCGCGGCCGGGAAACGGGCGGCCAAAGGGATAATCTGTTCCTGCTGTGGGGGTGAGCCGAAAACCGGTGTTCAGTGCATCGTACCAGGCATTGTAGTCTGCTCCCATAAACTGTAGCACTTCGATGAAATGCACGAATCCGTCAGGCAAATTGATCCCCAAACCGTTGCGTGCCTCGAACAGTTGTCCTTTGTGCGCAAAACCATTGGCCGCGCCCTGCCGATGGGCCTGCTCGAAAAAATGACGGTAGATTAAGTAGCGGTCATCCTGATGAATGGGCGGAGATGCCCCCAAAATGATCGTGTGACCGAGAAAGTGCGTGCGAGGGTTTTCCTGACCGGAAAGGAGCAGGTAATTCCCTTCGCGATAAACGCCCGGAAAACCAGACGTATGCTGGGGCGTATTATGAAAGTGTCGAGCGTGTCCCCAGCGGAGCAAGTTGGCAACGTTCAGGTCTTCCGCCTGCATGCACTTGAGAATCATCGCGTCCAGTTCCGGCACGAAACGAGGAATGTGCAAGTGATCGTCGGCGCTGTACCAACCCTCGTCTGCCATGTGCACCCAGCGTCTTAGTTCAAGCGTCAGAGTCTCTTTCGAGCCGGCTTCGATCTGAAACTCTTTCTCAGCGTCGAGAAACTCGATCCCCTTGAAGGCGCTGACTGTGTATTTGCCTGGCGAAAGTAGCACGTCGGCCTCCCCATCCGAATAAAACTGAGGACCACGAGCCCAGGCGTGCCCAATTGAACGGCGAGGTGCTGCCCCAAACCACGCTTTCGCCTCTTCCGGTGAACCCAGCCAGATTATGTCTCGATCCTCACGGTCACCCGCCATCGACAAGGCGTTGTCCGCGATGTAGCTCTTACCGTTTGCGTCGAGCAGTTCGATTCGTGCCGGCGTCGGTTTTCCCGATAGAGCATCGAGCGTCACAATCTTGATAGGTACTTTGTCCTGACTTAGCTGGCCTGGACCTTCACCTCCCCAAACCGACAATTGAACGACAAGTGTGCCGATGAATGCAGCGCCGAGCAGCTTGCAGGACTGCTGCCATGTTCGTGTTCTAAGCGTCATGTCTAGCCTTTGCCTTTCGCATTGAAGCGTTTTCTGGGTAGCACCAACATCGTCAGCCAGCGTACCGTTCAGCCATTTCGCGGCCCTGCGGGCGAGTCAGCGGACTGTGAACGAAAACTCAACGGCCCCGATTCTCCGAAGGCTCGCTCCTTCGCGCTGGAAAGTTCTCTTCATCACGATTCGCAAATCCCCATTCGGTTGGTTCGTACTTGATGGTCAGTTCGGGTGACAAGAGGCGTTTGCCCTGCTGATGCAAGCTGTGCATGACTCGATCGAGAATCCCCGTTGTCAGCAGCGTTCGCTCCACTGGGTAAGCCGGTTGTCTGGTGTGGACCATCTGTTCGATCGCGCGCAGGAGATGCTCGAAGTGTCCGTAGGGCTTTTGATCCTCCAGCCTGAACCAACACGCGAACGGTTCCGGCTGCCCGCGTAAGCGACAGGCGATTGCATTCTGTCCGCTGACACCGTTGAGCATTGCGACCGTTGCGCGGAGACCGTCTCGATATTCAATCAGATAGAATGCCGCATTAGTCGGGCTGAGTTTCTCTGCAAGTTTGTCCGCTGAACCGTCAAAGGTTGCCATTGCTGACTTTAGTAGCCGCCGATCCCACTTCTTGTCTTTCTCCGCCTGCCAGATCTGTTCGCCTGTCAGAGCCGTGATCGCCGCGACTCCCGTCTCGCCTCCTCGACGACGTTCGACGACGCACTGAAGAGATTCGATCGCGTGGAATCCGTACGACTCCAGTCCGCCGTAGCCAACCAGCATGGCTTCTTCGATTTCGGTGCCGACTGGCAACTCCTCCGCCGGGTATCGCCAAGTGACGGGGAGCGACGAACCGGCCATGAACGGAATCTCGTGACGCGCAGCAATGTCGTAAATATGCTTTGCATCTCGCCAGTTGGCAGCAAGATGCTTGTCATTGAAGATTGGCACGAACTCACCACAGCGTTCCATCGCCGCGACAATCTCGTCAAAGAAACGCCGACGCGGATACATGTGCTGTTTGATGTCGTTGTAAGGATAGTTGCCGTGTTCACCGACACTCAGCACACCAGCGACGGGAAGTTTGTTCTGCCCCAGCGTCACAGCTTCATCAATGGTTTTCGCAATTCGAAAACCGTGTTTCTTTGCCAGACCGCGACTGAGATCGTTGGAGTCAACCTGGTCGGTATACAGCGACACCAGTTCCAGCTCCGGGCCTGCGCCACTGGTCTGCCGCCAACCTTCCAGGATCTTGCCGACGAGTACGTCAGCATGTGAGTTCGTGCGGTAAGTAGTGACGACCGCAGCGACGGGGAGCTTCCTCTTGAATCCAGCTGACAGCGACGCAGCCGGACCAGACAGCATGGCCAGACCACCCAGACCAAGTGATTGCAGTGCCTGACGCCGAGTCGCGTTCATGTCATTCCGATCCAACTTAAAGAGAAGGCCTAAACGAAATGTAGCAGGTATACAAGCCAGGGCGAAAGGATCTCGCTACTTGTTCTTCATTGGTCTTCACGCTGACGGGCTCGATCGTAATCGTATCCCAGATTATTACTTATTTGAAGCATGATGTCCCTCAGTCCGCCTTGTCCTGTTGGATGATTCCAAGAACTTGCATGAAAGGAATCCGGGTGATGAAGTCCTTGTTTTTCATCGTGTTTTCATTCTCCAGAATCATCGCCCCGGAATGAAACCAGACGCCGTTGAGTCTACCGTCACGCACGATCATTGGTAACGCGCCACGATCACCGGACTCGCCGCGAGTCACCTCCTTTGGCCAACCGCTGGTTGGGCTTTCGAAGAGACGAACCCAGTACCGGCGATCGTTCGACAGGACGAGGTCGTCATCTGAGTCGCCATCGAGATCGACGAAGCGAAGTCCTTGATCGATCCCCTGTCCGTCGACGAGACAACTTCGTTCAGGCAGAGTGAATGAAGCACGCTGCCAGTTCGACGCCCGTTCGTCCCACAGAAATACGGCGTTTTGCGAGTCGTTATTAACGATCAGATCGGAGATGCCGTCGCCGTTCAGGTCGCGGAAGCGAACGCCGCGTTCGGTGCCACGTTCGACAATACGCAGAGGCTTTCCATCGACTTGCCCTGGCAGTGCCACCTCGATACGTTCCCACCGTCCGGCCTGGAAACGCCAGACGCCACGCTGCCGGTCATTGGCAACCGCCAAACCCGCATGACCGTCTCGGCTGGCCGTGAGGAATCGAACACCGTTGAGAATCGGCTCCCTGGTGTCTTCGTCAGAGACGATTTGTACCGGCAGCGGGACGTCACTCCACCGTTTGCTGCTTGGATCCCAAATGCGCGTCGTCTGCCGTTTCGAATTGCCGATGACCGCGTCGAGAAGCCCGTCGGCATTGACGTCGAGCAGCCGCACGCCGTTGTCACCGCCGGTCTTTGATCGTAGGGGGATGCCGTCGAGCACGTTTTTCGTGAGGCGATCATAGATCTCGCGGCAATTCAAGAACTTCACGCGATGGCCGTACGTGCTGTTGGCGTAGTCAATCACTTCCATAAGCTGCAGGTTTTCGCAGTAACCGATCGTGTGGAACAGCAGCGTGCAGAGTCCCTTCTTGCGGACACAGATGTCAATGTTGCGTTTCCAGTCGTCCGTTGTCTTGGGGCTCTTCGCTCTATTTTGATGCACACCGTGCGAGTCGCAGGGGATCGTGACCGGCAACTCCCAGATGAGACCATTGATCACGTAGGGATACGGATAGTTTCTGATGGAATTTACAAAGTGACGCGTTTGAGGGATGTTGTTGACATACTTGTCGAACCGCGGTCGTTCGTCGGCATCGTAGCGCCACTCATCGGGCAGTATCTTGTCGTCTGACGGGAACCACGTCGTGATGCTGCTGTCACAGCTGAGGAACTGCCCGTCGCTCGTGCGCAGCGGGAACACCTCGGTGTAAAATCGCGGCGAGACCGAGTTTTGTGCATCGCAGCCGGGCATACGATGAGCCACAGGCCGGTTGCCTGGTACTGAAAAAAGATTCTCCATGCAGGCCAGGTAATCCAACCGAGCGAATTTTAGCGCCGCGTCCGGACCGTGCCCTTCGTTGCTGCGAAAGAAGGGGAACCGATGTGTGAAAGTGTGGCAATCGAATGAAAGCCCGGTTTTCAGCAGTTGCTGCACAGTCGGATTGTTCGGCGGTGTCTGGCAAGTCATGACGGCGATTGGCGCGCGGCCGTCGATTTTCTTCAGCCGTTGGATCAGTGGCGTAAGAAATCGCTCGAACGCCTCGGGGCTGACATCGTAACGTGGCTGAAATGGCGGACCGCCCATGTCGTCCACCGATAGCAGAATGACCGCATCGACTCCCTCTTCGCCAATCCACATCGGCGTCGTCAGCTTCGGGAAGTCCGGATGTGGGTAGTATGGATCCAGCTGGTCGAGGTAAGCGAACCGCGAGCCAACACGTTCTTCACCGCTGAGCTGTCCCTCCGTCAGGCAGCACGCAACGGACAGGACCATCAGCAACCTGGAAACGTCGACACGTCGCAGCATGAGTTCTTCTCTGTCAGACAATAACGCTAGCGAGGCTGTGCCTCGGACCGATGCGAGCCATCGCTCGGTTGCGGCAACCCGCTCTCCGACCAACCTGCGGTCAGTGCCCGTCGATAGAAATTTGACTCGTTCCCGTGTTGTGCTAATCTCGCGCCTTGAGGTACTCGAGCAGGTCGGTCATCTCTTGGATCGTAATCTCTTTCTCCACGCCTTCGGGCATCAGCGACTTACCGCTGGCGCGGATCATCTCGATGTCGTTGCGGGCGATGACTTGCTGTTTGTTCTCAGCCTGTTTGAGGACCACAGCGTCGACTGTCTCGGAGACCATCAGCCCGTTGAAGATGCGACCGTCGACCAGTGCGACGGAGTAGTCGGTGAACCGCGGCTCGACTTTGGCGTTGGGGTCGAGGATGTCGTAGAGCAGGGCTTCGCGCGATCGGTTGCGGACGTCACTGATATCGGGCCCCGCCTCGAACCCTTTGCCGTCGATCTTGTGGCATTTGGCACAGACCCGCTCGAAGACTTTCAGCCCGGCGACCGACGAGGCAGTCATCGTCAACGACGGGCGGTACTTCTCGGCGACTTCGCGTCGATTGGCAGAGACGGCTCCGCCGAACAGCCCGAGGGAGAGTTCACGGATTCTCTCATTGGAATTCTTCAGCAGCAGGACACGCTGATCAAGGCTGACGACGGAGGGATTGATTTTCCCTTCAGCCATCAGCTCAAGTGCCTTCAGGATCGTCGTGCTCCGACGCCAGACCAGGGCGAGCGCCGGGCCGCGCACCGTCGGTCCGAGTGTCGGCCAGCGGTCAAGAACGATTGCCGCCGCACCTTCGTTTCCGTTGCGGTGCATAGCGGCCACACAGGCGAGTTGAACGTCGACCGGTTGGTCGGTGGCAAGAAGATTCTTGAACCCCGTCGAGACTTTGTTGAACGGCTGATACCCCAATAACTCGATGGCTGCCAGGCGATCGACGACCGGCAGTTTGCGATTCAGGGCCACATCGTGAGTTCGCTCGAGCAACTGTCGAATGCCGTCGATCGATTTGCTCAAGCGTTCCGGCGGACGGGCCACGAGCGCGGGCAGACTTGTCTTTCCCAGCGAACCGCGATGCCGAGGCAGTCCGGTCGCCAGCCCGCTCAGAGCGGCTGTCTGCCACCAGGCTCCCGTCTGATCTGTCGAAGTCAACATTTGCATCAGCAAGGCCAACTCGTCCTTGTCGCCGCGCGAGCCAACGACAGTGGCCAGATCACGAATAAGCCCGATGCGAACCGGTTCGCCACGTCCGGCGAACGTGTCATTGTCTAGCAGTCCTGCGATGATGGCACCGGAGCGTTTTTCCGCCGACGTCAGAATGGCCGCCGTACACCAGCGATCGTTGCCATCGCGAAGTGCGATCGCCGCGAGCAGCTGTGCGCCGCGAGCATCGTCGGTTTCTCCGAGGGCCAGCGCCACCTGAAACCGGACGCGAATATCGTCGTCGTTGGCGAGCTTTGCCAGCTTGTCGAACAGCTCTGGATGCTCTTTCAAGCTCCGACCCAACAGCCGAACCGCATCCCTCCGAACAAACACGTCTTCGTCATCAAGGGCTCGAGTCACATCATCGGGAGTCAATTCGGCGAGACCATCCAGTGTCCAAAGCGCGTGCAATCTCGTCAAAGCGGCATTGCCTTCGGCGAGCAGTTTACGCAGAGCCGGCGCGGCCTGTTTCGACTGTCGTTCGACTAGCAGCCGCTGCCCCAGCTGCCGTCGCCAACCGTTCGAATCGGTCAGCAGGCGAACAAGGTCTTCGGTGGTCTGCGGTGGTGTGTACGGTTTTGCCGTCATCTTATCGGGCACAATGCGGTAGATGCGGCCACGGTCATCACCGGCTCGCCAGTCGAGTTTTTTGGCGATCTCCTCCGGCAGGAACTTCGGATGCTCGACCCACAGTCGGTACATGTCAGCCACGTAGAGTGCGCCGTCGGGTCCGGTGGCCAGACTGGAAGGACGAAACCAAGTGTCGCTCGACGCCAGGAAATCGGCCTTCGGACGGGCCCTCTCGGCGGTCAAGGCGGCGCCGTCCGGTTTCACGATAGAGCGAGTCACCAGGTGACCGATCGGTTCGCAGGCGAAGACGCTGTGCTGAAACGTGTCGGCGAACAGGTCGCCCCGATACGCCGTGACGCCACAGGCCGATGTGTGAGTGCCCGCGTGCGAAAGGTAGTTGCTTTTCATCTCGACCAGTGGATAGACGCGCGTGTCGCCGCCCGACGGGCCGACGTCATAATGGGCTCTCGGAATGACGGTGAACGGATTTCTCTTGACGACCGATTGTGGCAGGATCGCCGTCATGATCGGATTGCGGTTCGTGCAGAAGAAACGGTGTCCCCAGTTATCGATGGTGTTTCCGAACTGCCCGAGCCCGCTGGCTGGGCCGAATTCTCGCGAGAGTGGATGAAAGCGGAATTCCGCTCGCGGCATGTCGAACGGTTTTTCGGGGGTCTTGGCCGAGGTGATCCGCCCCGGCCCGTAGTTGAGGTAAATCCAATTGTCGAGGCCCCACCGCGGATTGCCAATCTGCATCTGAGGATGCGCGGGCTTGAAACCATCGAAAAGGACCTGACGGATGTCTGCTTTGTCGTCGCCGTCGGTGTCTTTGAGAAAGAGGATTTGCGTCTGCGCTCCGACGAGGATACCGTCGTTGAACGGCATCAAGCTGTGGGCAAAGTTCAGCCGGTCCGCAAACACTCGCCGGCGGTCGGCCCGGCCGTCACCGTCCGTATCTTCGACGAGCACAACTTTTGACAGGGGCGGTTCCCCTTCGGGCGGACCGATCGGATAGTCGCCGTATTCGACAACGAACATCCGCCCATGCCGATCGAACGCGAGGGCCACGGGGTCCATCACGAGCGGTTCGACGGCAAACAGTTCGACATTGAGACCGGGTTCGGTCTGCAGTTTCTTCAGCGATTCCTCGGGCGACTGCGGCGGTGCGGTTTTCGCATCGGCCCAGTGCCGCCCACCGCGAAACGCTTCGATTGACTGCAGAGCGTCCTGCTTGGCTTTGGCAGGTGCAGCGCCCAGTAAACGGATCGTTGTCTTGATCTCTTCGGCTGAGAATGCGCGATCAAACACGCCGATCTCATCCAGGCGGCCTTCCCAATTCGACTGATTGTCGGATCGCCCGCCGAAGAACAATTCGTCAAACGAGACGGACAAACCTGCCGACACTTCCGTCTCGATTTCGGGCCGGGGATTCCCGTTCAAGTAGGCCCGCACCATCTTGCCGTCGCGAACGAACAGGACGTGATTCCAACTCCAGCGTTCAGTCTCCGTCCGGCCGACGATCGGCTTACTGCCACCGCCGTGGAGGAAGATCAGTTTACCTGGATCGGTCGCCGTGCCTCCGATACCGAGATGATCCCCATGAGGGCCAAGGAGATTATTGCGGCCTCGTGAAAAGATCCAGCCGGCCGTCTCGCGAGCATCATTCGGCATACCGTTCCAGAACCAGAGCGACACGGAATAATGGTCGCCCAAATCGGCGATTCGTGTTTGCAGCCGTCCTCCGGCGAAATGTGCCGATCGATTTGTTTCGCCTTTCGTGCAGAAGGAATCCGAACGGACACCTTGCAGGAAGAAAACGACACCCGGTTCGTAAATCGCATCACGATCATGTCCGGAGGAATCAATCGCGTCAGGACCAGCGAATTCATCAAGTCGCCAATAGGCCACGGGCTTGGCTTCGAGCAGGTTTTCGGCGGCCGGACCGCGGCTCTGTTGGAACGGACGCCGCTTCCGGGCGGCGACCTTTTCGAACAACTGCAAAGCCGTTTCGACAATTTTGGGTTCTGCCTGGACCTCCAGCCCGGCCGAACGCGCCGGCCAGGTGTTGTAGCCGCCCAACAAGTGTTGCTCGGGTGGCGGGATATAGCCGTCACCGCCGTTGGCCAGTTCGATCACCATGGTCTTTGGCAGCGGGCTCTGCAGTTTCAACTTCAGCCCAGTGAGGGCATAAGTCTCATTGGGTGTCGTGGCAATTCCAATGTCGCCGATGCGCAGTGCCTGAACGACGATCTCCGTCGACTGCCGCTCATGCAGGATAATCTGCTCGCGCGCATACACTTCGGGGCGGGTTTTCGGCAGCCGATCACCCATCTCTTTGACAATCCGACGCGCCCACTCCAGGCGTTGCTTATCGGGAACACGGTATTTCAGGTTCATCCGCGCTTCGGCCATCGCCAAATCCACATCCTCTCGATAAGTGATGGAACGATAGGCCTTCATCGCGATCTTCAAGAGTCCTTCTGCGTAACTCTCGATTGTCTTGTGTGGGAGTTGGGATTCGGCGGGCTGGGTGTAATCGCGCCGCCAGATATCCCCGCTGCAGCCGTGCGACATCATCCCGACAAACGGCGGGAAGTTGTCGTCCTTGGGCATCTGGGCCGCCAGTCCTTCCGAGAACAGACCGAAGTAATCCGCGGCCAGCGGTTGTTGACCGGAAAAATAGTGCATGGAAAAATTGGCCAGCACGGCGATTGGCCGCCCGTCTCTCGATTGAAAGGAAATCAGTGAGAGATCGGGATCTTCCGGGCCGGACTCGCCGGTCACATTGTTCCAGTTGCTGCCGGAGTGCATGTTGGCGCGGACGGTGAGCTTTCCAAACGGATCCTCGACGATGCGATCGGGCCGGCGAATCCACCGCCTGAGCGCCGTAAACTTCTCGGCGTTCTCGACGGCCCAGCCGACTCGGGCCGGCTCGAGGTTCGCTTCGGCTTCCGCCAGAGCATCCGCGAGTCTTGCCCGGAGATAGGGTACATAAGTCGGATCGGCGTCAGTGCCCAAACATCCCATCGATGCCGGTGCGGTGTGCGTATGCGTCGCCGAAATCAGTATTCGATCGGGCCTGATCTTCGTACGCTGCGCTGCAAATTGCTTCGCTTCATCCAACAGTGGCCGCGGCATCATGCAGCTGTCAACGACGACAATACCAAGACGTTCGCGGCCATCATCGAGCACAAGCGCGCGCGCATTCAGTCGGGTAACAACCTTGGTCGCGCTACGGCTGACCATCCCTCCGTTGACGAAGACGGGAAATTGCACGGGCGTCACGTCAACAACTGCCGCACCGGCTTTGAATTCCGCCGAGGCGTCCGCCGAGGAGGAGAGGAACGCGATACAAAATAAGAGAGTTGCCAAGATCGGTTTCATGAGAAGTTCTCTGATCAACTGAAGGATGCAACGGTGATTCACGATAAATCAGATCTTCAGTGTAATCCACCGGTCTTGCCGCAAACACCTTGGCACGTCACCTGAATGCGACCTGAAGGTCGTCGATCTCCACTGCGAGGGGTCCCATTGCGTAGACCGATCGTCAAACCGAAGCCAGCCAGCCTGCCCATTACTCTTTCTTACCGCGTTGTACGCTTTGGAACATTTGGTGCGTCTGCAGTCCGGCGAGAGCGTCTTGATTCACTCGGCGGCTGGCGGCGTTGGCCAAGCGGCGATTCAAGTCGTGCGGCGCGCCGGCGCGAAGATCTTTGCTACAGCCGGCAGCGACCAGCGCTTCGATCCGATGTGTGTCGCTGCACGTAACGAAAGAAGACGAAATCGCGTCCCTTTTGAACGTCCTCCGGTCGTCTGATTGCCCGCTCCGCGGCATCTTCCACGCGGCCATGGTGCTCGACGACGGATTCTTGGCCCAACTGGATCGAGCAAGCTTTGAAACGGTGCTCGCACCGAAAGTTGCGGGCGTGGAATTTACATCAATCGTACACGATGCTCGGTGCCATGGCTCCGGACGAACAACTTCAGCTTGTCAGTGATTGGATCGGCCAACGCACTCGCCGCGTACTTGGCCTCTCCGGAACACAGCTCGCCGCCGATTCGTCGCTGGCCAACGTCGGAATGGACTCGCTGATGTCGGTCGAACTCAAGATCGCGATTGAACGCGAATTTGCAGTGAACCTGCCGATGACGGTCCTTCTCAGATGAGTCAAGTCTTAGCGACGGGAACCGACCGCAGGTTGGTCGGAGAGCGGGTGGCAGAATCCTACCCTCGCGCGTCTTGATTAGCCTAATGCCACGCCACGTTCGTACGCTCTGATTCCTCCCGCCTCGCAGCGTAGATCGGCAATCCTTCGGCCAGGTGATTGACGCGGCCAACTCGATGAAATTACGATACACGTTAAACTAGCGCTGTCATGTTGTGTTTTAGGTCTCGGCGCGTTTGATGGAGAAGGTACCCGCTGCGGCAGTGGTTGAGTACCTGCGCTTCGTCGCACTTTAGAGGAGTCACGTGTCATGAAACGAACGCCCTCCGCATCCTTTTGGTTTGTAGGATTGACCGCTGTGTTGGTGATGGCTGGCTTTGCTTTGGCGAAAGAACCCAAATCAACTCCGTTGACACCGGCCCAGGCAGCGGTCAAGAAGGCGAATGCTAAAAAGGCGGCCGCCGCGAGAGAGTACAGTTCGAAGAACATGGCCCGGGCGGCGACCGAAGAGATCTTCAAGGCCGCTCGAGAGACGGTTGCACGCGCCGAGGCGGACATAGCCGTCACGGAAGAACTGCTGGTGGAGAAGATCGCGGCACTAAAGGCTGCGGTTGGCAAGGAAGCAATCGCCAAAGCAACGGCCGAGAAAGCAGACGTTGAACAGGCGGTGGCGAAGAAGACGGGCACGCTCCAGCGGGCCATCGAGAAAGCCGCGTTCGAGGAAGCCAATGCAGTCAAAGCCGCCGCCGGGCGATACGCTGCCAAGGCTGATCTGGCGGTAAAGACGGCTACCGCCCTAGCGGCGACTCGAGAAGTGCTTGTCAAATCGGCAGAGGCCGCCAAAGCCGCTGCCGCCAAAGCGTGCGGCGAGGAAACGGCTGCGCGGAAGTTGGTGTCCGAGAAAGCGGGCGATGAAAAAGCAGCCGCCGAAAAAGAAGTGGCCAAGAAAGTCGCTGCCACTCAGGCCGCCGCCAAGAAAGTGACCACGGCAGAGGCCGCCATCAGACAGTCCGACGCCATCGCCGCCCGCGATGTCATGGCCAGGGCGGACACCGAGAAGATGCTGGCTCAAAGAGTGCTCGATCAGAAGACGGCAGCCCATCGCGAAGCCGCCAAAACTCTGGCCGCGGCAGACAATGCAACAAACCAGGCCGCAGTGCAGAAAGC
>JASLPZ010000160.1:0-15215 GCA_030744725.1 Pirellulaceae bacterium
GATTTGGTGAATTGAGCAACGCGAAGTTTACAGGGAACCCCCTGGCTTTTTCATGGTCAATAATTGCGAAAGTTCAGGTACGACAACCGTCTGATTTACCACTTTGACGATGCCAAAGATCAGAACGCGTCTGGAGACAAGGGATGCAGTCACGAATGGTGGCACAAGTTCAACGTAAAGAAGAAGAACACGCAGCTACGGGCTCACGCCCACATGAAGATGCGCGAAGTGGCCTACTTCCTCCATCGGCTCGACGGACCCGAGTCCAAGGAAGCCAACGGCAAGAGCATTTTGGAGAACTCGTTGATTACCATTTCGACGGAATCCGGTGATGGCCGTCACAACGACGTTAAGCGGGAACTGTCCGGCATATTTCACGCGATTACCAGTGCCAATGGTCGCTTTAGGACAGGGCAGATTATGGACGTTGGTTCAGAGGGAATCGATGTCTACAACACGATGCTCGCCGCCATGGGCGCGAAGCAGCGGCTGGGCCCGAACAACCGAAAGATGAAGCACGTGGACAGGATTCGTGCGTGAGCGTGTTTGCCCACAATCGGGCAAACAACAACTGTCGCCTAATCACCTCTCTTATTCATACTCATTCTCTCAATCCTAATCTTAATTGAGAGTAAGAGAAGGTATACCGTGCTGACACGACTTTGTAAGCCGCGAACGAGCGAAGCGCTGTTGCGGCATTACACGCCGGCTAACGTGGCAGTCGAAATGTGACGGGCTGCAGCTCTTCAGTCGCGACGGGTCCATTCCGACCGACGGCTGGCTTATAACGCCAGCGTCGCACGGCGCCTGCGGCGGCGGCATCGAGAAGTTGGTAGCCGCTGCTTTCCTCGACCTCGACATCTGTCACTCGTCCTGACGCATCGATCTTCACGACCAACAGCACCGTGCCGTGCCAACCGCGCTGTCGCGCCAACTCGGGATACCGAGGTGGTGGAATGTAATCGTTTCGGGGAGGTGTGGTCTGGTCGTTTCCCAGCATGGCCGGCACAGCAGTCGAAGTGGGCGGTGGCGTGGGTTCGATTCGAGCACGAGGCAATTCGATGGGCTGCGGCGGATCGTTCGCCAAAAGTTGGTCGGCTTCGTTTGCACGCGTTAACGATGGAGCCGTGGAAATGCCTGGCTCGGATTCGGCGGCTCGCACAATGGCGTCGATATTCCAGTCAATCTCCGCCGAAGGGGTCTCGACAAAGGTCCGGTCGAAGGCCCGCGCGACGCTCGGCGTCACCTCCACGGTCATCGCTGGCACGACGACGGGAGCCGGTGGCGGAGTTTCGCGGAAGCTTGCGTTGAGCTGAATCGCCACCTGTCGCGATCCAGCCAAGCGAGGCAGTTCGGTGGTTGTCGTGGTCCACGATTGGGCCAGCAGTACCAGCGCACCGAGATGGACCAGTCCCGACAAGGTGAGCGCCTTGCTGCTGGAAACGCGAAGGAGATTCGATAGCAGGTGAGCCAACAACACAGTTTCTCAACATTCCAAAAGACCGTGAAACAGACGTTTCTATTATCAGCAGCCGATCGGCGATACGGCAAGGTGGTATTCGCCGCCTGATTGCATACTTTCTTGGGAATTGGCTACGATTCTGTCAGCTGTTGCAGATCAACGCCTCAGCTCGTAACCGAGATTGACGCTGAAGCCGCGACCGTCCACGCCGCTTCCATGGACACGATAGGCCGTATCCGTCAGGTTTTCGAGCCACACTGTCAGACGCTCGTTCTCCGATAGCGATGTTCCAGCTCGCAGGCTGAGTGTCGCGTATCCTGGTGTACCACCCGTCGGAATGCGAGGATCGGCGACGTCTCCAGAACTCAGCCGGTCCTGCCGCGCAACCAGCCAACTGTAGAGGTCAATCGAATTACCGTTGCAACGGTCCAGCCAGCGAATGCCCAGCGTGCCTTGTGTGGGTGGGATTCTGCGCAACGGCTCGGCATCGGTCACGTTCTCACCTAGCTGGTAGGCCAGGTTTCCGTATAGTGTCCAGTCTGCTGACAAGAGGAACTGACCGGCCAGTTCGAAGCCCTGGATGCGAGCCTCGCCAATGTTCTGCCGAATGTTGTATGTCGTGCCTCCGAACGAGCCAATCGGCACGCGGTCGATCAAGCCTTCGATGTCCGTCCAAAAATAGTATGCTTGGGCCGACAGACGATCGCGCCAGACTTTGACACCCACTTCGTAGTTGATGCTGGTTTCAGGTTCGAGCCCCGTTGTGGGCAGGTCTACGTTGTCGCCGAAGACGTTGTCGGAGAAGACGACGGAATCGTCCAATGACGGCGCGCGAAATCCCTCAGCCACAGATCCGACCAGGTGTGCGCAAGGGTTCACTTCGTAGACCAATCCTAGGCTGGCGGTCCAGTCCTGAAAGCTGGGACTGATGTGCGCTGTGCCTGTCACCACTGGTGGCCCGCCAGGCAAAGGGCTGGTGTCGAATTCGGTTACCGTTGCGCCCGTGTCAATTGTCGAGTATCGCGCGCCGGTCACGGTCGAAAGGCGGTCGGTTAGAAGCACGTCCCACTGCAAGAACGCGCCCAGCCGCTCGTAATAGCTGTCTGGTGGGAATTCAGGCCTTCGCGGGGTGGACGCACCACTGGCCAAGTCGACTCGTTCGGCTCGCGCACCCACATCGTCATGGTACCAATCGACGCCGTACGTCAGTATTCCGAACGCACTGACATCCTTCGAGAAGACCAGATTCAATCCCGTCGTTTCGACATCGAATCGCTGCCGATCCTCGGTACCCGAACTTGGCGGGCGACGACGGAGTGTTTGCGTTTTCTGACGATGCAGCGAAGCGGTCATCATGAACGTGTCGTAGAGCCCGCTGTCCGCATTGCCTTGCCAGCGGATGTAACCAAGGTCGCGCTGTTGCGGATCGAACAGCCGAAGCTCGGAGGGAAACTTATCGCTGCGGGGGACATCTTGTTGTTCGACATGTTGCAACGACACAGTCAGAAGCTGCTGATCGGAAAGCAGGTAGTTTATCTTGAGGTCGCCGGCATATTGGCTGTAGTTAGTTTGCGGTTGGCGTCCGAGATTGCCACCGCGATCAAGATCACGGACGTTTGTAAAACTGCCTCCCCCGAAGAGTGCCAGCGAATTACCTGATCCTTCCACGCTGACTCGGCTGTAGCTGGCGGCATCGGCAGTTCGAAATCGTGAAATGAATTCACCGCCGGTGTACTCGCTAAACGGATTGGCGGCACCGCGCGTGACAACATTGATCACGCCGCCAATCGCATCCGACCCCCATAACACAGACTGCGGCCCGCGAACGATTTCGATCCGCTCGATCATCGCCGGATCGATGGCACCAAAGTTTTGATTTGGGCCGAAGCGAAACGTCGAATTGGTCAGCCGCACACCATCGACCAACAACAGTGTCTGCGGGCCTGTCAAGCCACGCAGGAACGGCGAGACCTGTCCGGCCCCCGTTCGTTGCAGCAGCACGCCTGTTTCCCGCTCGAGGGCATCGATCATGTCCACTGGTTGTCGTAACAGAAGCTGCTCGGCATCCACAATGGTGACGTGCCGCGGATCATCAAACTGAGATCGCCCAGAGCGAAGTGCCGAATCGAGGCCGCCAAAGTCGAATGAGCCCCGGCCCGGCGACGTGAACAGGCTGTCCTCGGTGCTGGGCACAAAGTCTCCATCCGACAAACCTGGCGGCGGTTCATCCGGTTCGACGACAACTGGGGGCAGCACTCGACGCGGCGAGTCATCTTGCGCAGACGTCACCAACACGCAGTTGAAAAGGACGCATAGCACCGAAACGATGCCCTGCGCCACCCCCGCACACGATTTCATGTTGCATCCTTGCAAGCCACGAAAGCACCGCTAGCGTCTTTACCGCGGGTACCACCAAGGTACTCATCGGTTCATTCAGACCGGCAAGTTGACATGACCGTGAGAATCGTCTGCAAACAAGATGCAGTTCTTTGGATAGCGAGGAGGGGGTCGGGAGTCTTTTTCGGCCATCGGTGTCTGCTGATCGCAAAACTGTTGCCCGAAAAAGACTCCCGACCCCGTCACCATTCGACTAATGTCACCTCATTGAACGGGTTTGTACCCAAACCCAAGTCTGGCCAACTCGCGCCGAAGGTCCGCACGGGCCAGCAGCGCGGCAAACGCCTTGACGGCAGGCCGATCCAAGCGCGAACGTGGTACAACGAAATCGTACTGTTCGTCCCGCAGGGGTAAGAAACCGAGCCCCGCCTGTTTGGCGACCGTCTCGATGGTGACACCCCAATCCGCACGCTTTTGCAGGATCGCGGCCGCCACCGCGTTGTGATTGCGTGACTGCACGGCATAACCGGAAGGCTGTGCGCCATCGAGCAATTGGTCGATCAGGATGCGCGTTCCGCTGCCTTGATTTCGATTGATCATCAGGCAGTCGGTATCGACGCTGACTTGACGAATTGCCTCCGCGGCCGAGCGATCCGCGAATCGCGCGTCGCCTGGTCGAAAGACAACTCCCTGCATCCGTCCATAACCAGCGATCAACTCCATTGAGCCATCGATAAACGGTCGATTGTATGTTTGGGTCTTCGGGTCCAGCAGATGAACACCGGCGAGATCGCATTCGCCACGACGCGATGCTTCCAAACCGGCAGTCGAACCGACGGCCAGAAACTTGGTTTGGAACCCCGCGTCCTGCAGTTCGCCCAGCAGGAAATCTAGTCCCACACAGTGGCTGCCGATCACCACCAAATCGGCGACGCGCACATCGCGGCCCAGTAATGTGACATCGACGACCGTGCCAGCCTCCACGATTTCGTCATGGCGATCGATGGTTACAAAGCCATCGGCTCGACTGAACGTCGTGACCGAACCCGAGCCCTTTCCCATGGGATAGGCGGCCAGATTGTCTTGGTCGATTTCAACCAGTCCAACCAGCAGGTATTCGGTTCGCCCGATTTCCGAGTTTACTTTTACCGCCAATCGCGCCGGCTTGGTGTCCCGTCGTTCGGACGGAAGACCGGCCAGGCGGCGAATGACCGGCGCGACGAATTCGTGAAATGTAAAAATCGCCGATGTTGGAAACCCTGGCAGGATTACGACGGGCTTGCCTTGCGTGACGGCCAGGCAGATCGGTTTGCCTGGTTTGAGCGCCACGCCATGTGCCACAATTCCCGGGTCCCCGAATTCACGCACGACTTTGTAGGATAAGTCCCCGGCTCCTTTGCTTGTGCCGCCGGACAGCAGCACGATATCGCATTCGGCCAAAGCGCGATCGACAATGGCTCGCAACTGTTCCAGATCGTCACGCACGATTCCCAACTCCATCGGTTCACCGCCCGCTTCGCACACGGCGTCGGCTACGATCCGAGCATTGGAATCATAGATCAGGCCAGGCTCCATCGGCTGCCCGGGCGCAATGATCTCGTCTCCCGTCGAGACAACGCCGACGCGGGGCCGCCTGGAAACGTCGACTTCCGTGATTCCCAGCGCCGCCAGCACTCCCGTCTCACGACTGGTTAACACGGTGCCGCGGCGCAACACTGTTTCGCCCGCCGAAATATCGGTGCCGGCAAAGGCGACACCAAATCCGGCGTGAGCGGCGCGGCGGACCTGGATATCGTCCTGTTCGGTGTCAGTGTGCTCCACCATGACGATCGCGTCGGCGCCGCGTGGTAGCATACCGCCGGTGGCAATTGCGACGGCGGTGCCGGACTGCACGACACTCTCGGGAACGACCGCCGTTGCAATGACCTCTTCCAACAGTCGAAGGCGGCAAGGCGATTCCTCGTTTGCCCCTTGCGTGTCACTGGCGCGGACCGCGAAGCCATCGAAGTTCGACCGGTCAAATGACGGAACATCGATCTTCGCCAGGACGTCGCGCGCCATCACGCGACCCAGCCCGCACTCCAAGCTGACGGTTTCAATCCCGATAGGTGCCAGTTGCAAGGCCGCGTGAAAACGCCGCTCTGCTTCGTCTCGATCAATTACATCGAGAAATTGTTCCTGGCGTGTCATTCAGATATCTCAACCAAGTAATTTGACTTTCGTAAACCACCACCTCTGCTGGTGCGTATCCATCAGGCTCCGCCGTTTCACAGTGATTGGAATGGTGCTTATCTTATTGCAACCAATTGGTTGTAAGTTTCACGACTCTGTCACCTCTCCCGCTTGCGGGAGAGGTCGCGGTTTCAACCGCGGGAGAGGGTCATGCGCATTTGCAATGTGGGTCAGCGCCGCAAGAAACCCTCTCCCGGCCGCTATTGCGTCCGACCTCTCCCGCAAGCGGGAGAGGTGCGTGTTTCTGTTGTCGGCCCCTTTCAGGGGCCTTCCTCATACTACCGGCTCTGCCGGTAGTCGTTAACTCACAGCCTCTCCGCTTCGGAAAACTAGAAAAGGTCATACAAGTGAACGGTCACCACGGCTCGGTCGGGATATCCTTCACAATCATCTTCGACGACCACAAAGCCATCGGCGCGGGTGGTAGAACTGAGCACCGAAGCACCGCTAATTGCCAACGGTTCCGCCTGGCCATCAATCAGCTTCACACGTGCGTAGTCCAGGCGACCAACCGTCGACACCAATTTGCGTCGGAGCGGAAATTGGGACTGCCGGTAGGGCCACTCGGCCGCGTTACCAGCGAAGACACGAATTGCACGACCGGCAAAGAAGTCGTAAGCGCACAAACACGAGACCGGATTCCCTGGCAGCAAGAACACCAAACGTTCATCCAGCGTTCCCATGCCGGTCGGGCTACTCGGTCTCATGGCGATGCCGTGAATTGCCAGGTTGCCCTGTTGACCCAGCAGCACGGGAGCATGATCTTCCTTGCCGACGCTCGAGCCACCAGAAACCAGTACGATGTCCGCATCGTCTCGCATGGCTTCCAAAATGGACTCGGGATCGTCTGCGATGATGCCGGGATTGATGGGAAGGCCACCATCGCGCACGATCAGCGCCGCCAGCATGGGGCTATTGGCGTCGACGATCTGAAAGTCGCGCGGCACCGAACCTGGTGGCAGCAGTTCATTTCCTGTAACTACGATCCGCACGCGTGGCTGACGAACGACATCGGCCACGGTGATGCCGATGGACGAGAGCACTCCGATATCTTGTGGCCGAAGACGACGACCGGATTGCAGCAGCGTGCTCCCGCGCGGGATATCCTCGCCGATCCTCCCCACGTTCTTTCCCGGTGGCACTGCATCTTGGGCGAAAATCCGTTCACCTTCTGCTGGCACTTTCTCGACGGCCACTTTTTCGACGGGCAGCACTGCATCGGCACCTGCCGGCAGCGCGGCGCCGGTCATGATCCGAACGGCCTGGCCGGGTCTGACGCCGACCTGCGGCGGCTGGCCGGGCAGCACTTCACCAACAACCTGAAGAGCCAGTCGATTGTAGGAACTTGCGCCCAGCGTGTCGTTCGCCACGACGGCATAACCGTCCATCATGGAACGAGCAAACGCGGGCACATCGACCTGACTGACGATGTCGCGGGCCAGCACGCGCCCTGCCAGTTCGGCCAACGGAACCGATTCCGGAGGCAACGCCTGCAAGTGGTCGTCCAGCCACACCAGTGTGTTGGCGACGGTTGTGCGGCGAGCAAAACCGCGCATCCGGACGTCGGAGATTGGATTTGATGTCGAGCGATCGGCAGTCATGGTACATACAGTCAGAACGGGGCCACACAACAACCGTTGCTGATGCACCGGTCCCTAGATGATATCCAGGCGGCCCACGCGCGGGCAATTGGGCATCACTGGGATTCCGTTGCCTGCCCACTGCCCGTCGCGGCAGGTGCGGTAATGCGGACTTTGTGTCGTGGTCGGCAAACGGTATCGCGTGAGTTATCATGGACGCATTACCCCCTTTCGCAACGACGGCTCAGTGTTTCTCGCCGATGGACATTCCCGAACTCGTTCAATATCTGGATACGCCCGAACAAGCCACGTCATGGCTGAGATCATTGGGTTTGGAAGACACTGAGCGCGGCCATCACAACCTGGTGGCCATGGCCGATACGGGAATGACGCTCGACCTGTTGGGCGTGGTGTGTGAGCAGCTAGAGGCCCACTTGTCACGATTGAGTGACCCGGACATGGCGCTCAACAACCTGGATCGCTACGTCGCGGCTTCGCGCAATCCGCTCGCCCTGGGTTCGCTGTTCGACCGCGACAGGGAGTCTCTTCCGGCGCTACTGCAGATCTTCTCAAGCAGCCAGCACTTGAGCGATTCGCTGATTTCCGACCCAGAGAGTTTTGATCTGTTGCGTCTGACCGACGGTCATCCAGTGGCCCGTGAGATTCTGATCGGCGAAATCTGCAGCGAGGTCGATTCTTTGAGGGACACCGCGGCGATCATGAAGGCGCTGCGTCGGTACAAGCAGCGCGAGACGTTGCGCATCGCATATGGTGACCTGATTCGCAGGCAAAATGTCGAGGTGGTAACGCGACAGATCTCGTACCTCGCGGATGCGACGTGCGAGGCAGCGTGGCAGAGCGCTCGCAAAACACTCGAAGCTCAGCGCGGCGCACCACAGTGTTCTGATGGACAACGTGCTCGGTGCGTGGTGCTGGCGTTGGGCAAGCTGGGTGGCGTCGAGCTGAATTATTCGAGCGACATCGACCTTGTTATCCTCTACGAAGGCGACGGCAAGACCGAAGGTGATCGGCCCATCTCGAACCAAGAGTTCTTTAATCGACTGGCACGTCGTTTCGTCAAACTGCTGGCCGAACAAACTGAACACGGCGTCACTTATCGCGTGGATCTACGTCTGCGTCCCAATGGCCAGCAGAGCCCGATCGTCCAAGAATCAGAGAGTATGCTGCGCTACTACGACATGAAGGGGCGTACCTGGGAACGACAGGCGTACGTCAAAGCGCGACCGGTGGCCGGCGATCTGGAATTGGGGCAAGAGTTTCTGGACCAACTGAAACCGTGGATCTACCGTCGCTTTCTCAACACCGCGGATATTACCGGAATCAAGGCACTCAAACGCCGCATCGAACAGCGATCGACGCGCGACGGTGACGACGAACGAAATGTCAAAACGGGCCAAGGTGGTATCCGTGATATTGAATTTGTGATTCAGTTCCTTCAGCTGCTCAACGGCGGTGACCTGCCCAAGATACGCACCGGTAACACGATGGAAGCCATCGCAGCGCTGGAACAAGCCGGTTGTTTGACGTGGCAAGAACGTTCAATTTTGGAAGAGAACTACACTTTCTTGCGGAAACTCGAACACCGTTTGCAGATCATGTTCGATTTGCAAACCCATCGGCTTCCCGAGGATGCCCGAGAATTGCGGCGTGTTGCCATTCGAATGGGTTGCGCAGACACGGACTCGGGGACGGCGCTCGGGCAATTTCGGGCCGAATTGAAAACCAAGACCGAATTCAATCGCAAGATACTGGATCACCTGTTGCACGACGCTTTCGGCGATCAAGAGCAATTGGAACCAGAGTCCGATCTGGTGCTCGACCCAGACCCCACGGACGAAACGATCGCCGGTGTGCTAGGCCGCCATGGTTTTCGCGACGTCGTCCATGCGTATTCGAATCTGATGGACCTCGCGACTGAGAAGATCACGTTCTTGTCAACGCGTCGCTGCCGTCACTTCCTGGCTTCTATCGCACCGCGCCTGTTGCGCACCATTGCCACCACTCCCGATCCGGATGCGACACTGGTGAATCTGAGTCTGGTCAGCGAGTCGTTGGGCGGCAAGGGCGCGTTGTGGGAGTTATTCAGTTTCAACCCACCGTCGCTGAAACTCTATGTGCAGTTGTGCGCGTCGAGCCCATACTTGTCGGGTATTCTGACAAGTAACCCCGGCATGATCGACGAACTGATGGACTCGTTGCTGCTGGACAAGCTGCCGACACTGGCACCACTTGCGACGACATTATCGGAATTGTGCCGAGGTGCGGAGGACATCGATCCCATCCTGCACAGTTTCAAGAATTCTGAACATCTGCGTGTGGGCGTGCGCGACATTCTTGGCAAGGTGGACATTCAGGCGGCGCATCGTGCACTGTCGGACATTGCCGAAGTCTGCCTGTGCGAGATCGCTCGTCGAGAATACGATCGACTCGTGCTGCGTCATGGTGTGCCCAGGATTCAGGGTGGTCCCTTGGACGGTCAGGCATGTTCGCTGGTGATTTTGGCGTTGGGAAAACTGGGTGGCCGCGAACCTAACTACCACAGTGACCTGGATCTCATCTTCGTGTACGAAGCTGCCGGGTTCACGCAGCCAAACCGACCGAATGATCGTCAAGAGAGCACGTCGAATCAGCACGCATTCAGCCAATTGGCGCAACGTATCACAAAGATCGTGACGCGGATCGGTCCGTACGGCCGCTTGTACGAGTTGGATTCCAGGCTTCGTCCCACGGGGAAAAGTGGCCCGTTGGCAGTTTCGCTGGACGAACTGGCTCGCTATTTCGCTTCCGGCAATGGGCAGCTGTGGGAGCGACAAGCTCTGTGCAAGGCACGACCACTATTCGGCGACCCGGAGGCTTGCCAACGCGTCATGAAGGTCGTGCGTCGCTGTGTCGTTGAACCAGCCTGGCAACCAGAAGATGTTGTCAAGATCCGATCGATGCGCGGGCGTCTGGAAGAGACGGCGGGGCCTCGTAATCTGAAACGCGGGCCGGGTGGCACGGTTGATATCGAATTCGCAGTCCAAATGCTGCAGTTGCGGCACGCGGCCAGGTCGCCCGAAGTTCTGGTGCCTGGGACACTCGACGCGCTGGTGGCTTTGGGTGATGCCGGACATCTGCTGTCGGAAGACGCCGAATTCTTTGGCCAGTCGTATCGTCTGTTGCGGAGCATTGAATCAGGGCTGCGTCTGATGAACACGACGGCGCGGCATGACCTTCCTGATGACGAGTCAGAACTCATTAAGTTGGCGTATCTGCTGGGCTATGAAAGTGGCACGGCGCTGTTAGAGAAATGCCTGCAGTTCACCAAGGACAATCGGCATCGCGTCAATCGGCTGTTTGATGCGGCCAGCACCGCTTGACTGTGGCGTCAATTTCGCGGGCTGTGACGGACGGCGCTCCGCACAGACACGCTGGATGGCCCCATCTCTTTGTCATCTCTTTGTCTGCCCATCTCCCCATCTCCTTGTCTTCCCATCCCACATTTCGCCGGCCTTCCTCCGCGACTCTCCGCGACGCTCACTTGGCAGCGATTCCCAGCGAGCATTCTTCCGCACTGTTGAGATTCCCAGATGCGTCGAACTCCAGCGGGCGTGGGTCTGCCAACAGTTCGAGATCTCCCCGCTCCCGTATTTCGTTCAAGTACGCAGCGGAACACTCCACTTCGGCCAATTCCAAGGTATTTCGAATCCACATTACTTTGGCATTTTCTGGCTCCGTCAAACCGATCTGTGTCAAAACTCGATCCAGCAGCTCTTGATCGCTGACGAAGTGAACGGGCGTCATCGCCGCGGTCGCGTGTCCTCCCGTGAGGCAATTGGTCAGTGTCGCTTGCTGGTCGACCGATGCGATAGCGCGGGTCAAGGCGAACTCAGCCAAGCCGATTCCCGTCGCATTGCCATGTGTCTCCTTGGTCAATCCCCGGATCGCGATGTAGCGGACTTTTGGGAACTCGTCTTCGCGCGCAATGTGATCCCGATACTTGCGTCCTACAATGTTGGTGTCCATGCCGGTACCGCTTATATTTTTGCCGATCTCGTCGATCAACAAGAGATCCGCCGTCTTGAACGGCAGTCGCGGCATCCACTGCTTGGCCTCGACCAAGAGCTCTTTCTCACGTTCTTCAAAATCACTCGGCGCCACGGCGGCGATCTTGGCCGTTTCATCATAGCCATTTTCGATAATCGCCAGACCAGCAGCGATTCGACATTTGGACAGGACTTCGCGGGCGACGCTGCGCACAATCTGGCCGAAACTGTTGTCCTTGATGGCGCGATGATACACCTTTGCGCCGGCGTGTTTCCCTAACCCGATCAACATCATCTTCATCAGGCCGCTTTCGATGTCCCCCGTGAAGCCGGTATGAGGTTTGACACGACCACACACAATCACGTGATCCGCGGTGAAGGCATGTCTGTCGAAATGCACGGGAAATCCTTCTTCGGCTTCACAAACGACTTCGGTTTCCATGCTGGCGCGAATGGGACATCCGCAATACGATTCGGTAATTCCGTAGCATTCAATAATCTTTCGTTGACCTTCCGCAGTGCCGCCGCCGTGACTGCCCATCGCGGGGACGATAAAGGGCTCCGCTCCAATCGCTCTGAGGTGATCGACGGCGGCCTTGATGATCAGGTGGATGTTGGCGATACCTCGGCTACCTGCTGTGATCGCGACCGACTGACCCGGCTGAATCGTCTTGGACAGTTCCAATTGCGACAGTTGCGCATCCACCGCAGCCGGGATGTCGTCTACACGCGGCCGCTCGAAAGTCTGACGAACGCGGAACATGAGTGGGTATGAGGACATGCGGTTCGGCTCCGAGTTTTCCTGGCGGGCAGCGTTGGTGGAGTGAAATACGAGTTCGTGAAACGAACTTGATTGTAACGCGAAAACCCAGGTCGTGCGAAGTGCTCCAGGCGCTCCAGTAGGATCACGCCCGTCGGCTCATATATCGCAACATCCCGACCAGCGAGGTCAGAATCGTCTGTAAGGTGACAGCCAGATAGGTCAATGTGGCGGCGTTGATGATGTGTAAGACCGCCCGAAGATCTTCATCGGCCACGATATCCAGTTCCAGCAACCGCTGCTTCGCACGCCGACTAGCGTTGAGCTCGCCAGGCAGATTCGCGATCTGAAAGAAGACAGCGCCGCAGAACACGCAGGCACCCAACCAAATCAGCGGTCGAAATCCTACGCCCAGTATCATTAAAATGATCCCTGCGCCGCTGCCGAAGCTGGCTGCGATTCCAGCCAGACCGAGAATTCTGACTCGAAAGTCCCCAGCGGCATGCTGCAACGCGTGCCCTGCTTCGTGCGCCGCAGTTCCCACAGCTGCCAGCGATCGCCCGTGATAGACCGGGCCGCTCAGTCGTAGGACTCGGTGGAGCGGCTCGTAGTGATCGCTCAACGAGCCTGGTACTTGTTCGATAGCCACGTCTTCCAGCCCGGCGTCGTCGAGCACCTTGCGAGCCGCCGCAAAGCCGCTCATCCGCGCCGGCAGTCGTTGCGTCTGCCGCATTGTCAGGCGGATTACGACTTGCGCGGACACAGCCATCAAGACGGCGACGACCGTCGCCAGCAAGATCAGCGATTCAAATGGAATTCCCACAGCGTTGATCGTCTCTGGCAGCAATACGAGTTGCTGCTTACGCGATAAGACCGTATACGACGTCGCCATAGATATCGGTCAGGCGAAAATCGCGACCGGCGTAGCGATAGGTCAGTTGCGTGTGGTCCAGACCCAGCAGATGCAACATGGTGGCGTGTAGATCGTGAACATGGACCTTGTCCGCCACAGCGTAATAGCCGTAGTCGTCAGTCTGGCCGTAGGTTATCCCGCCCTTGATACCGCCGCCGGCGAGCCACATCGAATACCCTTGCGGATTGTGATCGCGGCCATCGTTGCCTTGTGCAACGGGCGTACGGCCGAACTCGCCGCCCCACAAGACTAACGTGTCGTCAAGCAGCCCTCTGGTTTTCAAGTCGGACAGCAGTGCAGCGATTGGCTGATCTACTTCGAAAGCGTTCTTGGTGTGGTCCTTCTTCAAATTGCCGTGTTGATCCCACTTATAACTGTGCGTGCACTGCACAAAACGGACGCCTTGTTCTATGAACCGCCGAGCCATCAAACACTGCCGGCCAAAATTGGCTGTCTTGCCGTTGTCCAGCCCATATTGCTTTCTGGTGGCGGCCGATTCGTTGCCAATGTCCTGCAACTGTGGTGCCGTCGCTTGCATACGAAAGGCAAGTTCGAAGGAATTGATGCGGGCTTCCAGCACGGCGTCAGGACCCGTTTCAGACAAACGGACCAGGTTCATTTCTTTTAACAAGTCCAGTTCGAACCGCTGCAACTCCACGGGCGTGCCGGCTGCATTTTCAATAAAGGGGATCTTGGCCTTGTCAGAAGGGATGCTGGCGTTGCCCAACGGCACACCTTGAAAGTCGGCCGGTAGAAATGCCGAGCCATATGCATTCGCACCACCATGCGTCAACGTCGGGCATATCGTAACAAAACCGGGCAGGTCTTGATTGCCGCTCCCTAAGCCGTAGGTCACCCAGGAACCAAAGCTAGGCCTGACAAACGTATCGCTGCCGGTGTGTAGTTCCAGCAGCGCGCCACCGTGGCGGGAATTCGAACAATGCATCGAGTTGATAATACACATGTCATCGACACGATTGGCCACATGCGGGAACAGTTCGCTAACCCACGCGCCAGACTGACCATGTTGGCGGAATTCAAACGGCGATTTTAGCAAGTTGGCCGTGGCGCCCGACTGTACGCGCGGTTTGGCGAATGGGAGCGGCTTGCCATGATCGCGCTCGAGCAGCGGTTTGTAGTCGAACGTATCGACCTGCGACGGCCCACCATGCATGAAAAGGAAGATGACCTGTTTCGCCCGTGGCGCGAAATGAGGGGCCTTTTCCGTCAGCGGATGCGCTGCGGCTGTTTCTGAAAGCAATGATGCTAACGCCAGGCCACCGAATCCTGCACCGCACGTGCGCAGCATGTCACGGCGTGAAACAGCCGGTTCGAAACGATGGCAAGCGTGTCGCATCAATGCTATTCCAGGAAGATAAATTCATTGGTCGCCAGGATAACCCGACAAAAACTCTGCCACGCTCGGATCCGCCCTTCAAGCGGCTCAATGTCAGCCGCCTGGCGCATCGTGTACGCTTGAACGTAGCTGGTCGCTCGTGAGATTTCAGACGTTGTTGGCGGGCGTCCCAAGGTGCGCTGGTAGGTGACACGCACGCGCCCGGCATCGTCCCCGTCGTCAGCCGTCAGCCATTCCGCCAAAGCTCGCGTCTGCTCGGTGACAAACTTGCTGTTCATGATGAACAACGCTTGCGGTGCCACGGTAGTCGATTGTCGCCGTCCGCTCATCACGCTGGGATCAGCAAAGTCGAACGCCTGAAAGACTTCGTAAAGCGCGCTACGCACAACTGGCAGGTACAGAGACCGGCGGTTCGTCTGATAGGCGACGGGATCGACGTTGGCGGTGCTGGGTAACCGTTCACGGAGTTACGTTCAATAGGCTTGGGGCCGGTTGATTTTGCCGTTTGGCCCTGATGGATTTGTGAAG
>JASLPZ010000161.1:0-15201 GCA_030744725.1 Pirellulaceae bacterium
TCGGAATAGAAAAGCGTAAACAAAACCCGAACGATCGCCCAGCTCAAGCAATACTAACTTTGGCGCAGCCTAGACCGGATATCCCTGCCGTGTTTCTGGAAGCGAGATTCCCCTTGCCGCGCGAATCGTCGCCATCGTGGATGTGTATGACGCACTGACGCACGATCGCGTGTAATGAACGAACAACATCTTCGCGCGTTGGTGATTGAAGACGAGGAATCCGCACGACGATTGACGATTCGGGCATTGACCAATGAGGCATGTGTCCCTCTCAGAGAGGCGGACCGACAGAATAGCACGAGTCCGGCTCGGAGAGTCGAACGAACGGACCGGGCAGCGACTGTCCTCCTACCCTCAGTTGTCCTGTCGACCTGGTCCGTCGACGTCGACGGTCATCCGACGCTGCAACTCGCCCAGAAGTTCATCGTGCTCCAGCAGATACGTCTGCTGAGCTCGCCATGCCATGGCGCGTTGATTGACGAGCTTCCGGAATGCAGGATCGCCTTCCATGGCCTTTCGGCGTTCTTTCCTAGACGCCGTGATCTCTTCATTGGTCACGAACAGCTTCGAGTACCTTTTCTCTAGTTGCTGTTGTCTTGCATCGCGTTGTTCAACGAGTTTCTGATACCTCGCGTCGGTCTGAAACTGCTCACGCAGGCGTTCGATTTCTCGCAGGCGACGACTGTCCGGGAGATCAGCGACATCAGCCTGTTGCGCAATCAGGAACGCTTCGATCGCTCGAGTCGCTCGGTAGGTGGCGAACAACATCTCCTTGTACCGTGGATCTTCTTCGTGCAGTCTCTTTCGCAGTGTGGCAATTTCCTTTCGGAACTCTTTGTGCGAGCGGAAAACATCCGGATAGCGTTGCTTGTTGTTGGCATCAAGTTGATCGACGCGCTTCACCAGGTCTCGATAAGTCGCGTCGCGTTGGTAGAGCCGTTCGTGCGCATTGGTCTTTTGAACGGCAAACTGTTCACCAAGTGGCTTCTCGACTGGGTGCTTTCCGGCAACCGCCTGAATGTGTTGCAGATTGTTCGCCAAGTCGCGATGTTTTGATGCTGTCAGAATCTGGACGTTGTCGAATGTGGCTGACGAATTGTCGACCTGAAAGGCAAAATAGCGACGCTGCTTGTCGAGGATCGGATGCTTTGCATGGGCGACATGGTCGTGGTCAAGATGGGCCACAAGCTGGTTACCGACAAATTCGACCACCATCGTGTACCAGCGATTCGGCGCGAAGTCGTATGCACACTCGCCGTGTCGATACGGGAAGTACGGCCCAGACTTGTCGAGTGCCGTCTGTATATAGAAATGGTCACGATGGATGTGAATCACGGCGTTGTAGGAACCGCCTCCGCCAGTCACAAGCCGAATATCCTGGGCCTTCCCAAACTGAAAATCGAAGCGGATCATCACATCGCGATACTGAGCGTCTTTGAGGAAAATGCGGGTCGACTTGCTGCCGTTGGGGACGCGATGCAGTTCGCCATGGTCGACCGACCAGTCTTTCGAGAATGCCCAACGCGAACTGACCTGACCGGGCGAGAAGTGATCCGCAAAGTAGAGCTTCCGGGGTTCGCCGAGCAGCGGGGATGAGGGTAGCCGAGCGTCCATCGAATCGCGCCAGCCAGCCAGCTTCGTTTTCAAACGCTGAACAAGCGCGGGCTCTTCCGTTGCCAGGTTGTGTTGTTCAGAAGGATCGTCAGTGAGCAAGTAGAGTTCACTCATTCCAGTATCAAAGAACTCGATCAGCTTCCAGTCACCGTCACGAATGGCACCGGACGATTCACCGCCCAGAAAGTGTGGTCGGTCTAGCGGGTAGTGCCAGCAAAGCGCCGGTCGATTGACGGTGGCCCTGGCATCTTTCCATGTCGCCAGTGTGGAAACGCCGTCAAGAGTATGGCCGGGATCTGGGTCGAGTTCCACGGCACTCAGCAACGTGGGATAGAAATCGACATTCATCGTCGATTGCTGACAAACTGAACTAGCTGGAACTCGGGTTGGCCAATGGACAATCAACGGGACGCGAATGCCGCCTTCGTACAACTGGCTCTTGCCGCCTCGCAGAGGAGCATTGGAGGTTACGTTCGTCTCTCCACCGTTATCGCTGGTAAAGATGATGATCGTGTTTTCGGCCAGGCCCAATTCGTCCAGCTTGGCTCGAATCATCCCGATTCCGTCGTCAATACTCTCGAGCATTGCCGCCAGATGTGGGTTGTGATCCTGGGCCCAGTGATTTAGCGAGTCTCCCGAATGCCCATGATCCTGACACAGGTAGCACCGGTCCTTGCTGCTCGGCCCCGGCGAGTGCTTGCGGCGATACTTCTCCACCAGTTGGGGCTTGCCGTTGAGGATCGAGTGGGGTGCGAAGTGGCTCAGATACAGGAAAAACGGGCAGTCCTTGTTCCGTTGAATAAAATCGACGGCTTCAAGGTTCATTCGGTCGACGAGAAACTCGTCCTGCCCCAGGCGGTTTTCTGGAATGTCAGTCCAGCGAATCGGCTGATCGCGAAACACGTAAGGCCAGAAGTTCGCACCGTTGCCGACGCCTTTCACTTCGCGAGCAAAATCCCAACTGAAACCATGGTGTCGTGGTTTGATTTCGTGCTCGGCACCGTGAAACTCGTAACCCGTCAAATGCCATTTTCCAATCATTCCAGTGGCGTAGCCGTGCCGCCGCAATATCTCCGGCAACGTGACATGATCGGTCGAGAGGGCGTTGGCTGAATTCGGTCGCAGATAGTCGAGGATCCCGATCCGGGCCGGGTACTGGCCGGTCAGCAGCGAGGCGCGATATGGCGAACAAACCGGTGCCGCCGCATACGCTTGGGTGAATCGCATGCCCGCACTGGCTAGCCGGTCGAGGTTTTGTGTCTCGTTGAAACCATTGCCGTAGCAGCCGAGTTCCCGCCAACCTAGATCATCCGCAAGCACGAAGACGATATTGGGTTTGGCGGACGTGTCGTCATTGGCTCGCAGTTGACAGTCCGAAGTCTGTGCGCACGTCGTGAATACGGCGCTGATGATGACAAGGACTCGCGTGATTGGCTTCATGACAAAATGATGGTGGGCAGAACAACCGACTGATTTCGGGTCGCCAGACCGTCACATCATGTTGAGGTATTTAAACAGTTCGATGATCTGACGTCCGTTTAACGATTCGAGCATCCGTTCGGGCATGAGGGACTGGCCGGTCTTTTTCATCGAGTCGATGTCCGCACGTGGGATGACGATCTTTTTGGGTGGGTTCGTCGGCGTTAGGAGCGTAACGGCCGAATCCGTGGACTGTTCGACAAGACCCGAAACCACTCGACCGTCCGTCGTAACAACGATCGACGTCTCAAAGTCGGCGCCAATAACTGCATTGGGGTCGACGATATTCTCGGCGAAGTAACGAATGCCTTTCGAGCCTGATCCGGCAAGCTTGGGGCCGATGTCCGTGCCCTCGTTATCAATGCGGTGGCAGGACGAACACAGTTTTTGAAAGTGCGCTTTACCCTCTCCGGCATTGTAAGCCCAGAGAGGAGCCTCCCCGTACGATTTCTCCAGCTTGGCGATTTGTGCCAGTTTCTCTTCGGAGGACCGTTCTACTTTGCCCCACTGTCTGGCTAGCTTCTCGTTGATCGTCTTGCTGTTCAGGGTTGACAGATGACGAACGTAGTAAGCTGACAGGTGTTCCTTCTTGATCTGGCCGGCAGCCACAGAGTCCAACAACGCATGGGCCCAGGATTCTCGGCTGGTCAGCGTATTGAGCGCGACCGTACGGTCCTTTGCTGAAAACGATGCGAATCGATTGACCAGTGCCACACCGACGTCGGGCCCCGCATAACCCGCCAGTGCCGCAAGTGCATCGGACCGAAACGCGCCTTCGTCCAGTAGCGTCAGGAACAACGGAAGAGCATCGGGGTCGGAAGTTTGCGAGAGGATGCGAAATGCATGTCGGCGTTCCCCCAACTTTTCGCGGCGGTCGGCTAACACACGACGTTTCCCGGCGTAAAGGGACTCGTCTCCAAACGTAGCACCCAAGATCTCTGCGAGCCGCCGATTGCGCGAACTGTCGTCTTGATACAGATCATGCGCGATCTTCGACCAATCTCGGGGCATCGCTACCTGGTGTTGACCGGTCAAGGCCAAGGATGTCTCTTCCAAAAGGTCCTGCCGCTGCCTGCCTTCGGTGTTGCCAATCATCTGAATGATTCGGTTCAGCCCATCGCCTTTTCCTTTGGCAACGTACCAACGTACAAAGTGGGGCAGCACGGGGATCTGCGACTGGCCGGCCAGTCGAAACGCCCGCTCTACGTCGTGGGGCACCAACGGTGCTATCCCATACCAGATCATGCGCGGCAGGTTTCGGTCGACAGCGTCTTCGGTGCGTCGGCATAAAGCCTCAGCGATTTGCCAGGCTGTTTCGGCCCCCACGCGACCCATGGCTGATGCTAAATACAATCGCACCACAGCGGACGGATCATTTTCGGCCAGTTCTACAAACCGTGACTGGAGTGGGACACTAACCTGACGGTCGTCTGTCACCAGTTGAATGGTCCAGGCGCGCACGTAATCGCTATCATCTTGCAAGAGTTGCATGGCAATCCGATCGTCCATCCCGCCAACGGCGTGCAACGCCCAGAGGCCACGCAATCGACGTGATGTGTCAGGATGGTTTTGGGCCAGGCTGAACAATTCGCCTCGGATGGCAGGCGATATTTTTTCTTCCACGGCTCGTTCGCGCAAAAGCCGCAGTGCCGTTCGTACGTACCAGTCGTTCTTGTGTAACAGCATTTTCACCAGCGCTTGATCGACCAACTGTGCGAGGTTGACTCGAACGGGCATGAACGATTCGGCATACGCGATCCGGTAGATCCGTCCGTTGGTTCGGTCCCATTGCTCCACATTGGGATTGTGGCACAGTCGTTGGTCATGCCAGTCGATCGTGTAAACGGCACCATCGGGACCATATTTCAGGTCTACTCCGATGTGCCGCAGATCTTCACAGAAAAAGACATCGTTTCCCTCGTGGACGGTGTTATATCCCGATCCGTCGCGACGGTTGACCTGGTGGTTTATCTGGTGACCGTGCAGGTTATGTGTGAACAGATGGTTGCGGTAGGAATCGGGCCAGTTATCTCCCAGATAGATCATGGTGCCCACCATTGAGTGGCCACCGTAGACGGCCCGGCTTCCAGGCTTTCCAGCTCCGCCTTCCCCGTGACCGTAACGAGCCGAAGCCAACAGATAGTTGCGTAGAAAGGGATAGCCGGCTGGCGCGGTACCGGACACGAAGTCGGCATAGTTTCGATTGGATTGGTTCCAATAATGCGCGCCTTGGATGACGTGTGTTGTGGGACCACCACCCCAACGGCTGCGACAGTGAGTCATGAAGAGCTGTCCATATTCGTTGAAGTCCAGTCCCCATTGGTTGCTACCGCCGTGGGCAAAGACTTCAAACTGATGACGGATGGGATGATATCGCCAGATGCCCGCGCGCAGTTCCACACGTTCGTCATCGGACGAATCAGGTTTGCCGATTCGTGAGTAGTTGAAGACACCTTGGTTACCATAGAGCCAGCCGTCGGGCCCCCAAGTAAAACTGTTGAGCGTCTCATGTGTGTCCTGAGAGCCAAAACCGTCCAGCAGAACTTGCGGCGCCGAATCGGGCTGGTCGTTCTGATCCCGGTCCGGAATGAATAGCAACTGCGGTGCGGCACCAACCCACACACCGCCAAATCCGACCTCCAGCCCACTGGCCAGATTGAGTCCCTCGATAAACAGATTGCGACTTTCGAATTGGCCGTCGCCGTCTTCGTCCGAAAAGATCAGTATGCGATCCAGGCCTTCCCCGGCCGGACGCTTCTGCGGGTAGCTGAGACCTTCCACGACCCAGATCCGACCCCGTGCGTCGAAAGTAAAGGCGATGGGCTGATACACTTGCGGTTCAGCGGCAATCAACTCCGCAATGAACCCGGCAGGCAGGTGCATCTTTTTGATCGTTTCAGAAGCGGCACCGCCTCGTGACGTCGCTGCCGGGTTTCGTACAAGTTGACTCAGGATCGGATTCGCGTTGAGCGGCGACGACGTTGTCTGTGCGAAGGTTGGCTTTGTGGCATGAAAGCGAAAGTCGTCGAAGTTCAGGTGTCCCCAACCCCCGGGATTCTCGTCGACCAACCGCACCTGGATCTTTTTCCCTGCATAGGCTTTCAAGTCCACAACGACACGTTTCATTTCTTCGCGGTCGGCCCCGCTGGCTGTGTGGATCACCTTATCTGGCGTATCGGCCAGAATTATGTCAACGCGAGTGGAGGCAAGTGTGCCGCCACCAAACAGAAAACTGGCATAAGGATTGGATATCGCAAATGGAACTGACACCAACTGACCGACTGGCTTGTCCTTGCCGATCTCGAACCCGCCAATGAAGTACCGTCCCGCTTTTCGGCTGGTCTGTCCCGGCCAGCGCGAGGCGATTCCGTCTTTACTGACGGGTTGACCCTGGAAAGCCGTTCCTGAGGCAGTCCAATCCTTCAGAGTTCCGTCCTCGAATCCCAGATTAAGCGGCTTGCCATCGTCTCCCGTAGGAAACACGCCCGTGACTTTCTCGTCGCGTTTGATGGGTGGCGCCTTGAACTTGACTTTGTGCTCTCCGGGTTTGAGCTTGCGGATTCGAATGTTACGGAATTCGATTCTTGTTTCGGGACCGGAATGCAACTGAAAAGCCAACTGCCCCGACAAATCCTTTTCTCCCTTCTGTCGGTCCACTAGTTCGCTGAATAGAGTGCCGTTGACTTCGATCGTCATCTGTTCATCGCACGCCCGAATGCGGTAGTCGTTCCAGTCGTTTGCTCGAAAAAGCACTCGATATCGGTCCGCCATGGCAATCTGTTCAACCACTCGCTCGCCATCCTCCTTGATTAGCACTCGGCTGCCTCGCTCGACGAGTAATGCTCGGCCGTGTTCGTCGTAGATACGTCCCAGCCATGTCGCTCCCTGGTCCAGATCGGCTTGATAGCCCGACACACGATTGACGCTATCGGCCTTGCAACGGAACTGAATGCCTGAATTGGCTGTGGGCTTTCCCGAGAGGCGAAACTCGAGACGCAATTCGAAGTCTTCCAGGTTGCCATCTTCCCAGACAAGCCACGTGTTGTGGTCAAGTTTCTGGCCAGTTGGAATCTCACCGACGATCGCACCGTTTTCGACGCGCCACCGTTTGGCTTCGCCCTTCCATCCGTTGAGTGTTTTCCCATCGAAAATCTGTGTGAACTTTATGTCGTCGTCAGATTGCGCGTTGGCAGTATGCAGAACATTGCCAGTCAGCACGGTGATCAGAAGGAAGATCGGGGCTCGTCGCATGTTTCATCAGTCCTGTTTTTTCATGAACTATCGATCCAGTACCACAGGAGGAGGGCTGGTCACGGTCTGTCGTGGCTGAGCATGGGCCGTGTGTGGGTGCCTTCTCAACAAGCAGTCTAACACGCCAGCAACGTTGTGTACCCGAGTGCCTGGCGATTGATGCCGAGCGGAATACAGATTCGCGCCTTTAACGCGTAAATGACGGCGCGATTAGCTGGATTCCGACGCGGCGAGATTCGGCGTGCGGGAGTTCGACCGAAGCACGAGATCATCTTGGACTGCGATACACCAGAGCCGTAAGAGGACGGAGAGGTCGATTTAGTCCGTCTTAAACCCACGGCCTACAGCCGTGCGACTGAAAGGCTCCGCCGAACACGCACTCGACCTGAATCTCTACCATCAAACGTCCAACTGCCTCCCCCCGGTCCGGTAATCATGAGAACGCACTCGGTCTCGGGCCCGTCTTGCATGATCGTTGTTTGCCCGTTGCAATCCGCCCGGATCCACCCGCGATTCGACGGCTGGTTACCCGTTTCCGTCGGATCGGCGAACTTGCACTTCACAGCCCATTCCGCCCCCCTGTTACTCGTAGCTTTCGAAGGAATAAACACCTTCTTTCCAGACGTCGCAGACTACGTTCGGATCTTGATGGCCAACTCATGATGAACCTCAATAGAAAGAACACGGGGGCGAATTCCCCTGCAGAAGAGTGATAGAATAGTGATGTCCAAGGTGGTTTTCAATGGTAGGGAGCGTGTCCCATGGTCGGCATTCAGTCACCTATTCTGAAACAGTGCCAGAATTTCGCTTCGCTCGTCTTCTGGCTAGAATGGCTTACTGTTGGAACCAAGCATCTGCTGGGTCAACTGTATGTGCAGGGGTCTCTTCCAGCGACCTTTGAGTTCAACGTCGGCCCCCCACACAAAATGACACACGGCGTTTGAATCACGCGTGCTGGGTACCGAGCAGAAGATAATTGAAGTGAGGAGTCGGATCATGATTGAGGTACGAAGGTGGAAGAAGAGTCTGCAGCTGTCGTTCACGCTGTCGTTCACGCTCTCGTCCGTGATTCTCGCGACACTCCCAGCAATCGGCGCAGAGAAGACAGTGATTGCCGACAAGACTTTGGTCGCTTGGGTCAGCCCTGGAAACCTCACGCAGAGAGGCGGCAGTGTGCTGACGATCGAGAAGTCAGCCGGCGTATTTGACGCGATTGTGTTTGGCGAACGCGTGACGGGAAAATGGATGGCGGGAAGCAACGGTTTTAGCCGGACGGCAAAAGAACAGGATGCTACTTCCGCGGAAACTGCCGATGCCAAGACACTCGTTCAGATCGCCATCACTTACAGGGGCAAGCAAGTCACGATCTATCGTGACGGCGAGGAATACGCCAAGTATGTTGTGGAGGATTCGGAACGCTTTGACAGTGAGAGCATGGTTCTGATGGGCTTGCGCCACCGCGATGCACAGGCGGAAAATCGCTTCTTCACGGGAAGCGTCGAAGATGCGCGGATCTACAATGTCGCGCTCGACGAGCGGTCGATTGCCGCACTGAAGCCCAACGAACTGTCAGACCCCAAGCCTCTTGCCTGGTGGAGTTTCGAGGACGGCACCGTGGCAGACCGGATGAATCTGTTTCCCACGACCATGCTTGTTGGCGACGCGAGAATTGCGGGCGGTAAACTTCATCTCGACAGCACCGGCGCGTACATGATGGCAACAAAGGCAGTCGAGAAACTGGGACCAGCGACGTTCGATTTCGACAACGTAAACACAACCGCGAGAAGCTTGCGAGAGAAACTGCTCAGCGACCCGTACCGCCCGGGCTACCACTTCACAATCCCAGAAGGACGCGGTATGCCGTTCGATCCCAACGGGGCCATCTTCTGGAAGGGACGGTACCACCTGTTCTACATCTTCCAGGACAAGAGAGGCCACAACTGGGGGCACGTATCGAGCACGGACCTATTCCACTGGCGACACCATCCGACGGGGCTCGTCTCGGGTATGTTCAGTGGAAACTGTTTCATCAACCAGAATGGTCGGCCGACGATGTGCTACCACCAGGTCGGTCAAGGTAACGCCATGGCTGTCGCCGTTGATGACGAACTCAACGACTGGACGAAACTGGAATCCAACCCGATCACGCCAGTGACCAAACCGGGCGATCCGCATCACGACAAATATAGATCGTGGGACCCGTTCGGCTGGGTCGAAGATGGTACATACTACGCCATATTCGGCGGAAAACGGCCTGCGATTGCCAAGTCTGACAGCCTGGAGGGCGAGTGGAAGTATGTTGGCGATCTGATGGCTAACACCGTCGAAGGCGTATCAATTACCGAAGACGTATCCTGTGCCGACCTTTTTAAGATCGGTGACAAACACATGCTGTTATGCATCAGTCACACGCTCGGCTGCCGCTACTACCTCGGAGACTGGAAAGGTGAGGCGTTTCATCCAACTTCTCACGAGATGATGAGTTGGGTGGACAATTCGTTTTTCGCTCCCGAGAGCCTGTTGGATGACAATGGCCGCAGGATCATGTGGGCTTGGATTTTTGACGGACCCGGGTTCAAAACGCGCATGGATTCCGGATGGTCGGGCACGATGAGCCTGCCCCGCGTTCTCTCGCTGGGCGAGGACGGCAACCTGCGCATGAACGTGCCGAAAGAGATCGAGAAACTGCGGTACAATCCGAAGAGCAAAGAACTGCTCACGGTAAAAGCCGACTCCGAGTTGGCTCTGGCGGACATTGGTGGAAGCAGCCTCGAGCTAATCGCGGAAATGCACGGCCAAGACGCCAAACAGTTCGGCGTCAAGGTGTGCTGCTCGCCGGACGGCAAAGAGCAGACTCTGATCTATTACGACGCGACGGACAGGAAGCTGAAAATTGACACCCGCGCGTCGAGCGTAACAGAAGGGGCCAAAGGCATTGAGGCCGGCCCTTTGGAGTTGAACGAAGGTGAGCCACTGAGGCTACGTGTTTTTGTGGACAAGTCGGTCGTTGAGGTGTTTGCCAACGATCGTCAGGCGGTGATGCGGCGAATCTATCCAGCAGGCGAAGACAGCATCGGAGTGACACTTTTTTCCAACGGCGGCCCAGTCACTGTCCCACGACTCGACGCCTGGGACATCATGCCGTCGAATCCGTATTGACGCGGCCACGTCAATCGGCTGTCAAGAGAAGGCCTCCGAAACTTGTTCATCTGTGCGCCTGTTTCATGGAAGCAGGCACACGCCGTGTGGCGTCCGCTGCTGCGGCAAACGGAGTGTGCCTGCTACTTTGGTTGGCGGTCCTACGGCCCTATTCCTTGCTCACAAAGTACTCATCCCAGCCACCCAGGTAAGGCGCGTTGCAATCGATCCAGGCGGCAACGGCTCGCCGCTCATTCGCCGAGAGCTTCACTTGGTGGTGCCCGGCGTCAAGGAGTTTTAGCAATGCACTGCGGTGGGAGCCGATCGCGTACTGCCGGAGCGGCACGTTTTCGCCCTCGTAGCCTCCAAGCCGAGCGTAGTCGACGTGCTTGAGCAGATGCATGAATGACGCGGTGACCTCGAATGTGCGGAATGGCCAAGGATCACCAGGATGCTCGTTGTTGGCTCCCTTCGCTACGACCAAGTGATTGCTCGTCAAATCGAAACTCTTTTTGGCACCCTTGCTCCCGTCGTGGCAACTCACGCAATGCCGATTGAGAACGGGCTGCACGAGTTTGGGAAAGCTCACGGGAATAGCGCCCCAGGGCGGCGGCGAGATTTTCGAGGGTCGGTTCACGAACGCTATGGCTGACCGGTTCGGCGGCGCGCTCCCATAAGACTCGTGGCAGCCAACGCAACTGATCCTTTCATTGGGCTGTAGATTCATGAAACTCCGCATTCCCCGGATGTTCATGTAGTTCTCATCGAGCGCCTGCAGAAAGAGGGACTTGCCTGAGGGAAGTTCGAAATGGGCTGAACCATCCTGCTCCACGGGGACAGTCCCCAAGATGGCTCGCGGGTCCCAGCCTGAACCGACGCCCATGTCAAGCCGTTGCGGATTCGAGTGCGCTAACTTGGGGATCGTCTCCAGGACGCGAAGATACTTCACCGTGCCTCTCTCAACGCCCGGCAAGCCGCGATAGACATCCAGCATCAGAGCAATGCCCGTCTTGGCATCGGGCTGGTTGGATGCGATTTGCTTCCCCAATTGCGACGGGCTCTTCCGTTGCTTCAGCGGGATCGGGCTGTAACAGGATAGCTCCGAGTCACGGTAGATCAGTTCCTTGTTGCCGTGGACGTCCAACAAGTAAATGCCGTAGCCTGCTGCGGCGTTATGGGCTCCTTCGAAACTATAGCAGGCCAGGTAGAAATTCTCCGACAACGGATAGGGAGCGTTGTACCAACCAGCAGTATGTTCCGCGGATGCCGGCTCTGGCGTCTCCGGGTAACGCACTTCGGGCGTCACTCGCACAAGACCGCTCGGTTCGCCTCGATTCTTATCCAAGTCAACGATGCAGATGGGACCGACGCCGCAATTGTGGTGTGCGGCGCCGGTTGTGATGATCTTGCTCGTGCCGGGAATCTGTCGAGCTTCAATAAACGATCGGGGGCCCGGGCTGAAAGCGTAGTGGTCTCCGTACGCCAGCTTCGCCGCCGTGCCATCCGGATTGACTGTCCACAGGTACTGGATGTTATTGAACGCCTTGAGGACATATTCCCAACGCATGTAGATGATTCGCCCATCATCCAACACGCTGGGAAACCATTCGCCCTCCTTGGCTTCGGTAATGGCGAGCACGTCTGAACCATCGCCGTTCATGGTGAACATCGAAAAGACAATCGCCCAGTCGCCACATTGCACCAGTCGGTTGCAGCGAGACGAGGTGAAACAGATCCGTCCATTGGGCAGATAGCAGGGTTCCGTGTTTTCCCCAGGACCGTCTGTTAACTGATGCAGTCCGGTGCCATCAGCATTGATCTGATAGAGCTGGTAGTCCACGCAATCACCGCCGACCTGCCCTGGCTTGCCGATGGGATAGGGCGTGGATGTCGCTCGTGGCGCAGCGTAGGGAAAAACGATCTTCGTGGCGTCAAACGACAGGTCGGGACGCCCGAGAGCTCCGCTTGCGAGCTGATCGTCGATCAAGCTGCGTACTTCGCCGTCGGGCGACAGGCCTTTGAGGACGCATAAATCACCGCCACGACGTTGTGCCGAACCAACATGGTGCGAACACTGATGCCCGAACTGCGGTGTGTGACGTTTGACAAAAAGCAGTTCTTCGAAGTCGAGCAATGGGTTTTGGAAAGCGAGATCTCTCACAGCCCATCGAGTCTCGAAATACAGCTTGTTCCAATCATCAAGAGCCTGTTCTTCGTCTTGCTCGCGTTTGGCAAGTTCGTCGTGCGTCTGCGATAGACGTCGAGCTTGGCGGCCGCCGCATCGGTATCATGTAAACCCAAACGACGCAGGTCACGTAACAGAGCTTCTCCACGCATGATTGCCTCGGAAACGGCCGACTGGCTGCCCGGTTGGCGACGCTTCAGCCGCTCTTGTCGACGCCAATCCCATTGAATCAGCCCTCTAGTTGTTTGGGGGAAAGCACTCTGTTCCGGTAGCAATACATCCTTGGCGCCCTCCGGCACAAAGTCGATTCGCGAGATGACCGCGTTGGCGCCCGCAATTCTGGCAATTTCGATCAAGACTTTGCCGTCCTCCGTGTCGTCCGCTGACAACTCGTACTGACGCCACGCCCCGCGTGGTCGCGCAAAGTTCGCAATCTCATCACGCTTGCTTCCTTCGACGGTGACCTCTTGCCGCCGGCTGCCGCTGTCGATGTCAAGGAAAAACAGGTACAGCGAACCGGCAACCTTCGGCGGGCATTCGATACTGATGCTGCCACGGCGCGTGAAGAACCAACAGTGGGAATCGGCAGCACCTCCCATGTAAGTCTCTCCGACCACCGAGTAGCCATATCCTCTGGCCAACATGGAATCATCCCAGCGGGAATCCCATGCTTTGCTACCGCCTGGGCAGAAGGCACCGCAGTCAATGTGCAAGATCCTACTAGATCCTCCGGGCGCTTCGGCATGAACAGAAAGTGTGGAGAGTGAAGCTGTTGCCGCCGCGAGCAAGCAGGTTGCCATTTTGCGACCCAGTGCCCTCCGTCTCGCAGAACTCACAAGCCATTGAGAAAGTAGGTCTATCATGAGTGTCTCCAACGGTGAGCGAACCACCGGCCGGTCTGCCGATACCCGACTTCCATACCTGCCAATCATTTCAATATCTAAACTAGACCCAACATGTCAAGTTTTATCCGCTTCGCCAACTCAGTATTCTACTGGCGGAAATTTTGCAGGAAATCGGCGGGATCCTTGTGAAGTAACGTGTTCCGACCTGTTCGCGCTGAAAATGCGACTCAGCCAGCGCGGATCTCGCGACGTTGATGGTCGTAGATTTGCCGGCGTCCTGTGTCCATGGCCTGAACTGACATGATCGAAGCAATGCTGTGCTGATACCCGGCTTCGATGGACGCGTTGGGCGTCTTGCCACTTCGGATGCACTGTAGCCAATTGAGAAAGTGGTCGGGTACTTCGACCGGATCAACGGCGACCTTGTCGCGCAGTTCTCCGCGGATGGCAGCGCCTTCGCCGGAAACTGTCGGGGCATCGTGACTGCCCAAGTCCATCACTCCACCCGAGCCGTAGAAGTGGTAACTTCTACCGCTCGAATTGCCGAAGTTGGTCGTATAACTGACCATGAATCCTTCAGGATAGATCCAGGTCGACTCGACATGATCGGGGCAAGTGAAGTTGTGCTCGTCCTTGTAAGTGAATATGCCACCCAAGGCCACGCACGAAGTGGGCAACGTGGCACCCGTGACGTAGTGGACCATGTCCAGAAAATGTGTGGCCAACTGCGGCACGGGACCGTCGGAGAAATCTCGATAACCGAACCAGCCGGTGAGCAGTTCGGCATCAAACGGTCGCGCCGGCTCGTCCATGAGAAACTCGCCCCACTCCACGTCGCTTTCTTTGGCTTCTTTTAGCCGGCTGTACCAGTAAGGTCTCGTTGAATTTCGCCGCTGTTCGATGCGCGAGACCGTGCCCAGCACGCCGGTCTTGTACAACTTTCTACAGCCCGTGGGTCCCGGCCGGCTGCGACCTTGGGTGCCGATCTGGCAGACGATCCCGCTCTGTTTCACCGCGTCGTAGCATTCCAGCAGGCTTTTCATATCGCGTGCCAGCGGCTTCTCGCAGTAGGCAGGCTTGTTGGCTTTGGCGGCCGCGATCAGTTGCGTTGTGTGCTGGTGATCGCACGAGGCAATCATCACGGCATCGACGTCTTTCAAGGCCATGATGTCGCGGTGAGAAACAAACTGACGGGCCGGACGGCCATACCATTTGTTGGTCTGCGCTGCGGCTCGCTCGCGCGGAAGTCGCCATGGATCGGACACAGCCGTGATTTCCATGTTCTCCGAATCGGCGTATTTGTGCACGCCGGGCATGTGCGCGCCAAAGCCACGTTGGCCACAGCCAATCACAGCGATCGATAGCCGGTCGTTGGCACCGACCACCCGGGCGTAGCTGGCGGCGCTCATCGACACCGCAGCAGCACCGGCAGTGGCAGTCTTTAGAAAACTACGCCGCGACGTCGTGGGGCTCATCGTGGGATCTCCAAACGTGGGAGGGTGGCGGGAAAGTCTCCGTACATTTTGCGTTGCCGATGAGCTCTGACTCAAGAGCAAAAGCAACAAATACCAGCGCGACGAAAACCTCATAAAAGAGCACTACTTTATTGACTTTAGTCGTTCTGATCGCTAGGCTTAGGGCGACTTTGGACGCCTGGGTCGTGAAGTCACAAGCAGATGAAGCAACAAA
>JASLPZ010000162.1:0-15137 GCA_030744725.1 Pirellulaceae bacterium
GCATTCCTTTCCAAGAAATGTCAGATTTGATTTCCTTTATCAAGAACTGTCGATATCTTGATGGCAAGACACCGCTAGGAATTCGCGATGATTGATCGGCCAAGAAATCATCATTACCAAGTACCGCGCCAATTCGGGCTGCGTACGATTCTGGTGGTGACCGCGTTGTTTGCGGGAATGCTCAGCATCATCAAATGGACCGACGCGTCGCCTGAGCCTTTGATCTTCTACTCCAGCTTTATAATTGTGGTCGGTGGTGCTCAGGTGGTCTTCGAGCGATCGCCCCGGCTGGCTTCGATTCTGGCCGGATCCGTGTTTCTTCTGATTTTGAAGTCTGCGGCATTCGTATTCGGCGAAAGTCTAGAAACAATCAACGTCGGCCTGTTCATGGGGTTGTTCTCCGGAGGCCGATTCATCTATTCGTTCATCTATTCGCTCCTGTTCGGCGCTCTGTATGGATACCTGGCCGGAACGATGCTCGCTGGCCTCTATCTGGTCGTGGACAAAGTACAGATCGTCACCCAGTGGCGTTACAGGCAAGACCGGATGTCCACGGGCGTGTCACGGTGATGAAAGCCAGGTCGATCGAATCGGGTCTGCGTGTCGTGTATGCGCTGGTTCAACGACGTTGATAAGGGTCGGTGGGTACGATCGCGCGTCAACCCTTGATACCCGTCGTGGCGATCCCTTTGAGAAACGTCTGCTGCGCCAGCACGAACAGCACGACCATCGGCAACGTGAACAGGACCGCGGCAGCGAGCAGCAGATGCGTTTGATCTGAATACGAACTGACGAATTGCTCCAAGCCGTAAGCCAGCGGAAACTTTTGTGGATCACTCAGGTAGAGCAAAGGGCCATTGAAGTCGTTCCAGGACGCAATGAACTGAAACAAGGCCACAGTGGCCAGCGCCGGTTTGCTGAGCGGAACGATGATTCTGGAGAAGATGCCCCATTCGCCAAGCCCGTCCAGCCGCGCCGCCTCGCTGAGCTCATTTGGAATCGTGAGAAAAAACTGGCGCAATAGAAAGATAAAAAAAGCGTCGCCCAAAAACGTTGGTACGATCAAAGCAGCCAGCGAATTGTACAAGCCCAGTTCACGCAGCAGCAGAAATCGCGGGATCATTGTCACATGCCAAGGTAGCAACATCGTGGCGATTAGAATGCCAAACACAACATCGCGACCCCGCCATCGTAGCCGCGAAAAACCGTAGGCCACCAAGGAGCATGAGAAGACGCTGCCAACCACGCTGCCGGTACAGAGGACCAGCGAATTGCGCAAGTAACGCAGGTATGGCAGTGAAGCCAACGCCTGTGGATAGTTATTCCATTGCCATCGGCTCGGCCAGAATGCGTAAGGGTCTTCAGTCAATTGGCTGGCAGATTTGAGTGACGACATGACCATCCAGACTAGCGGAAACGCAAACAGAGCGGCTGTCGTCAATAACGCGGGATGAGCCAATGGGTGAGCTTTACGGCGCGACAATGCGAGTTTCCTTGTTTGCATCTAGTTGTGCTTGAATCGTGCGCGTCGCCTGGTGCAGAAGTTCATGCACCGGTGGCGTACCTTCGACGTACATGGCTTTCGATGCGGTTTCGTTGATCGTGCGTTGAAAGAATGGAGCGCCCGGAATGACCGGTGTCGGGAATTGATGGGGAGACTCGGCGAGCTCGACGAATTGTGCGAACAACGGTTGTTCGGTCAGATAGCGCTGGAATTCTGGCTGGCGGACAACACGTGTCGAAACGGGAATCCAACCTCCAGCGCGGCACGTTTGGGCAGCCTCGGATTCGTAGCCGTCGAAGCCGCTCCAATACTTCATGAACTGCCATGCGCCATGCTGATTCTGTGCGCCTCGCGGGACAACGAAGAAGTTGCCGTTGACCCAGCCGGCATGTTCCCGCCCGCCCAAGGGAGCAGGGAGGGGACAAACACCGTACTGGGTGACGGCGACGCCGCGCCGGCGCTGTTCGTTCTGCGAAGCCACGATGTCGCGAACACGCCATTGTCCATCCATCACCATCGTGTAGCGGCCGGCCAGTAACGGAAACGACTTGCCAGGCAGCGACTGATCACCTTGTCGAAACGCCGCCACGGCCACGGGCCCATACCGACGCCGAAAACCAGTCATCCATTGGAGGGCTCGCACAATCGGTTCGCTATCCGCCGTAACGCGTCCAGTCGGTTCGTCAAAGAAATCACCGCCGAAAACCGTGCCCCATGCCAACAATCGACGAGGATCGGGGAGGTATCCAAACCGTTGTGGCGTTCCCGTTTCGTCGAACTTCATGGTCGAAACTGCGATCTGGTCAAGCTCTGTTAGATTCGTCGGCGGAGCAAGCTGATATTCGTCAAGCAAAGTCTTGTTGTAATAGAGCGCGCGGATGTCCAGCCCGTTGCACAGCGCGTACATCCGATCATCGTAGCTGCCCAGCTGCCGTGCCGCGGGAACTAACCAGGCCCGCAGTCGTTCGACTTCGTCGGGCGAGGTGACTTCATCCAACGGCATCAACGCTCCGCGCGATGCCCAATCAGCCATGATCGGATCATCTTGATTGATCAAGTCGGGCGGGTCGCCACCGCTGACTGCCAGGAACAGTTTTAGGTCGAGGTTGTTTCCGGGCATCGCGATGGCACGAACAAAATGTTCATCTTGCGATCGATTGAAACGTGCTACGACGTCTTCCACGACCGCTCGATCCGCCCCACCCCAAAAATGCCAGAAAACCACCTCGCGCCGCTCGGGAGGCAGTTGAGCCCTCACATCGAGACGATCCCAAATCACCAGACCGCACACGAGCAGGATCAATGCCATGGTCAGAACTGCGCCGTTGCGGGTCATCGCAGCACTCCCTGATAGTGCACCCAATGTCTGGCGGTACGAAACAGAATTGCCGTTGCGACCAGCAAGACCACGAACAGCAGCCACGCCATCGCCGAAGCATAGCCCATGTCGAGATCTTGAAACGCAGCGAGAAACAAGTGCAGCGAGAGCATCAACGACCAACCCGCCGGCTCTCCTGTCCCTTCGCTGACCAGATAGACCTGCGTGAAAGCCTGGACGGATTGAATCAATCCCATCACCAGGTTGAAGAAGATGACCGGCGAGAGCATTGGCAGTGTAACATGTAGAAAGCGCCGCGCTCGACCGGCACCATCCAGTTCGGCCGCTTCATACAGATGGGTGGGGATGTCGCCCATGGCAGCCAAGTAGATCACCATCATGTTGCCAGACGCCCAGACGGCCATCAGCACCAGCGCATCCTTCGAACCGAAATCGAACCAACTCGGAGGCGCCGCCGCTTCGGTTGCGCCTTTGAACCACAACGAACCCGAGAAGCCCAACCACTCTAAGCCTTCGTTGACGATTCCGTCGCGCGGGTCCAGCAGCCACATCCAGAGAATTGACGCCGCGACCACAGGAACGACTGACGGCAAGAAGAATAGTGTGCGGTAGATGGCCTGACCCCGCACTTTCCAGGACAGCATTACAGCCAAACTCACGCCCACTAGAATTGATAGTGGCACGGATAACAGTGCGAAGTAAGCGGTGTTCCAAATCGCTTGACCAAATCGACCTCCCGTGACCGCTTCGCTGGCCAGCCGTTGGTAGTTCTCCAGACCCACAAAACGTGGTGGCGAAAGCAGGTCGTACCGGCACAAGCTCCAGTAAAACGATGCCGCAAAGGGAAACACGATCAGTAGCAGGAACCCGATCAACCAGGGGCTGATGAACATCGGTCCGAGAGATTCGCGGCGAACCATAGATGATCCTCTTCGTCAGAAACTCGTTGCAGGGCTGGAAAAAGGCCGGCGTTGTCGGATGTTCACCGCCTCAATTCCACACCGACCAGAGGCCAACGCGCTTGCCAACTGTCACAGGACACACATCCGGCCATGTCAGATCGCCATTAGTCGTTGCAATTCAACGACTTCGGAAAGATGTCGAAACAGACATGCTACAATTTCATGAGCCCAATCTCCACCCTGAATCACGTTTATGAAAGCAATCCCCTTACCGACAACTCGAAGGCGATTTTCCGTCGCTCGCGATGATCACGGCGTGCCGCACGTCGAGGCATCGACATGGCTGGATGTGCTATACGGCCTGGGCTACATGCACGCCACCGATCGCGGCACACAGCTGCTGTTCTCGCGCAGCCTGGCCAATGGTTGCGGTGCCGAGGAGATTGCCGATACGCCCGAATTGCTGGAGACAGATCGCTTTTTCCGCCGCGTCGGACTGCATCTGGACTTAGAGCGCGAAGTCCGCTCCCTGAACGACCGCGTCTTTCAGCAGATCACGTCATACTGTGAAGGGGTGACGGATGGCCTAGAGAATTCCGGACGGTCGTTGCCGATGTGGGCCACGGGCTTTCAACCGCAGCCATGGAATCAGCAGGCGGTACTGTTGATTGGAAAGCTGCTGAGCTTCGGCGGTCTGGCGATCAGCCAGATGCAAAATGAACGGCTGATCATCGAATTGGTTCACGCCGGTGCGAACGAGGCGACGATTCGTGAACTGCTTTCACCGCGTTTTGACAATGTCGACTTTGATTTGCTCAGGCAGATCAAGATGTCGAACCAACTGTCCGACGAAGCGTTGGAAGTCTTGACGGACTTGCCGCGGCTGGCCGGCAGTAACGCCTGGGCGGTCAGTCCGCAGCGCAGTGCGACGGGCGCGGCATTGCTGGCTGCAGACCCACATCTGGAAGTCAATCGGCTGCCTGGTATCTGGTACGAAGCGGTGTTGAAATGGGACCGTGGATACGTGATGGGTGCTTCGCTACCAGGTTGCCCGTTGTTCGCCGTTGCACGCACCGATCGACTGGCCTGGGGAGTCACCTATATGAAAGGCGACACCGTCGACTACTTCGTCGAAGACTGTCGCAAAGCCGAATCCGGCTGGCAGTATCGGCGCGGCAGCACCTGGCATGACTTCGATTGTCGAGAAGAGTCGATCGTCCGCAAGGGGGCCGATCCTGACACGTTGTGCGTGCATGAAAACCCCCAGGGGACGTTGGACTCGGACCCCGATACGCTGGGGGAAGGCTACCACCTGTCGATCGCCTGGACAGGTAATCACAATGGGCATGGGGCAGCCGCCATCGCCTCGTGGCTCGAGGTTATCGGTTCGAATAGCACCCACGAAGCAATGCAATGCGCTCGTCACTGTGCACAGCCTACGCTGTGCTGGGTGTTTGCCGATCGGAAAGGCCACATTGGTATGCAGAGTTGCGGCCGGTTTCCCCAACGAGGCGGTGGTCAGATCGGCCTTGCGCCAACGCCTGCCTGGGACATCGAGAACCACTGGCAGGGGTTTGTACCGATCGAGAAACTGCCCAGCATCTATGATCCGCCTGAAGGGTTCATTGCAACGGCAAACGAAGAAAACAATCCGCGCGATCTACCGCCGCTGGTGACCCAACTGCTACCCGGCTATCGCAAACGGCGAATCGATCAGCGTCTGCGTGAACTGCCGCAGGCAACCCTCGAGGATATGCAGGCGCTGCAATACGACTTCGTGAGCCTGCAGGCGCACGACTTACTCAAAGTGCTTATCCCACATCTGGCAGATGGACGGTTGAAAGAACGATTGAGCAACTGGGATTGTCAGTACGACCCACAAAGCCGCGAGGCAACACTGTTTCATCGCTTGTATGTCAACGTGCTTTATGAAGTCCTGGGCCACGAGCAGGGGATCGGCTGGCGACGCGTCGTTTACGTCTGCACACGCGTTGGCTATTCAATGATGATCATGCGGGCCGCTGATCGCGTGTTGCAACGGGATGATTCGATCTGCTGGCATGGGCGCGACAAAGGTGAACTCATTCGCCGGGCCGCCGAGCGTGCCGAGCAAGAGCCGGACCAGGCATGGGCCGAATACAATTCGTTCCACTTCACCGACCGGTTCTTTGGTAACCATACGGCGGGGCGGATGCTGGGCTTTAACAGCCGGCGGTATCCCATGCCGGGTAACCATGCCACGCCGTTTCAGGGGCACGTCCTAAAAACTGCGCGTCGCGAGCAGACATTTGCGCCGTCCTATCACTTCGTCGCAGATATGGGGGCCGATGAAGCGTGGACCAACCTGCCAGGAGGTCCCAGCGAAAGCAGATTCTCGCGTCTTTACAAGATTGACGTCGCTCGATGGTTTGCCGGTGAATACAAACGATTGACGTCCGACTAGCGCCGCGTCAATGAAGAAGTGTCGCGTCCAATTACCGTTTCACAACAGTCGTTTCTTGACTGATGCTAAGTCGATCGCTGCGCGAACTCCCGCGCCCGACATAAAACTAGCATTTTTTGTGAACATGCTCACATTATGGGTGGACTTTCGCCGACATCAAGTATATTATGTGATCACGCTCATATTAAATACCAGGCGGCCACCGCTCATGCTTTGGAAATCGGCCGCCGCGGCGATGGAGTCGTTGATGAGAATAACGGCGGACGAGAAAGCGGCGACGCGGCAGCGGATTCTCGATGCAGCCAAGGCCATGTTTCGTACAAAAGGTTTCGATCAAACGACCACGCGCGATATTGCCCGGGAGACGGGCATTGCCGCCGGCACCATGTTCAACTATTTCAACACCAAAGAGGCCGTCGTGGTCGAATTGGCAGGTCATGCATTGAAGAAGGCGGCGCGGGACTTTGGTCGCAACCGTCGCGAAGACGCGGCCCTCGCAGAAGACTTGTTTGCATCAATTGCCGCCCAGCTCAGAGCCCTCAGGCCGATGCAGAAGTCCATCCGCCCGTTGCTTGACACGGCGCTCAGCCCGGTTGCCTCGCCCAAGATCGATGCAGCTGTCACTTTACGAGCCGACGTCAGTGAACAGTTTGTGCGGATTTTGACAGATCATGGGGTGGTTGAACCGCCCGCCGTGACATTGAACATTCTGTGGGCTCTGTACGTCGGTGTGCTTACATTTTGGGGCGGTGACAAGTCGCCAAAACAGGAAGACAGCCTTGCGCAATTGGATCATTCCATGCGCATGTTTGCGGATTGGATGAGTCGCTAGAACAGTACACCGCTGATCCGAGTGAAACGCGGTAATTCAAGATAAGGAGCCCAGCTATGCCCACTGTTTCTGAATTGCTCGAGGCCTTGCCGGCAGAAAAGACCAAGGCCGTGGAAACTCCCTCGGCACAGTCTTCGGGTTTTCAGGCGATCTTTGATTCACTGGCTCATCGACGAGTTCCAACTGGTGGCCTTCAGAGATTCTGTTCGATAAGCGGCCTGTCAGCCAAACTTGGAATGGCGTACCTAGCATGGTGGATTCGGTCTTGGTACAAGCCGGCGGAGGCCAGCGAGAAGGACTTACTGGAAACAAACCTCCGCAGTGCATTGAACACGTTGGAAACAATGGGTTACTTGCGTGGCGCCATTACCAAAGTAGGGCAATTGCTCACAAACTTTCCCGAATCGGTACCCGCGGAATTTGTTGACGTGTTAGGCAGCCTGCACTTTCAGGCTCCGCCAATGCACTTCTCGTTGATTCGGGAACAGCTTTTGAATGAGCTGGGCGACACGGAGGACCTTTTTTCTCAGATTGACGAGACGGCGATGGCGGCCGCCTCGATTGGTCAGGTTCATCGGGCACGGCTCAAGACGGGTGAAGACGTCGCGATCAAGATTCAGTATCCGGGCATCGGCAGGACAATACAGGCCGATCTGCGAAACTTGAAAATGCTAATGCGGCCCATGCTGTTCAATTCTGACTGGCGAGCTCTCGAGGAGACATTTGAAGAAGTCCGCACTGGCTTGGAGTCTGAAACGGACTACGAGAACGAAGCGAAGAATCTAAGTGATGTTGCGCAGCTGTTTCAGGACGATGATGAGATCGTCGTTCCTCATGTGATCGAGCACGCATCATCGCGACGCGTATTGACGATGGAATTTGTCCCAGGCCGGACAATGGACCAGTTCCTCGCAGCAGACCCCACTCAACTACAACGAGACGACTACGGCGAGAGGATTAGCCGTGCGCTTTACCGTGTCTTTCTCAACCGCATGCTCTACACGGATGCACACCCGGGAAACTTCATTTTCATGGATGACAACCGGCTAGGGTTTATTGATTTCGGTAATGTGCGACGGTTCACTGCTGCAGAGTGGAACTATCACTGCGACGTCAGTCGAGCTCGTGACGGGACGGATGAGGACGCTGAAGCAATTTGTATCCGGTCTTTGCGGATGACTGATGAAGACGCGCAGAAGCACCGCGAGACGCTCGAACTCGTCATCGAAGGATTCCATTACTACAACGAACCTGTGATGTTCGAGGGTGAATTCGATTACGGAGATCCGCGGTACATCCGTCGCGGCGCAGAATGGCTGGCAAGAGTGTCGAAACAACGTTGGCTGCGGCAAGAGCCGGTCAACGTGTTTGCTCATCGTTTGAATTTTCAGGTACCCGCATTGCTATACCTGATGAAGAGTCGCGTGAATGTTCATCGGTTGGTGCAGGAACTTGGCAATGAACTGCCTTCGTAAGGCTGTTCCGCATGAACCGATGTAGAAGCAGATGGAGCGCCACGGATGCAAGAGGATGGAAGATGGGGTCGCCACACCCACTACGAGAGGTCCAGCCAATTGGTGCGACGCCGAAAGTCGGTGCCGCCCAGACCTGCCGGCGGTGTCGAATCGTCGGAAAACAGATCGTCGAGCATTCCTTGAGCGTCGTCGGCAGTACGGCTCATGTTCTCCAACCACATCGATTTCATGAGGCCGGTTGAGTCAAACACGGCGGAGTTCAAACATCCCAAAACACCGGATGCGATCTTGCGGTTCAGATCGGCGTTGGCCACCACATTCGACAAGCTGTATTGATAGGCGATGCGGAGCGAAGCGAGGGTCAGTGATCGCTGTGCGTGCCCTGCCGGGCCGGAGTTCCACTGTGCCGAGAACTCGTGCAACCGTTCTTGACGGAATGAAAACTCAGCGACGTCAAACTGCTCGACAAAGAGGCTTAGCAGCAGGTCGACCCAGCGCTCGGTCTGCTTTCGCAGCCGATTCAAGCAGACAGAGTCTTCAATTCGCAAACCATGTCCGTACACAAGCAGATTTAACGCTCGCAACCTGGTCTCCATCTGACCGGACATGACCACGTGAACAATCGGAGTCAACTCGTTACCACCATATCGCTTTTCATGCCCACAGCAGATGGCGGCGAAAACGCGACAAAGCACCTCGCTCGACAGAATCTCTTCCAAAGTTGGGCGAATTGACGTCCATAAAATTCCGGACTGCTCGCTGGCTGACGAGCAAACGCGAAGCGAATGCTGCTTCATCGCACGTGACCATCGGGTGCTGCGGCATTGGGCGGCCGACCAATAGGCCGCGGCGCCGTCTGACTGCAGATGATCGGCGCGTGCGCTCAGAACCGTGCCATGTGCGGCGATTAGTCCCGCTAACTCGATGAGTTCTCTCGTGTGCATACGACCATTGGGCTGGAGATTCGATAGACCGCGATGTCATCAGGGGGGACCTACTGCGGGATTCTGGTAGCTGGATTCGCGAGAATATCAGCGTCCCGTCGTGTTCCCATCGTCTCACGGCTGTGGCGTCATTCATTGGCGGCGTCCGAGCCCGAGGGGACTAGGGCTCGAACACGCCAATGAACAGTCTCCAGGGGAAGCAAATCAGAGGCCGGTGCTGGTGAACCGTTCGGCGGCAGCGGGCGGAGAGACAACCTATCTACTGCAGAGACAAGGGGTTGCACCGAACGATGGGCCGCTATCTGAACGTTGACGGCCAGACATGATGATGCAGTTTGGTAACAGTCGATTCAGCTCGGATGTTGCCGATTGGCCACGCGCAGCGGCGATATCTTAGTGCGTGTCGCACCGACGTGTAGCGCCGGTGGCGCCTCGTTTCATGGTTCCCGACGGCGAGAAGCCGCTACCGCGAATCGGCGCGCGCTAGTCTTCCAAACGCGACGATACATTGAGAATAAACGGCGGCGTAAAGCTCGGTGCGATCACCGCATCATCTTCGTCAACACCCGCTTCCACTATGCCGTGTCGATTCCGGAAAGGATTATCCAGCCATGGTGCATTGATGGCGTTGATTTCGACGAACCTGAAATGCCCATCTTCAAAGAGGATATTCTGACCTCGGCCCGCGTGGCTGGTGCTCCGGTTGTCTTTCCACGACGTGCTCGGCGCGTCCGCCATCAACCCAAAATTCGCCCGACCTTGATTTCGCGGTGCAACATGAGCTCCTTGCACGATCACGCCCAAGGTGTACCCATAGCTGCCACCGGCATACCGGCGGATCATGATGATCGCTTGTGGTGTCGCCCTGTCGATTTCCTCTAGCGTTGGGACGCGATAAGCGGGAGGCTGTTCCGCCAATGCTGAGGACGGACAAATAAGATTGTTGGCGTCGTCCAGGTATCCCGAGTCAATCAACGTGGGGCCATAGACACCGGCAAACGCTCGATTGCCCTGGCTAGCGACCGCTGGGAAGAAGCCTCCGCCAAGTTTGTCACTGTAGTTCACCAGTGCCAGACCCAACTGTCGCAGGTTGTCTTGACAGTGCGTCAATCGGGATGCATATCGGCTGCTGGCAATTGCCGGGAAGAAGATCAAAACGGCGGCCAGGACGATTCCGGCAGTGACGACAACATCTGCCACCGAAATCCGCGAACGCGATGCTGAGGCACCTGAATTAGTGGTGTTCAAGGCACCGCCGGCAGGACCGACCGGTTCCAGCTGGCGCCGCTGGTCGACTCGCGAACAAGCCCGCCGAGCCAAACCAGAAGGTGGTTCAAAATCCTCGTAATTTTCCGCCAGCGGCTGCAATGATGTGCGCAACGTCTGCAACTCGTCGATCAACGATGGATCGTCTTCAAGTTGCTGTTCGATTTGCTGACGTTCGTCGTCTTCCAACGCGTCCAGCAGGTAACCGAGCAGTTGCTCTCTGAGGTGATTATTCACGGTTGGTGGATTTTACGATCACAGGGTGTGGGTGTTGTTCCAATGTTCGTTCAGTTTTTGAATCGCCGAATGCAACCGGCTCTTGACCGTGCCGACCGGGATTCTCAGCACCTCCGCTGCTTCGCGATACTTCATGCCCTGATAGTAGACCAGCGTCACGACACTTCGCATTTGATCGGACAATTCTCCCAGCGCCTCTTGGACCCATTGTCCGCTCTCCAACCGGCTGACTTCAGAAAGAGGATCGGGATCCTCACTGATCAGGAGGTCGGCCAATTTGGCTTCTTCGTCCAGACTGCGACTACCAATACGATCAAGGCTAACTGCACGATGTCGTTTGTCGCGGCGCTGCGCATCGATGGCGGCGTTTGTTGCTACGGCATACAGCCAAGGTCGAAAGCGTCGTCCCTGTTCAAACTTCTGGCATTTTAGATGAACCAGTAGGCAGGTTGCTTGAAACACATCTTCAGCCATCTCCGCACTTCCTAAGTAACGGCGCAGGTAGCTGAACAGTTCGCGTTCATACCGGTAGACTAGCTCGTCAAACAGCGGTCGGCGTCCGGTAGTGCGATAGCAGAGCAACAGTTCCTCATCCGACATTCGTGCGATCAGCGTGTCAGATGGTGGCAGCTTGTCGCCGGTGGCCTGGATTTGCGAATTCTGGATGGTCGTCGCCATGGTCTCTTTACGTTCCGAATTGAGGAGAGTTCGAGCTATTCCCCTGAGCACGGCAGATAAATCCGAACGGAATGCCGCCAGGGGAATGCTATTCATTCTAACAGGACGCAGCCGGCCGAGCGAACGCTGGCCACTGAGCTGCCCAAGGCAGTGAATTGACACCCCAGAACGAGCGTCATACACTCACGGCTCTTGTAACAGGCAAAAACCGTGCCACTGGAAACCACGTGTCCCGCGACCGCTACCACTGGGCAACGCCAGGCGACGTTAACGCCTTTTTTGGCTTGATGTTAGACAATATCGCCGACCTCTTGTTGGCGGTTGGGCTACTGACGGCAGTTTTTGGATTTCCTACAAATGTGGCACTTCGTTACATGGTTCCCGGTACCGCCATCGGGGTGTTTGTTGGTGACATGCTGTTCTTCTGGATGGCGTTGCGGCTGGCTCGTCAAACAGGACGCGGTGACATTACGGCAATGCCGTTAGGTCTGGATACCCCCAGTACGTTTGGGATGGTGTTTTTCGTACTGGGACCGGCGTTCCTGGCGAAAAAGCAGGCCTTGGGAGTCGTTGACGGTGCCGGCCAGAACGACGCGCTTGTTTTCGAGGCGGCGATATACGCATGGCAGATCGGCATCTGTTCGATCTTCATCAGCGGACTGTTCAAATTGCTGTGTGCGCTCGGATCTAACTGGGTGCGTCGCGTCGTTCCACGAGCTGGGCTGCTGGGCTCGCTTGCGGGGATCGCGTTGGTGCTGATCAGTTTCCTGCCGTTCACAGAGGTTCTGCATTTCCCGGTTGTGGGGTTGGTTGCTCTAGCCGTTATTCTGATGACCTTGGTGGCGCGGATCCCGACGCTGGGTCGAGTTCCGGGGGCGCTCGCCGCACTCTTGGTCTCCGGATCACTCTACTACATCATGGTGGGGGCAGGCTTGTTGGAGCACGATTGGAGCCAGCTGGACACCGCCAAAGCGGCGCTGTTCCCGTACGAATGGACCAGCGTATTCCGTTTTGAATGGACGCAAGTCCTGTCGGATTCAATGATGTACTTGCCCGTAGTGATTCCGTTCGCCCTGGCGACCGTCGTGGGCGGAATCGATTGCACCGAGAGTGCCGCCGCGTCGGGCGATGAATTCGACACCGGCCAAGTCATTGCCGTGGAAGCCGTGGCAACCGTCGTGGCCAGCGTATGCGGGGGCGTGATCCAGACGACTCCTTACATCGGTCATCCGGCCTACAAAGCGATGGGAGGTCGGGCCGCCTACACCTTGGCGACGGCGATCTTCATCGGGACCGCTGGACTGCTTGGGTACTTTGGTTTTCTTTACGTAATCATCCCCAAAGCGACGGTCTTCCCAATTCTGATTTTCGTGGGTTTGGAAATCACTTCGCAGAGCTTCCACGCGACTCCCAAGCGACATTACGCCGCTGTCGTGATCGCCTGCGTGCCTGCCTTGGCGTCGCTCGTGTTGATCTTTATCGACAAGTTCCTAGGCGAAATGGCTGCGCATGGGATTAGTCTCGAACAAATTAGCGGCGGTCTACAGGCAGAAATCGCCACAATTCGTGTCCTTGGAAACGGTTTTATCGTCACCAGCCTGCTGTGGGCTTCGGCGCTGGCAGCCATGATCGACCGCAAACTGCGCGTGGCAGCAGTCTGCATGGCGGTTGCTGCAGGTCTCAGCCTGTTTGGTATCATGCATTCGCCGTTTCCCGGCGCGGCAATGTTCTTGGTTTGGAATTTGGACGAGGCGAGCCGACAGACACCGTTCTCCTACACTGCTGGATATCTGTTGATCGCACTGATGATGATCAGTTGGGATGCGTGGCTGCGCAGCACCGGTTACGAGTTTCCTTTGCAGGAGTCAGAACATTGACGTTGAAACGCGTTCTCGAACCCGAAGTAATGGACACAGACGAGGAATCGCGCGATTACGATGCGATGGATCACGCAACGGTCAACCAGGCATTTGTCGAAGATCTGCTGGCTGGCGGCGACGTGCACGGCGATGTGATCGATTTGGGAACCGGTACCGCCCAGATTCCGATTCTGCTCTGCCAGCATGTCGAGGAATGTCGTGTGATGGCGATTGATCTATCGATCGCGATGCTCGATCTGGCTCGTCTGAATATCGAGGTGAACAGCCTGATCGACCGCATCTCGCTGGCTCACATTGACTCCAAAGAGCTGGTTTACGACGACGACCAATTTGACGTTGTGATGTCCAACAGCATTGTGCATCACGTTCCCGAACCTGCCACGGTTATCGCCGAGGCCGTGCGTGTGACAAAGCCAGGCGGCCGTCTTTTTTTTCGAGATCTGTTGCGTCCCAGTGACGATTCGACAGTCGAGCAGTTGGTAACGACGTATGCCGCCGAGGCGGATGCTCGTCAACGCAAGATGTTTGACGATTCGCTCCGCGCCGCGTTGTCTCTGGACGAGGTACGCGAACTCGTCGTTGCCCTGGGGTTTGCCTCTGAATCGGTCGCCGCCACATCCGATCGCCACTGGACATGGGACGCGGTGAAGCCGCCTAGCTACCGGTAGAAGTCATTCATGCGCCAATACCTTGACCTTTTGCAGCACATTCTGGATCACGGAACGCCGAAAGCGGATCGTACGGGCACCGGCACACTGAGCACGTTTGGCCATCAGGCACGTTACGATCTGAGCACTGGTTTTCCATTGATGACGACGAAGAAGCTGCATTTGAAGTCGATCGTGTTCGAACTGTTGTGGTTCTTGCGAGGTGACACGAACGTCGGCTACTTGAACGAACACGGGGTATCGATTTGGGACGAATGGGCGGATGCCGATGGAAATCTGGGCCCCGTCTATGGTGCGCAGTGGCGCTCTTGGCCGACTGCGGACGGCGGTCACATTGATCAGATCAGTGACGTGGTACGGCAAATCAAGGGCAACCCGGATTCCCGGCGGTTGATCGTCAGCGCCTGGAACGTGTCTGAGCTGCCCAACATGGCACTCCCTCCCTGTCATCTGCTGTTCCAGTTTTACGTGGCGGAAAACCGTCTGTCTTGCCAGCTCTACCAGCGCAGCGCCGACGTGTTTCTGGGCGTTCCCTTCAACATTGCATCCTACGCGTTGCTGACGCTGATGGTGGCACAGGTCACTGGCCTACAACCAGGCGAGTTCATTCACACCTTGGGTGACGCACACTTGTACGTCAATCATCTGGAACAGGCGAAATTGCAATTACAGCGTGAGCCACACGATCTTCCCATGCTCGTGACCAACGCCCAAGTCGCCTCGTTATCTGATTTTCGTTTTGAAGACTTTCAGCTGGAGAACTACGATCCGCATCCGCACATTCGTGCGAAGGTCGCAGTCTAGACGGCGTGCGGATCATCGATAGCGGATCTTTCACCGTTTGGAGCTGCGGAACGAAGCGCCGCGGACGCTACCCGTCCGTGCGACGCGCACTAAGGATCGTTCGAGGAATTACTGTCCGATAGTCGCCTTTCGCTCCGCGAAAGGAACGTGCTTTCGCGGAGCGAA
>JASLPZ010000163.1:0-15059 GCA_030744725.1 Pirellulaceae bacterium
CCTTCCAGCTGAATCAGACCACTCATGCTGATTGGACCGGTTAGATTCAGTTTGGTCAGGGCGTTGCCGAGAGCTGGTGGCAAGGCGGCACATAACTCGTGCGTGGTGTGAAGTCGATTGACATGTACATTTTCGAGTTGGACTCGCCATCTTCCTTGTTTTGTCGAAACACTGCCTCCCAATCGCACTTCCGTGACGCCGTGCCTGGCGTGCAGGTTCTTTAGTGCGATGATTCCATCCTTGAAGTAGATTGTGCCTATCAGGTCGTCCAGCTGATAGGCGAACCAGTCGGGCCTGATAGTGATACTTCGCCCCGCTACGTTTTGCTCGCGCCTGCGTTTCTGGGCCATCACGGCGACGGCGAGGCCAGTGGCCGTCGCGTATTCCACGTCGATTTCCAAACGGTCGATCGTGCCGCGAGGTCGTAAGGTCGCCCACATTTTCTGGACACTGGGCTTCAACGCATGACGCAGTTCATCTTCGAGCGGGACGTCCGCGCAGCTGAAATGCAGGTTCAATGCCGAGCCGCCGTGCTGGTCGCGTTTCCATTGGCCTTGGCAACTGATGAAGCCACTGTCGTTGTATCCCTGTAGGTTCTTGAGCGTGATTTCGTCGTTGACGACACTCAAACTACCGTTGATTTTGTGAATAGGATAGCGAAAGCCATCGTAGTTAATCGAACAGCCTCGCAGCCCAATGTCGTAGCGTTTGGTCGCCGGTTGGGATGGGTCGTTCCGTTCAAGCCTACCCCAGGCCGTGATTTCGCCATGCGGATGTAATGATCTAATGAAGTCCTGTGTTCTGTCCTGCATCGCCTCGATCAACTGTTCGTCGATGTCCAGAGGTTCGTCTGCGGACATCTCGACCCATCCAGTGAAGTCCGGACCGGGCCGAATGATCCGACCGTTGATCGAAACTCGTCGCCCGCTCGCACGCGCTTGCAAGCCGTCCAATACGAGCTCTTCATTTTCGAAGTGCATTTTGCCCTGGCAGTGCATCAATCGATAGGGAAACTGCTCGTAAGCAAAGGACATGTCGATGAAGTCAGCGCTGAGGACCGGCACCCACCTCGAGCCGTTGAAATGCAGCAGAAGGTCTAGGTCCACCAATCCCGCAGGCTGGAACTTGTCCCAGATCACGCGCCATTGGTCCGGCAAAGCGGCATTCAGGCTTCGGTCGAAAACGAACTTCTTGGCGTGTAGGGAGAGGATCTGTCGACTGGTCGGCAGCCATCCATCCAGCTGATAAGTCGCTTCAAGTTGGGTTTGGCCAGACGTGGCGACGAGCTTGTCGATTCGCATCATCCGATCGTCGCAATAGAAGTCAGCCTGCACATTCTCTAGGTGACGCGGCAGGCGTGGGTCCTCGATCCGCCCCGCAAACACTCCCTTTGCCTGAAAACGTGGGTTGCCTGCCGTGCCTGGCAGTTTGGCGGCTTTGAAGGTTAGATTTGACGTCCCCCTGGCAGGATCGATCGCTTTGAGTTTGCTGGCGTACTCACTGGGCAGTGCAGCGATCAACGACGGAGAAAGACGGAGTTGTTCAATAGAACCCTGCATCGACCAGGCGGATGATTTGACATCGAACTGAGCGTCAATGATCGCACGTTTGCAATGATCGCTGCTGAAGCTTCCCTCCGCACGGGTGGCCATGCTGGTCACTGCAACTCGTTGACCCTGGTGACCCTGGTTGCCTGTCGTAGTGCAACGCACCGGCGAAAGCGTCAATTCGACATTCCTCAGCCTCAGCCGCCGAGACACTGTGCCAGAGGTGTCGATCAGTTCGAATGATCCATCTTGAATCACTGCGGGCGGAGGTGTGTCGCCGAATTTTGGCAGCGGAAACAGCTGTTGAGAATTCCAGCTGCCGTCCTGCCGTCGTCTCGAATAAATGACCGGTCGCCGGAATGTCACCTGTCGGACGTGCGGCTTGCCTCGCGCTAATTCGGCCAGGTTCGCGTCGCATTTGACGAATATTTCGCCGACGGAAGCCAGCAATTGGGTCTGGTCTGAATGATCGACCTCGGAGATCGATAGATCGCGAATTGTGATGCCAAGCCCTTCGATCCGTTTGGCCGATTCGATGGTGACGAGCAAGTTGGGATAGTTCGCTTGTATCTTCCGCTCAAGGTAGGCGCGAATCTCTTCGTCCAAACACGACTGGACCCAAACCATGCCAGCCACGACGAAGCCGCCGGTGATCAGGCTGATCGTAAGTAGCCAGCGCACGAAATCAGCCAACGGTCGCGTGACCCGTTGAGTCCGATCGGCTTGTCGGCTTGGCTGAACCATCCGTTTTTGACCCCAGGGCGGATTCCGGAGAGCTGGTGATTATTGGTTGTGAAATATGGAGAGCACGAACCTAGGTCCTAGGGGGAACGCGGCAGGTCGTTTGTTTCGGTTGCTGGTTTCCACAGCGGGAGACATGCGCAGACGGCTGCGGCAGCCAAGACAATCAAAGGCAACATCGCGGGCTGGCGGTACCGAATGGAGCTGACGAAGATCATGTGTAAGACGCTGAAATACACCGCTGGCAACAGGCACAAGCCGTAAGGCCAACCGCCACGAATGTTTCGAAACGCTCCCCACAGAGCCAGTCCCATCAACGGCACGAAACCCAGGACAACGATCAAACGGAAGGTCCAGTTTTGCATCTCTTCGGCATGGGGCCAGGGACTCCACATCCGAGCAAACTTGATCACCATGAGTCGCACGACCTGACCAGGATGCGTCCGAGCCCAATCCAAAGCGGCAGCCCGCATACGGTCGTCCAGTCTTTGTGAAAATGTCCCTACCAGTTTCGTTGGTGCCGTCGCGTCGGCCTGCTGTTGCGCCTGGTGAAATGCCGCGACAAAACGCATGTCGCTCGCGCCCGTCGCTGTGGGATTCAGACCATCGTACAGGCTCGCGCCCATTTGTAATGTCGTCGCGACCAGTCCGCCGGTGACGCGGTAGTTGCGGATCCACCAAGGCGACATCGTGACGACGATTGCCAACAGGATGATGGCCGCTTGTACCGCGTCCTGTCTGCTGCGGCGTCCAAAGAGGGCACCGACTCCCAAGGCAAAAGGAGTGAACAACAACCAACTTGGCCGGATCAATGTGGCAATGCCCGCCAATGCACCAATGGCAACCGACCAACCAATCTTCCAGCTGCCTTCGGTCGAACGTGCCAGTTTGACCCAACAGATTAGCTGCGTGACCATCACCAGGCAGAAGGGTGACTCGCTGAGTACGAACACGCTCATCCCAATAGAGCCGGGATAGATGGCTGCCAGCAGGCCCGCCACGAGTGCCGCACGCGTGTCGAAGAGTTGACGGGTCAAATAGATCAATCCTCCAATTGTCGCGGTGCCAATGACCGCGCCCAACAGACGAGCCCAGATCGCAGGTGGGTCGTCGCCAGTCACACAAAACAAGCCGGCCAGCAGCAGTGGATATCCAGGGGTCCGGAAAACGGGAGACTGGTCGATGCCGTAGCAATAGGGTTCGCCTCGCACAATGTGCTGAGCCAACACCCAATAGCTCGCGCTGTCGCCATAGGCGAACGCGCGGGCGTCGGGCAGTCTGGCTTGCCACCAAAACGCAGCACCAACCCGAGTCGCCAGGGCGATTCCCAAGACCAAGATCAGCACCGACTTTCGCTTAGCCAGAAGTTCACTCATTCTCCGTATCACAATTTCCTTCCGAGAAAATGGCGGGGGATGGTAATTTGCGACGGGTTATGGCGTCAATAGATTTTCCTATTCGGGGGGGGGTGCTGGTGACGAAGCGTTCCCACCGCGCCCGATTCGGGCCACGCCGGTCGCCCCAAAGCCAACCCGCTACTGTATTTACTTCAGCCGGGCAGCTTGTATACTCGTGAGCTTACCTTCGACGCACTCAGAAAGCTGTGCACGCAACGCTGGCTGGTCAGCAGTTGGCCGACCGTTCCAATCTGTTTCGACGCAATCAAACACACGATAGGCAGTGGAGATTTTCATGGCAGCACCAACCCATCGCGGCAAACTCATGTGGGCCAGTTTCTTGACCTTGATCGCAGCCGGAATGGGCTTTGCGGTTCGAGGCGGTATTCTGGGCGATTGGGGATCGCAGTTCGGTTTCACGCAACTCGAATTGGGTACGATTACGGGTGGTGGCTTGATTGGATTCGGTTTCGTGATCATGGGCGCCAGTTTGATCACGGATCACGTTGGTTATAAGCCGATTCTGTTGCTCGCTTCGCTTTTGCATGTCGTCTCCGTGGCCATGACATTGGCCGCCACGCCGGTCTACGAGGCGGTGGGAAAGGATGCCGCGTTTTGGTGTTTGTACTTCGGCATGTTTGTCTTTGCCGTCGCTAACGGTCTCTGTGAAGCGGTGATCAACCCTCTGATCGCCAATTTGTACCCGGAAAAGAAGACACACTATCTCAATATTTTGCACGCTGGTTGGCCCGGTGGGTTGATTGTCGGAGGTTTGATAGGCGCGCTGTTGATCGGTCGAGTTCGTTGGGAAATACCGTTGGGCCTCTATGTGCTACCCGCCCTGTGGTACGGGCTCATCGTCTTGAAGGAGCAATTTCCAGTCTCAGAAGCCAAGAAAGCGGGTCTTTCCTTTGGCACGATGCTGGCCGAATTCGCCTCACCACTGTTGCTGATGTTGTTGCTGTTGCACGCCTGTGTTGGCTATGTCGAATTGGGTACGGACAGTTGGATTGCGAACATCACCGAGTCGATTTTGACGGGGCAGGGCCTGTTGCTGTTCGTATATGCCTCGGCGATCATGTTCATTCTCCGCTTTTTTGCCGGTCCGATTGTTGAACGCATCAATCCTCTTGGCTTGCTCTGTATAAGCAGCGTGTTGGGTACGGTTGGTTTGTTGCTTTTGAGTGCTGGAAATTCCACTGGAATCATCTGGCTCGCGGTCACAATCTACGGTGTAGGCAAGACGTTTCTATGGCCAACCATGTTGGGCATCGTGGGAGAACGTTTTCCCCGCGGCGGTGCCATCACGATGGGGGCCATTGGCGGTATCGGCATGCTCTCGGCGGGTTTGCTGGGCGGCCCCGGCCTTGGCTACAAGCAGGACTTGAATGCGTCAAAACATCTCGAGGCGAACCACCCAGGAACCTATTCCCGTTACATGGCGGAAAAGGAAAGTGGATTTTTGTTTCTCCCAAAAGTGAAGGGACTCGATGGCCAGAAGGTTGGTGTGATTCTCGATCAACCAACACCAGCCTCGACGCTGATCAGCGACTACGAGATCGCGGAAGCCGCAGGTGAAATCCCAGATGCGCTCGTCACACAGAAGGCATGGTGGGACGAAGTAGGGGAGGAGAATATGAATATCGACCATGCTCCAGTAGAAGAAGCCAAAATCTACGGTGGTCGGATGGCATTGCAATGGACGGCAGTGGTCCCTGCGATGATGTTCGTGGGCTATTTCATGCTAGTCATCTTTTTCCGGCTTCAAGGCGGCTACAAGACGGTCGAGATCGATGAAAGCGGCGAGAGGCACGTGACCGACCACAAGCCAACCGCTGAAGAAGCATTCGAAGAAGGTGAGGAAGGACCTACTTCTGGCCAGGCATGACGTTGTTCAAACCGACTGTCTTCCTGCTTCAGGGCCAAGATCCACGAGGCGAGAAGGACATATTCAAAGCTCTCCCAATCGTCCAAAGCGAAAAAGTCTGTTTGGGAGAGGGCGGATGCGGTAGCGGCCGGGAAAGGGCAGAGGTGGGGCAGTCGATGCTAACGCCCCGGGGCAGGCTCTGGGGGGTCGTTGAATCGCCGGCGAACCTGAGGTAAACTCGCCTGATTACCCAGGTGCCGTGGGAGTCGCCTGGCCACAGAAGGGGGCAGGAGAAACCACCAGCATGGGCCAAATGCGATTTCTCGTGCCGCAACAAAGCTGCGTACCAGACGAAGCGCTGGAGCGTGCCTATCTGGCAGGAATGGAGTGGATTCCCTGGCGCGGCAACAAATGGTGGGTCGATCGTGACACGGCCCGCGAATTCATTCTGGAGCGATCCGAAGAAGAGTCGGGAAACCTCTATATTCCCTGGCAAGTTGACGGCTTTGGCGAACTGACATTGGCCACCGCCAGCTTGATGGAGCGTGACCCGCAGTATTGTCTTGATCTGGAACTGGCCCGCGGTGTCGTAAACCGCCTGCGAAATCAGGTCGCGGAATGGGAGGCAGCAGGCCTTAGCCTACCGCCAGAGTTCTTTGACCGTATGTCCGAAGCGTCCACCGCCCTGATTGACTCCGTGATTGGACAAGCCGATGAGGATGTGCGATTCGAACGGTCGACCCAGGCGATCCGGGTCGCTCTGGAAACCGGCGACCTGCTTGTGAAGTTGTATACCAACCAGGCCTTTGCCGCACGCCACGAACAGGTCGCTCAACTGCCCACCATGCTCGGCGCCGTTTTGGCATGTGACGTGCCGCAAGATGCCGTCGCCACCGTCTACCTCGAAGCAGCAAATTCCGCTGCAGTCGAAGTCCGTTGGCGCGATATTGAACCGTCAGCCGGGAAGTTCGAATGGGACGCGCTCGACCAGCAACTCGACTGGTGTCACCAGAACAACTTGCGCGTCATTGCCGGCCCTCTACTGCAGATCGATGCGGTTCATTTGCCTGATTGGCTGTCCCTGTGGGAAGACGATTTCGAGCAGTTGCAGGCGTACGCTCGGCAGTTCATTCAGGCTGCTGTTGATCGTTATAAGGACCGCGTTCAGGTTTGGAATTGTGCAGCGCGAATGAACGTGCGTGGCTCGATCATATTGACCGAAGAACAAACCCTGCGACTTATCGTAGCTGCAATCGAAGAAGTACGACGCGCGGATCCCTCGACACCGGCCATCATCTCGATTGACCGGCCCTGGGCCGAATACATGGCGGCAGATGATTCCGATCTTTCGCCGTTGCACTTCAGTGATTCATTGGTGCGAGCGGACTTAGGGCTTGCCGGGATCGGTCTGGAGTTGAACCTGGGGTACTGGACCGGCGGCACTCTGCCAAGAGATGTGCTCACCATCAGCCAGCAGATTGATCGCTGGAGCGTGTTGGGCTTGCCCTTGGTGATCTACATTACGCTGCCAAGCGGTTGCGAGGCCGTGGATCCAACATCCAAATTCCAGCCTTTGCCCGGTTTTGCCGGCGGGGCGACACTTGAAACGCAACATGAATTGGCTGAACAACTTATATCGCTCCTGATGGCCAAGCCGTTTGTCCAGGGCGTGATTTGGAATCAACTGACCGATGCCGAACCAAGTCAATTCGCGCACGGTGGAATCTTTGATGCCCAGGGGCTGCCGAAACCCGTTCTCGCGGCGATGACTTCGCTGCGGAAACAACATCTAATCTGAGAGATGATCTACTGGCGATGATTCGCGAACGCTTCGTATTGCTTCGAAAAACAGTCACCGAATGGTTAAAGGTCTTACAGCAGCGCGACGCCCTCTCGCTAACTGTCGTTCTTTCAGTCTTCATCGGAATCTTGGCCGGTCTTGGCGCTGCGCTTTTCACCGTACTGATCGAAACCGTCGGTCAGTACACGGTGGGCGCCACGCTGGCCTTGCGCGAACTGCATGGCGGGTGGCAGGCCTTGTTGTGCCTCTGGCCTGCGATCGGGTTGCTCGTCGTGGCCTGGTTCACGAGACGTTTTGCACCGGAAGCTCAGGGGCATGGTGTTCCCGAAGTGATCGTGGCAGTGGCACGCAAAGACGGTGTGATTCGTCCACGCGTTTCGCTCGTCAAAATCTTGGCCAGTGGGATTTGTATTGGGACTGGCGGCTCCGTTGGCCGAGAGGGCCCGATCGTACAAATCGGCGCTTCACTGGGCAGCGTGGCAGGCCAGTTTTTTCGACTGTCGTCTCGGAATATCAAAGTCTTGGTGGCTGCGGGCGCGGCTGCTGGAATCAGCGCCACCTTTAATGCGCCACTTGCCGGTGTCATTTTCGCCGGTGAGATCATTTTGGGTAGTTTTGCCGTGCAAAGCTTGGCGCCCATCGTCATTGCCAGTGTCGTGGCGGATGTTGTGCAGACACACGTTGGCGAACACGGTTTGGATCCCGCGTTCCTGTATCTGCACTACGAGTTTGTGGGGGCTTGGGAAGAGCTGCCGGCGTACTTTATCTTGGGTCTGGTGTGCGGGCTGGCTGCTGTCTGGTTTACTCGTGTCGTCTATGCCATCGAGGATCTGGGACAGAAACTGTTGCCGAGGTGGTGGGCCCGCGCAATTGTATTTGGTGGAATTGTCGGCGTCGTGGGAGCGTGCTACCCGTCGCATCCGCCGATTGTTTCGCAGGCCAGCGCCGATGCTCGCCTTGCAGGCCACCAGTCCTTGCCGCCATTGTTCGGCGTAGGGTACGAAGTTGTAGATCATGCCCTTCATTTGGAATTTGATCCAAATGCTGCTGGACCTTTCGATCCGGTGGATCCAAAACAGTCTGCCATGGAGCAAGGGCGCGCTGCAAACGGGGTCTTCCTCGGTAGTGCAGACTTGCTTCGCGAGTTTTGGTGGTTGTTGCCGTTGGTGTTCTTGAAGCCTCTGCTGACGAGTCTGACGTTAGCAGGCGGTGGATCGGGTGGCGTGTTTGCACCGTCCCTGTTTATTGGGGCCACGACCGGTGCCTGTTTTGGCTTGCTGTGCAATCGCTTCATTCCGGGTGTCAGTGCGAATCCCGGCGTCTATGCGATTGTCGGTATGGGAGCCGTCGTCGCCGGGACGACACAGGGAGTATTAAGCGCCATCTTGATCGTCTACGAGATGACAAACGACTATCGGATCATTCTGCCCATTATGATCGCTGCTGGCTTGGCCAGCGCCATCGCCCGTTTTGTGGATCCCGAGAGCATCTACCACAAGAAACTCAGCCGTCGAAAAGAATCAATTGCACGTAGCCATGAAATGCACGGCCTGGAACATATCATGGTTCGCGATGTCATGGTGCGGCAGTTCCCGACCGTGAATCATACCGACGATGTAAGCGAAATCATTCGAGTTGCTCGTGCCAATCCAACGATTGAGAGTCTGCCCGTTCTGAATGAGGTTGGAAAACTGGCCGGGATTATTCGACCAGAAGATCTGCACCGAGTGCTTGATAGCGACCTGCCCCCGCAGCTATTGAAAGCAGATGATGTCGCGTTGGTGGCCCCTTTGTCCGTGGCACCGGACCAGAATCTTCTGGAAGCCCTCCGCGATTTCGGCTCACGCGACATTGAGACCCTGCCAGTGGAAATCGGCAGCGGAAGCAGTCGCAAGCTGATCGGTCTGCTGCTGCGCTCCGACGTGATGCGTCGGTACCGGCAGGAGATGCTCTCTTCGTACTAAATCACAAGGCGTCCCAGCTTGCCAAAAGCCCGCCTTTTAAGCACACTAGTCCCAATACCCCGACACCGTTGTTTGGAGTCACCTGGATATGGTACGGAAGATTTTCAGCATCGCAGCGTTCCTCATCACGACGACTTTCTTGTCGACGCCCACGCTCGCCCAGCAGAATCGGGCCAAGTTCGCCGTGACAGATCGAGCCAAGGCGGACCGGGACTTTGCTTTTCAGGGAGAATATCTGGGCGGTGTTTCCTCGCACTGTGGATTTGCGAATTTCGGGTTGCAGGTCGTTGCCCTGGGCGACGGAAAATTCGAGGCGGTACTTCTGCACGGCGGTTTGCCGGGTGCGGGTTGGGACCGCACGACTCGAACGAAGCTGGAAGGACAACGAGATGGCAATATCCTGATGCTGGACGGCGAGTCCCACGCAGTTCAGATTTGCTCGCGACGAGCAACGGTTGCGGAATCGGTTTCGCGACGGACCGCTGCACTATCCAAGATTCATCGGATAAGTTTCACCCAGGACCTGGCACCGCCGTCGGGTGCTGTTGTACTTTTCAATGGCACGTCGACCGACGCGTTCGAGGGCGGCAGGATCAGCGACGAAGGGCTGCTCGAGGTGGGACCGCTCCTGAAAACAACGGTTCGGGACTTTCGTATGCACTTGGAATTCCGCACGCCATATATGCCTTACGCGCGGGGGCAGGGCCGCGGCAATAGCGGCGTCTATATCCAACAGCGATACGAAGTGCAGATTCTCGATTCCTTTGGCTTGTCAGGCGTTGCCAATGAATGCGGTGGGCTCTACAAGCAGCAACGTCCCGCGATCAATATGTGCCTGCCGCCCCTCTCATGGCAGACCTATGACATCTATTTCACCGCCGCGCGATTCAATGCAGCTGGCAAAAGAAGAACGCCGGCACGAATCACCGTTCTGCATAACGGCGAGTTGATTCACACGGTGTACGATATCAAAGCCAAGACAGGTGCCGGTAAACCTGAAGCCTCGGAGGCCCGCCCGATTCTCTTGCAGAATCACGGCAACCCGGTGAACTTTCGCAACATCTGGCTAGTTCATGGCCCGCCCAAAAGCGATCTCATCCTACCTGGATATCATCCGGCGAAATCCACCATCTTGAAGCCCCGATCGGTCAGCCAGTTGTTGCCGTGCAGGCAGGATATTGCAAACTACTAATCATTCCTTGCGGCGCAATACGACCAAACACATATCATCGTCTTGCGGATGTGACCCCAGATGCTGGCGAACTTGAGTCAGTAGCGAGTTGCCGATTTCCTTTGGATTGCCATCGCTGACTGCCACAATTTTGCGCATACGCTCAACAGTAAACTGATCGCCGGCGGTATTCATGGCTTCGTCGAGCCCGTCGGTGAATAACGTCAACGACTCGCCGGGTTGTAATGTCACCGTCGCGGCAGCGTATTCCACGCCATCCATCACGCCGATCGGAAGGCGTGCTTCATCCTCGCTCGGCGCTTCCAAGCTGCCGTCGACATGTCGATAAATCGGAGTTGGATGTCCCGCGTTGACAATCGTTGCTACGTGCGTGTTGGGGTCCAAGGTGACCATCACAAACGTCACAAACCGATTCAAGTCAAACTGACACATCCGTTCGTTCAACTGAGTGACGGCTGCAGCAGGGTCAGATTCTGAAGCCAGACAAAATCGTGCTTCGGCGGAGAGCTTGGCCATCAACATGGCGGCCGCAATCCCATGCCCGACGACGTCGGCGACGACCACGACGAGTCGACCATCCACGAGGCGAATGTAGTCGTAATAGTCGCCACCTATCTGATTGGCAGCCTCGTAGTAGTCGAAGAAATCGTACCCGTCAATGTCCGGCTGCGTCCTCGGCAAGAACGCGTTTTGCACGTCCTTGGCAAGTTGAAGATCGCGTTCGATTGTCCGTTGGAGAAACCGTTCTTGAAAGCGTTCTTCATGAAGCCGCGTGTTGTCGATCGAAATCGCCGCCTGAAACGCAATACTCACCAGCAATTCAAGGTCTTCGTTCTGGAACCGCTGTCGTTGATCTAATGTGTCGATCTGCAAAATGCCGACGGCATTGTTTTCGCCGTCCAGCAGCGGGGCACACATCATCGAACGAATACGAAAGTCCGCGATGCTCTGGCTCATTTCAAACCGCTCGTCATTGGCGGCGTCAGCCGAAATAACCGCTTCCTTGGTCTGCACTACCTGGTTGGCGATCGTGCGACTGACCCGAATGGTGTCGTTGCTGTTCTCGCGGCGCAACTTGGTCCATTTGGGAACTAAGGTGCCGTCTTCATCCAGCAGCCCGACAAAGCCGCGGTCCGCCTGATGGAAAATCCGAAACAAACTGTCCAACACTTGCGGCAGGACCTCGTCGAGCTCCAGTGCTTTCCCGAGGCTTTGTGTGATCTCGATCAAAGCGTTCAGCTTGAGTTCTGCGCTGGCTGCCAACTGTGCCTTGCCACGCGTCGAAATGACGTCCAGTTTCGACATGATTGTCGAACTGCTGGTGTCAGATTCGTCATCGATTATCACCGCCGAGACGCTGGAGTCTTCGATAGGTGGCGTCGTGTCGGACCCGTCCTCGATGTGATAGGTAAACACGACGTCGCAAATGCGGATTTCGTCACCGGCGACCAACCGCGTGCGACCGACTGAGACGGTTTCATTGATAAACGTGCCGTTGCGGCTCTTCAAATCTTCGACGTCCGAATCGGAGCTGGTCACGAAGACCTTGCAGTGATAGCGGCTTACAGCGCCAACATCGATCACGATGTCGCAATCTGGATGCCGCCCCAACACATACTCGCCATCATCTAGCTCGTACGATTTGCCCGCTTCAGGTCCGTTATTTGCCACCAGAGACGGCATGATAAGCTAATTTCCCCGACCCGTCGGTCGTCCAGCGGATTGCCTGCGGTATTGCGGACCCAATTCCCTTGGCGGAGTCACACTGAGGGAGCAGTGCCGAGACAAACAGAATGACAATGAATAGGCCGATTCTAGTTCGCCGCGGGCGTCAGCGTCAACCAAAACGGCCGCCAATTCGCGGTTGTTTCTCAGTTTGAGAGGATTACCTTCGAACCACTTTGAGGATTGACAGTGTTCCAAAGCAAGAATCCGATCCGTTGTTTTCAAAGACGCTGGAGTGTTGCAGACCACGTTGCGGTTGCGCCCGCCGACGCTGCGTGGAATCCGGTGACAAGCTACTCAGATCGGTTCGAAATGAGCGCGCAACGACGATCCCCGTGAGGGGTCGATCGCGGCAATTTCGCACCATCAATCTGACACATTCGTGTCTCTGGTGGTGTTACCGACAGGTATCCTCCATAATTGTACTCTCGCGACAAATCGAGGTTTGAGAGGCCCGAGGGGTGATCGGCGAGACGATCTTACATTATCGAGTGCTCAACGAACTCGGCCGCGGCGGGATGGGGGTGGTGTACGAGGCTGAGGACACACGGCTCGGCCGAAAGGTGGCACTTAAGTTCGTGCCGCAGGAACTGGCGTCTGAAAGGCCAACATTAGAACGGTTCCAACGGGAGGCGCGGGCGGCCTCGGCATTGAATCATCCAAACATCTGTACGGTTTACGACATCGGTGAGCATGAAGGCCGCCCGTTTATCGCCATGGAGCGGCTAGAGGGAACAACGCTGCGAGAGTACATCGGCACGAAACCACTCACAGACGACGAACTGCTGGAATCGGCAATTCAATTGGCTGATGCACTGGAGGCGGCGCACGCGAAAGGGATTATCCACCGAGACATAAAATCAACGAACATCTTCATAACAGATCGTGGGCAGATCAAGATTCTCGATTTTGGACTCGCCAAACTCGAAAAGCGACTGCCGACACAGCCAGCATGGCCGACATCCGAGACTACCGAGCCACTGCCCGCCGAATCGCTCACCAGTCCCGGCGCGGTGATCGGCACAGTGGCTTGGATGTCGCCTGAGCAAGCTCGTGGCGAAGAGGTGGACCACCGCACCGACTTGTATTCGCTCGGCGTTGTGCTGTACGAAATGGCCACCGGTGCTCTGCCGTTTCGCGGCAAAACAACAGCAGTCATCTTTGATGCCATTCTGAATCAGTCGGCAACTTCTCCGGTCACACTGAATCCGGCACTGCCCGACGAATTGGCGAGAATCATCGGCCGAGCGCTAGAGAAGGATCCGGAGGTGCGTTACCAGACTGCGTCGGACTTGCGTGCGGACTTGAAGCGACTCAGACGCGATATCGACTCTGGCAAAATCGCGTTAGACACGAAGCGGTTGTCGGACACGCGACCAGAGCACCCGAGTAGTCACAATCAACGGAAACTGCACTGGCTTGTCGCCGCTGTTGTGCTGCTATTGTCAACCCTTGGGGTGGGTTGGTACATGTCGCGACCAAAGACCACGGCGACTGGTCTGACGACGAAACAGCCTCTGCCCGAACTAAGGGAACGCCAGTTGACGGCGAATCCAGCAGAGTACTTCCTGTCAGCGGCGTCCATTTCCCCGAAAGGCACCTACCTGGCTTATGCGGCCGCCCAAGGGCAACTTACCCTCCTCGCGATCGACGGCGGGGAGACCTTTCCCCTGGCGGTCTCCGCGGAATTCACCGCCAACCATGTTTCCTGGTTCCCTGACGAATCAAAATTGCTGCTCACTCTCGCCGATGAGGAACAGAACCAAAGCATGTGGGTGGCATTCGTCGCTGGCGGTACGCCTCGCAAGTTACGTGATGGCGTCGGCCTCGAAGCTGTCGTATCGCCGGACGGCGCGCAGATCGCCTATACGAACAGCTTGCAGGGTGAGGAAATCTGGTTGATGAGCGCCGCGGGCGAGCAGCCGCGGAGGCTCTTGGCGGGCCGGGAAGGAGACCGGTTTTTCAGCCTCGCCTGGTATCCCGACGGGCGACGCATCCTGTACACGTGCGTCAACGTCCTCCCGGGAAAAATGGACGCGAATTTGGAGAGTAGTCACGTTTCCGTTGGTGAACCAACCGTCATCGTGTCCGATCTTCGAATGGGCGTGGGCGAAGTCCCCTCCGGTTGCTGTCTGCCCGATGGAACGGTCATCTATTCGCGAAAGGAGTCGTCCGGCGATCAAGCCTGGAATCTCTGGGCGATCAGTACCAATCGCGACACTGGCCAGGCCTTTGGGAATCCGAGACGCGTCACCCGGCACTCGGGATCCGCCAATCTCGTGAGTAACGCAACGCTCGACGGGAAACGACTGATTGTGCAGAGGATGTCTTCACAGCGCGATGTTTACTTGGGCGAATTCGAAGAAGGCACGACTCGCTTCTCAGGCGATCCTCGCCGCCTGACTCTGGACGACCGGGACGATTGGCCGGATAGCTGGATGCAGGATAGCAAGTCCATTGTGTTCAGCTCGAATCGTCGAGACAATTTCGACATCTACAGGCAAGCTATCGACGAGAGCGCAGCCCAATCTCTGACGATCGGACCCGAAAACGAAATGGGGGGCCGGCCCAGCTATGACGGATCGTTCATTGTTTACGCTTCAGTCTCGAGTCAGCCGGCGGTGAATCAGGAAACCGGATTCGACGCCATGCTGATGCGCGTCTCCATCGACGGCGGACCTCCGACGTCGCTCTTCCCCATCCAGCAACAACAATCCAGCTTCCGGTGTTCCCGCTTGGCCGACAGGCCTAGCCCAAGTTCCCCAGTAGTGGACCAAATCTGATTTTCTAGAAATATTTTCGGTGTTGATTCGACGTAAGTTGTT
>JASLPZ010000164.1:0-15052 GCA_030744725.1 Pirellulaceae bacterium
CGTGCCGTAGTGCAACACGCGTTGGTTGCCCATGATTACAGCGGTCGTATCTCGCGACGATCTGTGCTTTGGACCCTTCTCGCAAATCAGTTGACTCTGTTCTGGAATGCAGCCCTTGATAGAACAAGGTTCAAGTTCTCCAACCCTGATCTGATTCAAGACGAGTTGTCGAGCTTGACGCAGCTTGAGTCGCAGACACGACTCAAGCGACTCTTGCAGGTGATCGTCGGCGGCCTATCCATCAGAATTCCCAAGGAACTAAAGACTACGTCCGACTGGCTTCACCAGCGAGAATAACACGAAACACAGCGATGCCGTTCTCCGTTACGAATCTGCTACTTCATGATCGTTCGGACACTTCCCCCCCTTATCATAGGGCAGCCCATCTTCCGGACAGACCTTGCCGTAGGCGATTAGCAGCCTCGCGAGGTCAAGCACATTCATCACTAGATAGTTGCATTGGGCATCTTTGGCCGTCTGTAGGAAATCTCGCTGCGCGTCGTCTTGTATGCTTCCAACCGCAGCAAAAACCATCAACTGTAGTCCCTCAATCGTGCGGAGCTTCGCGAACTGGTGTGTTACATCCTTACTTCTGACCTTTCCGAAGCTTCGTCCCTTCAATACGAAACCTGCAACACATCTCTGTCCGGCTACGTGGATTTGCGTCGTCAGAATGTCTGCAATCTCTGTCGGTCCATGCGGGGTCTCTGTAGGGTCGGCGATTATCTCTCGGATCAACACCTCAAGTTCTCTGACCTCATGCAGGCCGGCGATTCCGCGGAGCACTTCTTCCGTGATATCTCTAGGACTGATATCGGCGATACGTGCAAACTGATCTACTTCGTCGATGTCGATCAGGCGACTTGTTGCAGTTGCGTCTACCTCAAACGACGACGTGCCGCCGCGTTTCAACGCTTCAATGTCGGAGATGGCCTTCCCCCCGACTACTCTCCGAGCCGCGGCGAGGCACGCCTGTCCAAGCGAAGGTGATAGCGAAACAAAAACGAAAAGTAGCCAGGCACGACCGCAGGTTGGTCGGGGGACACAACTGCTCAAGGGTGTTCCAGTCTTGCGTCTCTCCTCCCTCAAACCTTTGACTGAGGCGAAAGCGATTCCAAGAAACTTCTATTAAAGACTTTTGGGCGCGCAAGATTCTCGCTTTCGAAGACTACTAGTTGGCAATGGCCAACACAGTTGCATGGTGGTTGTGGGTCGTCGGGTTTTCACCGTGAAAGAAATTCCCTGAAAAGTTCCAAGAAAAGTGCGCGACGCGTGACGTTTCCCGCACTACCAATCTCAGTCGCGATCAGAACATCAATCAACAACGCACTCTCGCTTCCACCGTGTCATCGCGGCGGAGGAGTCGAGAGAGATATCTTTCTATCACTTTAGCAGTGTTCGATCTTTTATTGTCGTCTTTCGCTCCGCGAAAGCACGTTCCTTTCGCGGAGCGAAAGGCGACTATCGAACAGTAATTCCTCCAACGATCTTTAGAGGGTTTTCGGATCAGCGGTATCAACTCTGGCAACGACACCGTTTACGCCGGCCGCGGTCGCGACGCGGTCTCTGCCGGCGCCGGCGACGACTTCGCCCACGGCGGACGCGGCGACAATCTGCTCGTTGGCGGAACGGGCGCCGATACGCTGATCGGTGGCGCTGGCAACGATCTGATGGTCGGACGTGCAGGTGACGATCTGATGTTCGGCGGCGACGGAGACGATCTGATCAAGCTACCTCCTTGCTAACAGATCGATAGAGGACGGAATGTGTCATCTACTTTTGCACCGGAGGCGGCTCGCTGAGCTGGTCGAGCATGATCTGCAAGTCGTTTGTCGGGAGTTGACAGATCCGATTCCGACATACGTACGCCGTCGCCTTGCCGCCGATTTGGGCGTAAGGCTTCGTAAAAGGTGCGACTTTGGACAACCGTTTCGTGTGAGTTGGATTCTCGGTGTCTTTGACCAGAATCGTGACAGTCTGCTTGGATACATTTTCTTCGAGATTCGTGAGCATCTGCCGCGTGTCCGCGGCTGCGGGGTCGCCGACAATGACCACCTCCACACCGGGTCTTCGCCGGTATTCGAGGGCGACGGCGAACTGCGTACTGCGGGCGGGAATGTTAATCAAGCCGATCGAGAGAATCCGTTCCAGTCGTGCCGCCCGGCGTTCGTATTTCGGTTCGCCTGACAGCCGCGCCAGCTCCGACAAAACGAGTGTGGCCACCGAATTGCCCGAGGGCACTGCCATGTCGCCAAATTTCTTGGGGCGAATCGGCAACCGCTCCGCATCTTTGGCCGTGAAAAAGTAGCCACCTTCCGCCTCGTCGACGAATAGCTCGTGCATCGCGTCGATCAACTGCCGTGAGGACTCCAGATACTTCGGATCGTAGGTCGCCTTGTAGAGTTCGATGGCGGCGAATGCAAGAAAGACATGGTCGTCCAGAAAGGCAGGAACTGCCGCGCTGCCCTCATACCAAACGTGAAGTAACCGACCACGCTGGTCACGCAGATGTGTGTCGATGAAATCAAATGCCCTGGCCGCTGTCCGAACATAGCGATCTTCATGGAAGATCCGCCCGCCCCGAGCCAATGACGCAATCATCAACCCGTTCAGGTCGGTGAGGATCTTCTCGTCACGAAGCGGTCGCACGCGCCGCGAACGTTTTTCAAATAGTGCCAGGCGAGCAGCCTCGAACGGCCTCTGCAACTCGTCTGGAATCCGGTCAATCGCTTTCGTTCCGGAGTTCGTCCTTCGGTAGAGGATGTTTGTCGGCTGACGCTCGCCGCTGGGTCCATCGGTCCAATTCCCGTCCTCCTGAATGTCCTCGATCTGGCTGATCGCCGCAAACTGCTCATCCGTGAGTAAATCCCGCAGTTCGTCGGCCGTCCACAGGTAGAACTTGCCCTCTTCGCCCTCGCTGTCGGCGTCTTCGGCCGAGTAGAAGGCCCCCTGTGGTGACGTCAGGTCGCGGAGCACATACTCGAACAGTTCGTCGGTCATGCGGCGATACTTCTCTTGCCCGCTGGCACGAAAACACTCGGCCGACGCCATGGCCAGCAGTGCCTGGTCGTACAGCATCTTCTCGAAATGGGGGACCTTCCAGATTCTGTCGGTGGCGTAACGATGGATGCCGTAGCCAACCTGGTCGTAGATCCCGCCGGCTCGAATCCGATCCAGTGTCAGCTTGACCGCGGCCAGGGCCTGACGGTTGCCTGTCCGTTGATGATAGCTGAGCAAATACAGGAGTTGATGCGGCCGAGGAAATTTCATCGAGGCCCCAAACCCACCGTAGGTCGGATCGTGCGACATCATCAGCCGCCCGAAGAGTTCGTCCAGCCGGGCGTCCTCAATTACCACGTCCATCGGTCGTGCCGGCGCGTTGAGCAGATCGATTCGCCGCTGAGCTCGCCGGACTCCCTCGTCCAACAAGTTGCTACCGTAGCGTACTTGCCGCACCAGAATCGGCAGCTGCTTCATCAACCCGAGGATCCTGTACTTGTCATGTTTAGGGATGTAGGTCCCGGCAAAGAAGGGCCGTCCGTCCGGAGTCATCACGACGGTCAGCGGCCAGCCGTTGCCGCTACCCAACCCTTGGGCGATGTCCATGTAGACGTCGTCCACATCGGGCCGTTCTTCGCGGTCGACCTTGATGCAGACAAAATCCCGGTTGAGCAACTCGGCCACTTCCTCGTCTTCAAAGCACTCTCGCTCCATCACGTGGCACCAATGGCAAGTCGAGTAGCCAATCGAGAGGAAGATCAGCTTGTCTTCCTTCTTTGCCCGCTGCAGCGCCTCCTGTGACCAGGGAACCCAGTCAACGGGGTTGTGGGCATGTTGCCGCAGGTAAGGGCTTTTTTCGTGGATCAGCGAGTTCGTATGCTTGGGGTCAACAGGCGTTTCAGGGCCGGATGCCGGCAGACTAGAGAACCGGCTCGAAAACAGCAGAGTAACGAGAACCAGGCAAACAAATTTTGGTCGACGCGAATACGACATTTGGAGCTTTCGGCAACTGATAGGAATTTTACTGATAGGAATCTTGATCCCGTCCTACTAGGCGCACAGAACGCCGCAAGCGACAGCACACCTGATTCAACGTCATCACATGGTCGTCACCTGCTGCGACGCACGCGCCGATTACGTCTTCACTCCCACAGCCTCTTTCGTTTCTCCGGTCGCTTCAGGCCCGCAGCAGTCGCCCGTTTGCGCAAGAGGCCTCCTCTCGGTACGTTTGCTTGATAGTAGATCGCCTGAACTACATTTTCATGGCGACTGAGCGCCTTGATTGACTCCGCCCATGCCGTCGTATGCTGCGTTCTTATCTCTGGGGCAAGATCCAGGCAGATTGCCAGATAGGCGGCCTGCGCGCGCATCTGGACAGAATTTTCATCCAAGATGGCGGCTGTGATTTTCGTCTTCAGCCGCTTCCGCATCTCGACCGTCTGCTGCTCGAGGTTGGGCAGCGGCAACACGTTCTTGGGCTCTTCGGTTCGAATTCTGTAGACGGTCCTGCCATCGATACGCAAGCGCTGTCCCCCACCGTCGATAATGACCTTCTCCGCCAGGTCGATGAGCCGGTCGGCAAAACTCGTAATGGTCTCGTCGGCCGGCATCTCTTGCCGAGTGGTGTTCTTATAGCGATCGACGATTGGCCATCCCTGAGCCAGCATCGATCGGTAGCCAGTCATGACTCCCACGATGGTTCCCGCGGTGGCTGCAGAGTTGTCTGCGTCCCAACCGAAATTGAAAGCGGTCATCAGCGTTTTGGGCAGATCGCCATTGCCGTACACCAACGCGGCAATGGTGGAGGCGGTATTCAATTCATAACCGTTACGGTCCCGCATCCCGCCGTTGTGTCGACTGTATTTCTCCTTCACCAATCGCCGAGTGGTTCGCCAATCGTCTGGATATTTCTTTTGCCATTCTCGCACGTCCGCCACGATCGCCCGCAGTTCGCTCCGAGGGTCGGTCGCGTTGATACCCGCGTCGAGGATCGAATCGACCGAGCGGGTGGTGAACGCCGTGGCGATCATCGCGGTAAAAAGTTGTGTCGTCTGGGCAGGTTCCAAGTCGATCGCCACGGTCGTATAGTTCAGACCGATCCGTCCTGCGGTTTGCGGCATGGCTGGCGCGATCAGCCCGAATGTTTCACAGAGGAACTGCCCCGAAATATTGAAATTGGCCCAGGGGTTCAGCGCGGATCGCCCAGTCAAGGGCGGTTCCAAGCCAAGGTCCATGAGCTGACGGGCATACTCGTTTGAACACCAGATTCGACGGTTGATCCGTGACTTCCACAGTTGGGCGATCCGCTGCGGAGGAAGGAGAATCGAGTTTGCCTGTTGCATCTCGACGATATAAACCCACTCGAGGTCCGTATCGTCGTCGGTGACGGCTCCCTCCGGCAAGCCCGGCGTGTATTGAACCACATCGCCTGGCTCTTGAATGTACTTCATCTCGTGTTTCAAGCCGTTGAGATTGCCCAGCATTTGCCCCAGCAACCCACCGCGGATCTTGTCGCGCAATTGCTCGCCCGACAGTTCCACCGTCGGCGAAGCAGTTGGCTGAGCAGCGGAGGCCACGGAACTGCAGCTCACCATCAAACAAAGTAGAATAGAAGATGCCGTCTTCATTCGTTGACCATCCTCATGCTTCGGCATTTCGCTAATCATGCGTTGCTAGACGCCGCGTGCTTCCTTGGTTCCCATTAGACCATCCATACCGTGCAGCGTCGCAGAATCTGACGCCGTTGCCAATCCTACGGGCCGCGTTTTGTCGCGGCGCTAAATGCAGATGCGCTCCACACATGATGGGCCGTGAAGTGTCCGAAACAGCGGCGTATTGGAAGCTGTAACCGTTTGTAAGCAAAACGATTAAAGCCCGATCGTGCTTCCGACCAGCGCTAGACCGGGGCTCGTTAAGTCACTTGGTATCGATGTAGAAAGGTGACTTGACTGACACCCGCACCGCCACATTTAATAGACTCCATCGTAGGCAGACCGGTTCGGGTCAAGACCGACCGTCAGCACTTCTTTGCGGTAATACATCGTTCATCCCGAGTGAATTATGAGTTGTCGAATCTGCTTCCCACGCCACTTCGCTATCGTAAGTCTAGCCGTGGCGCTGATCTGTCCCCCTCACGTCGACGCACAGCAGCAGCGGCCCTTTGTTGTCAAGAATCCGCCTCGGTCGGCCCAAGAGCAACTCGAGACATTCCACCTACCCGATGGATTTCAAATCGAGCTTGTCGCGAGCGAACCGCAGATTGTCAATCCGATCAACTTGAACTTCGACGCGACTGGGAGTCTTTACGTCTCGCAGTCGATCGAGTACCCGATTCCTGCACCTTCGGATCGCCCCGGGCGCGACAAGATTCTGCGGATCGACGATAACAACGGTGACGGGGTCCCTGAAGAGGTCAATGCGTTCGCGGAAGGGCTCAACATTCCGATCGGTGTGACGCCGGTGCCTGGTGGCGTGCTGGGGTTCAGCGTTCCAAGAGTCTATTTCTTCGACAAGAGCGAGAACGGGACGGCAGGGCGGCAGGTGCAGTTTGGAGATTTCGGATTCAACGACACGCATGGCATGATCAGTTCGTTGACATGGTGGATTGACGGCTGGGTCTATGGCTGTCACGGCTTTGTCAACACGTCCGAAATCGTTGGGACTGACGGCGAGTCGATCAAGATGGTATCGGGCAACACCTATCGGCTTCGACCGGATGGTTCGCGCATCGAACACTATGCGCACGGACAGGTGAATCCATTTGGACTTGCCATCGACCCCTGGGGCAACGTCTTTACCTCCGATTGCCACACACGGCCCGCGACGATGTTGTTGCCGACCGCTCACTATCCGCGATCGCAAGGCGATGGGCTTGGATTCGGTCCAGAGTTGATGCAGCACAGTCACGGCTCGACCGGTATTGCCGGCATCGTGTACTACGCGGCGGAGCAATTCCCCGCGGCGTATCGCGGCTCGCTGTTCATCGGCAATCCAATCACGGGAAGAATCAATCTCGATCGCCTCGAACGGCATGGCTCGACGTACACGGCGATCGAACAGGATGACTTCTTGACGTGCGACGACTTTTGGTTCCGCCCCGTGGACATTCAACTCGGGCCGGATGGCGCGCTTTACATTGCCGACATGTACAACTGCATCATCGGGCACTACGAGGTACCGCTGAATCATCCGAAACGTGACCGCAAGCACGGACGGATTTGGCGAGTCAGTTACGTCGGCACGCAGAACAGCCAGGCATCACCAAGCATGGCAAGTGATCTGACGAAGGCGACGGTGGATGAACTTCTCAATCGTTTGGCCGACCCAAACCTCGTGGTTCGCACACACGCGACGCATCAACTTGTTGAACGAATCGGGGCGGCAAGTGTTGAACCCGTGCGAGTGATGTTGTCCCGCGACGCGACGGAAACGCAGCGGGCTCACGGTTTGTGGATTCTTCAACGGCTCGGCGAGCTAACGCCGGCCGACTGGCAGCCGAGAATTGGCGATGTTTCGCCACTGGTTCGCTCGCACGTGGTGAAGGTGTTGGCGGAGGCAGAGGATTGGGACGAAGCAATTCTTGCCGCTGTACTCGCGCGTCTGGAGGATGAGGATGGGTTCGTTGTTCGGGCCGCCGTTGAAGCGCTCGCACGACATCCGCGGGAAGAGGCGGTCGAGCCACTACTGTCGCTGTTGGCCAACGCGGATGTTGCCGATGCGTGCCTGATTCATGCGGCGCGAATGAGCCTTCGCGATGCACTCCGTGAGTTTGATCGTTTCGATCACTGGGAGCGACGTTTCTCGGAGTCGGCGGTATACCTGAAACGGTTGGCGGATGTGTCCGTGGGGATTCCATCGCCGTCGGCGGCTGCATTTCTGTGGCACCGGTTCTTGAAGGACGAGTATCCGCAAGAACGGCAATCCGATCTGTTGCGGCATATCATCCGCAACATCGATGCTGGCACGCTTCCCGCTGTACTGGCACTTGCCGAAACGTACGTCGATCGTGACGAGGCAGCCCAAATCGCCGTCGCTTCTGCCATCTATCGGGGATCGCAAGAGCGTGGGCTGAGGATTTCGCCAACGATCCGGCAGTGGGGCGAGCGTCTTGTACGGCCACTACTGACAAGCGACGATGCCGCGCGTGTACATCAGGGAGTCGAACTGACGAGGCAGATGCGGCTGCAAGGCCTGGCGAAGGAACTGTCGCGGTTGTGTGCTCGAAAGGCCCCGGTTCCCGCTGAGCGCCTGGCCGCGATCCAGGCGATGCTCGCCGTCAATCCGGTCGAATCGGTCGCGTTGTTCTTCACGTTCGTCTACGACCAGCAAGAGCTCCCCGCTTTGCGACAATTCGCCGCCGAAAAGCTTGCCAACCGTAAGGACACTGAACTGCGAGAGCGAATTCTGACGAAGCTGCCGACCGACTCGCACTTGATCGCGCTCGGCTTCGCTCGCGGGTTGATCATCGATGCGGATGGGGCGAATGCGCTGCTGGACCTTGTAGAACAAGGAAAGGTCTCGCCACGCGTGTTGCAAGACGCGAAGATCGGGCGGTTGCTGCCCGTCAGCGGGCTGGCCAATAGCGCCTCGCGAAGGAGGGAACTCGTGGCGAATCTACCTTCATTGGACGCTCAGACTCAGCAGTTGATTCGGCAACGCTGGGTTGCTTTCGGGAAGGCGGCACCCGATGCGGCGCGCGGCGCGGAAGTCTTTCGCGAAACATGCGCGGCGTGTCACCAGCTCGACAATCAGGGCCAGAAGGTGGGACCGGAACTGGACGGTGTAGGCCAGCGTGGAGTTGAGCGATTGCTGGAAGACATTCTTGATCCCAACCGAGCCGTCGACAAGAACTATCGCGCAACCGTGATCGTCACCGAAGCCGGTCAAGTTTTTACGGGACTGGTCACGGGGCAGGAAGGCCAGGTCTTGCTCCTGGTCGATCAAACCGGAAAGCAACAACGAATTCCGTTGGCCGAAATCGACGAGCGCCGCGTAATTGAAGGGTCAGCGATGCCGTCCAACCTCGGAGAGACGATGAAGGAAGCAGACCTTAACGACCTGATGGGCTTTCTGCTGAAGAAGACCGTGAAGAAACAATAGAGCGCAATCCCCTTGGAAGAGGTGACATGATCTTAACCCTCGACCGAGAAAGACAAAAAAGCGATGCGCTAAAAGACGACGGGCGCGTGCATCATCGTTCATACGTGAACGTCTTCTCCGACTCGACATGCGGCCGCAGTTGATCGAGCGTCCAGGGCACTTCACGGAATCGCTCCTCGCTGTAGAGCGGTGCCTGATCGTCGTAGTGCGTCGAACCGGGCTTGTTGCTTTGTCCGTAGGCAACGACCGCACGAATTGTCGGCGGACTGGTCAGCATGACGACTGAAGTCACGCACTGACCACCTTTCGGAATCAACTTGTGTTGATCGTCGAACGAATCGGCCGCGGTGGCCCGGAGCGCGTCCATGCCGAGCTTGCCAAGTCCATCGCCACTTAACGGCCATTCCTTTGTTCCGCGCCGCAGCCGTTTGACGTCTCCCCAGGGAACGGAAATACGCCCGTAGTTCTTGTGAAGATGATCGGCAGCATTCTGTAAAGCCGTCAGCGCGTCACGTCTGATCTCCGGTGTGTTTGGAACGGAGAACGCGTCGCGGCCGATCTTCGAGTCCATGTCGTTGCAGGCAAGTCGCCAGAATCGGAACATCGTGGCCCCTTCGCTGTCGCGCGTTGCCATGCGGTTCCACGAACCGATCAGTTTCACCGCCTCTTGAAGCCGTTCGTATTTCTCTGTCTTCCTTGTTTCTTCGTTGGACGCGGATTTATGTTCCGACCAGGCCTGCAGAATACTCGGCACCCACAAGTCGGCTGGTGGAATATACGAGTCAAACGCAATCCGCCGACCATCTTCGAGCGTGGCCTTGTCGATCTGCGTGAGCAGTCGCGTCGCGCGAGCGCCACGAGCGCGGTATGCCCCGTAGTGACCGAACAGAACTCCTGGTGGAAAGTCATCGGGCGTCATTGCAAGGCCCGGTGTGACGACATCGGCGGCTACGTTGCAGTTCTGCAGGAAACCCGTCACCGGGTTTTCCACCGTTGGGTGTTCTTCAAACGGGACCCGTCCGCGGTACAGGCTCGCGCTCGTCCAGCCAGGAACCATCTTGTTCCAGTTGAAGCCCTCTGGGCGCAATGGAGCCTGCCCCGTCTGCACGAAACCGATGTCGCCTTCCGTGGTGGCCCACATCAGATTGAAGTACGACATGCGGTTGAGAGCAATCGCACGTTTGAATTGCTCAGTCGTGCGAGCGGCTGCCATCTGGAAATACTGGTCGAACGCGTCCGCTCGATCGTAGCCGCCCATCGCCGCGGCGTAGGGAACGCCGCCCTTGGTATCCAGAATCGGGCCATGTCGCGTGGCAAGGACTTCAACATGTTCCTTCCGCGTGCTTCCGTCCGGCTGTCGAATGCGGATCGTTTCCTTCCGCACGTCCATCTCTTCCCACTGGCCGTCAAACTCGTACTGATGCGGGTTGTCGGAATTGATCTTCAGCGCATAGGCATCGGACGAATCAGCGCCGCCGGCCGTAACCGTCCACGCGGCAGACGGTGTGATTCCCAGACCAGGAAGTGGAGTGCCAGTCAGTGCGAATCCTCCCACGTCCAATTCATCGCGAACGTGCAACCAGAATTCATAAAGCTGCAGATGTCCTTCTGACATCCAGTGTGGATCGATCAGCAACATCGGGGCGCCGCTGGCGGTTTTCACTCCGGCCAATGCCCAGGAATTGCTCTTGCCCGGTGGGATTCCCGGATGCTGATCTTCTTCACCGGTGTCCGCATTTTCTGTTCCAACCTTGTCTGGGTTGTAGATGGGGTGATAACCGTCTGATTTGGACGCTTCGGCGTCTGCCTTGCTCACGCCGACGGCCGACAACATAAGCAACGACCGATGCCAGGCAACGACCTGGACGGGAGTTACCTTTTCAATGGGCACCAGGATTTCGTCGGGGTGGGAGTCAAAATAGTTGTTGACGCCGACGCAGAATCCTTCGATCAACTCGCGGACGGGTCGACTGAGTTTAGGCCAATCCCGTTCGGCCAGCGCTCCGTGCCTCAGCTTCCGCGCCTCAATGTCAGAGGTCAGCATGCCCGGACCGAACAGCTCCGACAGCCGCCCGACTCCGGCGTGCAAACAGTAAATGACGTTATGCAGAGAATCCTCGCACTGTGCCTGGCCGATCGCATAACCGGCAGACCCAAAGTCGTCAGCCCAGATGTGCGGGACACCCCACGAATCCCGATACAACGTTGCTTCGCCAGCGGTTGTTGGCACGCAAGTCAGTGTTGCCGCGGCAACGGTGATCGCCAGGATGAGATGGCGGCTCAGTTGTTTTGGTGATCGTGTGTTCAATGGGATGTCATCCTATTGAGAAAAGCGAATACGCCTTTCTTGTTTGCAACGACGATGTCCGGCCGGCCGTCGCCATTCAGATCGTCGATGGAAACTTGCCGTCCGACGCCCGAGTTGTCATCGATCTGACGGGGAATGAAGTGTGCTCCGTCTTTGTTGCGTTCGAGTTTGAAGTAGTACAAGACCGCGGAGTCTCGCGCGCCGGGGTCGTGGCCATTGTGAGCCCAATAGCACTTCCCGGTGATGATGTCTTTCAGGCCGTCGCCGTCCATGTCGTGCAACGCCATCGCGTGCAACTGCGAGAACACGATGCCGAACGGATTCTCTTCGGGCTTGCTACCCATGATGGGGTGCGGTTCGAACGTGATTTCGCCATCGTCGCCCGTAACGTGTTCAAACCAACTCAGTCCATACGCATGTGCCTGCAGACTCGTAATCACATCGTTGTCGCCGTCGCCGTCCACGTCGTAGGCAAACATCTGTGCCCCGCCCGGACAGAAGCGAAAGACGTGTGGCTCCCAGATCGGGTTGCCTTCCAGCGAAGCCGGCTGTTCGAGCCAACCGAGTGCCGTCAGCAGATCCATTCGCCCGTCGCCGTTCACATCGCCCAAGCCCAGTCCGTGCGTAAACGGCGCCCACGGGCCGCGGTCACTAATGGCGTGAAAATTCCAACGGGCAGTCGGATCGTCGGGATCGTACTCTCCGTACCCGAGCCGACCCTGGTAGGAACAGATGATCTCGGGCCGCCCATCACCGGTCAGGTCGGCAAACGCCGGCGACTCGTTGTCCACACCAGGCAGCGCGACGTGCTTCGGCCAATTGCCCCTCTTGCCTTTCGGATTCTCGAACCAATGAGCCGGGCGGCCTGGAAACCCCAGCGTAACAACGTCAGTCCAGCCATCGGCGTTGATGTCATGTCCGAAAGAGAAGAAGTTGTCGGAGTACCCTTTATCGTTGGGAAAGCTCTTGCCGTCATAAATGCGATATTTCTGCTTGTAGTCCGGCCCGGCATACCAATGCGGCCCACAAACGACATCGATGATCTTGTCTTGGTTGAAGTCACCGTGACCAGCCCCTTCGGAGAAGTACTCGTTAGAAACTTGGATCTTCGTGAACTTTCGGCGAGCAGGTTCGTCGGCGAAGCTGGAAGGCGATGCGGTCAACAAGAACAGCAAGAGGGCGAGTGAGCTTAGCGCCGACACCGATCGGGAACTCACGCAATGACTTAGGGCAGCCTTCGGCGACAACCAAAGTCGGTCTTGTCGGACGGATTTCTCCTCCGAGGATTTTGCGGAGGAACCGCGAATGAACGCCAATGCGCGCGAATCATTCCGTTCCACTAGCGCCCTTTTAGATTCACATTTCGGATTTGTATCGGATTTCAACATTCGGAGTTCCCATTTACGAGTTATCGTCTCTCCCCAAACTACCCGCACGACTTCCCGATGCACATCGGTCAACCGATTCACAGTATATCGTACGGCCGAACTCGCCACCACAAACGACAGCTGCTTCGTCGAGCTGTTGTATCTACCTTCGTTCTCTACTACGTTATCCCGAACTCCGCCAGTGGGGCCTTTCTCGTTCCACGTCCCATGGGCAAACTTGATCAATTCGAAACCAGTGACACGAAAGAGGCAAGTACAGTGTTGGTGACTCTCAAAGATAATTCGGTTCTCATTGGGCTCATCGCAATCTGCATGGGGCTTGGCTCCGGCGTCGTTACGGCTCACCCACCGATCTCGGCCGGTTTTCAGTCGACAGCTCCCTCAGGCCGGCGAGTGCCGCTACGGGTCACTCGGCCTCCTAGAATTGCGCCGGACAATCAACTTCGACCTCTCGAAGAGGGAACGCGTCCAGAGATCGATCCGGCGCACCGTGTCGTTGTGCGAATTTCCGTTCATGACTCTGACACTCAAAAGCTGATCCCCTTTCGTGTTCACGTCGAGGATCATCACGGCACCTATTTTCCACCTGCGGGGCATTTTGACATCGAACTGCCGAATTGGAATTCGAGCAATGTCAGTTACGAACCGGACACGAACAACGACGGATACGATTGGGCGATGATACCCGAAGGGAAATTTACGATCGAATTGCCAGCAGTCGATGGTCTAAAGGTCCGCGTCTCCCATGGACTTGAATATCCGTTAGAGACGTTCGAGCTGAACCTGGCTGGAAAGCAGGGACAGACACTCGACCGCACGTTCGTCATGTCGCGGGGCATCAACATGCGGGCAAAGGGATGGATGGCTGTCGACACCCATGTTCACAATTTGACACCACTCGGAGCAATTCGTCAGATGCCAATCGAGGGCATTGACTACGTGAACCTGATGTTCATCGGTCCGACACATCCCCTGCTGCGGCGCAAATATATCACGGGGAAGCCTTCACCACTGTCGACCAAGGACCACATCGTTTACGTCTCGCAGGAAGTGCGTGATGCTAATCAAGGACACATGACTCTTGTCGGGATACGAATGCCCATCGATCCAATCCGCGTTTACACCGGGACAAGCTTACTGAACAACTTGAAATCTCTGCCCAATGAACCATTGAACTGGGAAGTCTACGATCGGATGCACGCACAAGGTGGGCTGGCTTTTCATGCCCATTTTCTATATTGGCCAGGATATGGATCTGCCGTTGGAGCGGCAATCGACAAACTGGATGGACTCGAATGGCTTCGCACCGACACTGTCAGCAGAAACAATCGATCGCGACAGAATATTGAAGTCCCCGGACACGGTCGACGCGCATCGGTCGCGCTCTGGTACGACATGCTCAATTGCGGGATCAAAATGCCGATCATCGGCGGCACGGACAAGATGAGTGCCGGGCGAGTCGTCGGCGGTTCTAGCCGGACCTATGTGAAAGTCGACCAATGGAGCCACGAGAGCTTTATGGCCGGTCTCCAAAAGGGCGAAACGTTTGTGACGAACGGACCATTACTGAATTTCTCAGTGAATGACCAACCGATCGGATCGGAAATCAAGCTTCACGGCAATGGTCCACAACGACTCCAACTAAGTGCGAGCTGTTTTACGCAAATCCCAATCAAGCACTTGGAAGTCGTCGTCAACGGAACAGTCGTGCATCACATCGAGGTCAAGCCCCAGCAAAAACAGGTCAGTATCGATCGAGAGATCGAATTGAAAGAGAGCAGTTGGATCGCTGTCCGAGCTCGGCATGACGTGCCAAACCCCGACAATTGGCACCGGGGTATCACCGCAGCTCACAGCAGCCCGATCTACGTCACCATCAAAGACGAAAAGCCTGCGATGTTGGCGAGTGCCAAGTACTTGGTCGCCCGACTCGCCGAAACGATTCGATGGGCCCAGCAGGAGGCGCATTGGTCGAGCGATGAGTCGAGGCAAAAAGCGATCAACAGCTTCAAAGCGGCGCGTGAAGTCTATTTACGAGCGAGAGATCGGGCCGTCGCAAAAGAGCTCGATTGAAGGACGGGCACTCCTACCCATCGCCGACAATCAGACGGGCAGGAGTGCCCGTCCTACGATCGTTTCGCAATAGTTGTTTCTTGGCTGATTCCGACGCATCGAGTTAGCAGTGTTCGATCCTTTATTGTCGTCTTTCGCTTCGCGAAAGCACGTTCCTTTCGCGGAGCGAAAGGCGACTATCGGA
>JASLPZ010000165.1:0-14998 GCA_030744725.1 Pirellulaceae bacterium
GCAACAGTGAAACAAAACTGCCCTCCAAAAACTAGCTCAGTTCACCAGGAAATGCCAACTTTGGCGCGGCCTAGAGCCTGTCTCCACCACAAATCCCTGGGATTAAGCATCGGCCGAATATTTTGACCCCACGCCTAGTGCAGTTCGTGCGGCTCACGTCCACGTTCAGGCTGCACGCTGGGCACGGATGATGGGGAGATGACGGCGGCCCTTAAGACCATCAATCTCGAAGATGATTGGATCGCCCGGCTGGCCCACAGTGTCAACTTGAGGTTGTGCACAGCGGGCGTCTGGTGGCCAACGCGTTCGCGGCTCACGGCGTGGCTGCTCGTTGGCCGCTGGACGTGAGAAACAGACTTCGTTGGATGTCTTGCCGCCGAGCGTTTCATGAGGACGGTGCTCATTGTACCAATCGATGATCAAGCCGAGCTCCAGTTCGAATGGCTCTTGCACTTCCGGAATCGTGATCAGTCGCAAGAGTTCCTTGACCGTCCGATGAAAGCGTTCTACCACCGCGATGCTGCCATGCTTGCCGACAGCGCCAAACCGAGGCAGGATATTCATGGTCTTGCACCAGGTCTCCCTGAAGTGAACGCAGTCGAACTCGGGTCCCTGATCGATAATCAAGTGTTTCGGTCGGATTCGCTCAGCGAACATGATACGATCTAAGGCTGTCGTCACTTCCTCCGACGAGGGCCGGCACTTGAACACAGCGACCCCCATGGATCGCCTTGAATAGTGATCGATCACGTTCAAAAGCCACCAGCAGACGGGCCAACGCTGCCAGAGTGCGTTGGGAATCCAGTTGGTCCAGAATCCGCCGGAAATCGGCACTGCCGTGAGATCCGCGTGCCAAGTGTGGCCGGGATATTTCGACACGATGCGGCACTGGATGCCCGTATCGTCGGTTCCGGGGCCTTGGCAGGCTTCTCCTTGAGGATCCGCCCAACGGTCGTCTTGCCGATGTGGATACCTGCCCTGGCCAACGTGTCAGCAATCTTTACTTTGCCGAGCGTCGGGCAGAATAACTTGATCTGTTGGACGACATGGCGAATGAAATCCGGAAAACGATTTACCGGAAGTCGAGTCTGAACGAGCGAGTCATCGTCGGCTCGTCGAAGCCACGCTCGGACGGTGTCATCGGAGACGAAGAAACGGCGCTCCGTTTCCACTTTGTTCCAGCCTCGCATTGCCCGCAGTTCCAAAATAGCCATACGTTCAACGGCTGCATACTGCGGTCGTCGGTGCGGGGCGATACGCTGCATCCGAGAACCGTTGATCCGTAGTTCCTCTCGCAGCATGGCGACTTCGGATTCCAACTGGTGGATTCTTGCCTCTTTCACATCGCCATCTTTGATCAACGCTTCACGGCCAGCGAGCATGGCGATTCGCACGATCCCGATGACATTGAGCACCGCGTTCCGAGCGCATGAGCGCCAATCCTTCGGAAAAGGCAATGACTCGACATCCTGCTGACAGACTTCATCACACATGGGGGCGCTCGGAAATCACCCACCATAGCAGGTCACGACCGCGAGTTGCGGCGGAACCAACATGATCTACGATTTCGGCTGCCTTTGCGTTCACTACCTCGGGCAAAGTCTGCCGGTTGTATTACCGACTCCCGCCTTGAGGAGGGACTTGCATTTCCATCGGACGCATGGTGAAAGTCGGTGGACCACTTCACCGCGCGGATATCTACGCGCCATACTGGCATTCATCCGTCATACGCGACGGTCGTGCTCGCCCGGCTCCCGTGCCTACGCTCTACAACGAAACATTGTACCCGGGAATGTCAAAAAGCAACTCGCTCTAGTCAACTCGACGGTAACGGATGATCGTCGCACTTGGCCGATCCTCGTTGGCAACTGGCAAGCCGATCTTGGCCAGGTCATGCCCTGTCATTTCGGATGTTCCCGGCGTGTCGATGTCGTCCAACTCGTACCGCCCCTTCGGCTCAAGTCCGTGCAGCCGCAATCGAGCTGACTCGTAGATGCTCTCCTTGCGGCGAAACACCTGCACGACTCCGCCATCTAAATCAACTCGATGGAACTGCCACGCAATCCACACGCCTTCGTCCAGGCTGTATGGAGTGAGCGGATAGAAGTCACCCAGCATATAGGGTGCGACGCTGCGCCAATCGTCTTCCAAGCGACGATAAATCTCCCAGTCAATGTCGTTGCGCCGAACATCAGCGCAGAATCCAAACGCCGGACAGAAGTAACTCCGCGCTGCGTAGAGCGGTGATTGCTTTGTGTAGTACGTACCAGTTCCGAAATAGGGAAGCCAGGCAGCCAGTCCGTAGGTGTGGCATTGGTTTCCCGGCGCGAAACTCGGGTCACCATTGAACGACTGGTAGTCGCTTCGTAACAACGGCACGGCGCGACGCATCGTTTCCAGATCATTGCGACGCCCGCCAGACGCACATGAATCGATCAGCATGCCCGGGTGCCGACGACGCAACTCGTCCCAATACGCCAGGTAGCCTTCGACGTGGCGAATCTCGGTGAGGCCTTGCCGATCTTCGGCATCGGCGGCCCGCCAGTAGCCTAGCGGGTCCATGTTGAAATCCTGGCGATAAAGGTCGATCCCCTGTTCGACTATCAACTTGTCGATATGGTCGACCAACCAGGCTCGAGCTTCCGAGTTTCCCAGATTAAGTAACTTCTGGCCGCCATCGTTGCCGAGCAACCAATCTGAACGTTGTTCGTATAGCCAAGTGCCCGGCGCAACTCGTTCCGGTTCGAACCACAAGATCAGCTTGCTACCTTTCGAATGTGCGTGATCGCTGATTGCGCGAAGGCCGCGTGGAAAACGGGTGCGATCAACTTCCCAGGTACCGACAACCGGCCATGCATCACACGGATACCACCCGGCGTCCATCCACCAATAGTCCAGTTTGACTCCATGGCTGGCAAACGTATCGATGAACCGAAGTTCGTCCTTCTCGTTACATTTGAGTCCAGGAAAGAACCCACCGCTGCAGGACGTGAACATGGGGTCCGGCACCGCGCCGTTGGTGCGCGGAACGTTATGCGACAGCATCCAACGTCGCCACAGATTCTGTGCCTCCAGTCGCTCCCCTCGACAGAATTGCAGCACGACAAGCGGCGTGCGGATCTCCTCACCGGCGTGCAGTGTGAAGTGGGTGAGTTCCTGGCCAGCCTGTATGCGCAACGAGTCCTGTTGATCACGAGCGAAACTTGCAGCCCATTGCCCCGGCCAGGCAACGACCGCGATCAGCCCTACCTTTCCCCAGCGGACGTGATAGTAGGGCCACTGACCGTTGGTGCTGCGTCCGCCGGCCGGTGCGAACTTCTCTTCTGCGCCGGGGCCAAGTTCCGTGGTCAGCGGTTCGAAGCTGTCGGGAGTACACGAGTCGCCTCGATTATGATGGAGTACGTACTCATTTCCCGGCGGGCGTTGCAGACGCAGATCCAATGCCTGGATATTCTGCACGATTGGCGTATCTGTGTTGCCAGCGTTCTTGAAATAGAGCGTCCATTCAACGGTGGGGAAATCGTGATATTCGGTCGCGACGCACCGAATGACCAGGCCAGGTGAAGGCTCTGCGTAGGTGACCACGTGTTCGGTTCGCTGGTCATCGATCTTGCGTGACGAGCGTTTGATTTTCCAGCCGGGCAGGAACTCGGCGGAGGGTCGGCCACCGTAGTTGAAGGAAAACGGCGGCTCGTTTGAATGATTGCCGCGTTGAACATTCACCATCGGCAATTCGTCCAACCAGATCGTCTTGCCATTTGCGAGCACAACCTTTGCATCGGCCCAGTCCGCCTGATCGCAAGAGATCTGGTCACCGCTGTCACTCACCGCCAACACGAATTCCGTGACGCCGTCCAAATTGACCGTCACGGGCACAGCTGCCATGCCCTCGGTTATCTTTTCCGAACAGTACTGTTGGGCGTCGTCAATGCTCAGCGAGAACACGACGCTGCCACGCCCGGGTTGCGTGTTGGAGTTGCTATCAACACCCACACGAGCCAAAAAGGTCTTGCCAGGCGATGGTAGCCTCACCAGGATCTTACTCGCAGCGTGACAATAGAAGCCGCGTTCGAATGTCTCGTCATCGATTCGTAACGGCCCGTCCCCTCGACCGTTCTTCTGTACTGTGCCGTAGTTGGCCACGACGGTCAGGCCAGACCCCGGTAACTCCCACTTGCTTTGTCCCTGGAGCTTGGCCGCCACCCAACGCCGCGTCTCGGCCAATTCGTCACCGCGGTTCGACTCAGCGGCCGGAGCCGACGGCAGACCACACGACCATCCCACCAGGAGCAAAGACCAGCCAAAAAGGTACCTGAATCGTCGTCCGCCCGGTGTTCCCGCACTTGTTCTCATGACTTGTCTCCCGAAGTTGAGCCTCTGGTGAGATGTTGCCGGTGGAATGTCGCTTTGTGTGGCAGCGCCGCAGCCTGGTTGATTGTGAAAGGATAGGAAATTTGATTTCCCAGCCACAGAGTTGATCGTACCAGGAGCAAATGGTGATTCAAGGGACCTTGCCCGCCGGCCGCTGTTTGGCGGTTCGGAGGCGAGGTTGGCGACCTGTCGGGCCGCAAACTACGGGTAGATCCCTCGGCTGGCACGCACCATCTCCGTGGCAGCGTGCGTCCGTGCGTGTCAAAAGATGGCAAGGAAGGTGTCCATGTCCACGAAGGTCAGTTCGCCTGCCTGGTCAGAAGATCCCGTCGACGGACACACGCTTGCGGGCGGCGCCGGCCGCCAAGTCCTGCTCTGGGATTGCAAGACAAAAGAGATCATCAAGACATTCTCTGGACACCAAGCACTCGTTACTTCACTCAAGTTCTCGCCTGGAGGAGAAAAATTGGCGTCCGGCAGTAAAGATCAGACCGTCCGGGTTTGGGATGTGGCTAGCGGCCAACTCCAAATGACGCTGACAGGACACATTTGGCCGGTTGGCTGCCTTGGTGCATATTAGGAGCATGCCATGAGCCATTTCAAACGCAGTCAACGCAAGTATGTGAAGAAGACCTATCGAGTGCTGAATTGGCACGAATATGAGGCAGGCCTACGCGAGCGCGGTAGCTTGACCGTCTGGATCTCACTCCACGATGGCAAGCTTGCGAACTGGGATGCGCCAAGGCCAAAGAAAAGGAAACCAGGCCGTCAACGCAAGTACTCGAATCACGCAATTGAGACGGCTGTCACTCTGGGCATGGTGTTTGGTCTGGCGTCCAGGCAGACCGAGGGGTTTATCTGTTCGTTGTTTACTTTGCTGAATCTGAACAATGATGTCCCCGATCACACAACGATCTCGAGACGCAAGGCAAAGCTAGGCAAAGTCCCTTTCTACGAAAATAAGCAGAAAACGCCACTCCATATCCTGATCGATAGCAGCGGTCTTACTGTTCATGTTGGTCAACTGCGCAAACCTCCAAAGAGCAGGCACTATCGCAAACTCCATCTGTGTGTTGACGAGCTGACTGGCGATGTCGTCGCATGCGACCTGACGAGTAAGAGTGCCCGAGATTCATCACGCGTTCCTTCGCTGCTCAAGCAGATCGACAGTCCCATTTCGTCTGCACGAGCAGACACCGCATACGACGCCAGGGGTGTGTACGAAGCGCTCGATAATCACCTTGCGCATTACTCTCCAAGGGTACTAATACCACCCAGAAAAGACGCTCAGCTTGCCTCAACATCAGCGACTACACGGCAACGCAATCGTAACATTCGAGAACAAGCCCGACTCGGCAAACGAAAGTGGCACACAGAATCCGGCTACAGTAAACGGAGTAAAGTTGAGACCACGTTTTACCGCTACAAGATCATCTTAGGCCCGGCAATGCGAGCGAGAGGATTGGCGTCACAAAGAGTCGAAGCAAGAATTGGGTGCAAGATTCTAAACACGATGACGGAGCTGGGGATGCCTTGCAGTGAGATGATCGGATGATGCGAATCGAGACCAAACGAACACTCGGCCTCTATCGGAATTGTGCAACAAGGCAGCCCTGCCGCGCCACCACAAGGTGAACCGTTGCCAGCTCCCTTGGCGCCCGAGCACGCTCCGTCAGACACAATCGATCCTCCGGCTCCGGCTATCGTTCCTCCAGTTCCGCCTGGCGGAAACGTCCCTGTTCCGCCGCCGGTGATCGTGGAAGAAGCGAGGCGCCGATCGTTCTCACGTCAGCGAACTGCAATTCGACGCCTGCCCACTGTGGACCCTGGCCGGTCACCGCGAACGGCTACGCGAACCCGTCCCGCTCTGCCGAGCCAGCAAGCGACCCCTTTCGCGCCACCGCAGTCAGGTATTCGGACAGCGAATCGCGGCGCGCGACCGCTGCCGGCAGTTGGCACGCAGCGGCGACAATCTGTCGAACAAGAGCGGCAGGCAGAAAAACGTGTCTGGTGGCAGGATTTGGTGCCACAGCGTCAATAAGGATCGTTCGTACAATTACTGTCCGATAGTCGCCTTTCGCTCCGCGAAAGGAACGTGCTCTCGCGGAGCGAAAGACGACAATAAAAGGTCGAACACTGCTAAGTCAAGTAAGTTCCCATCTGCCCGTCGTCTCGGAGTGTTCCTGGAACACAGGCCGGTCAGAAGCGGCCTACAGGCGGCGCATGTGAAAACCACCGTCGACGTTGATCCGCTCGCCCGTCGTAAATGGGAAAGCGTCTGAAACGACGGCTTCGACTGCCTTGGCGACATCGTCCGGCTGTCCCCAGCGGCGAATCGGCGCCAGGCCATCTGCGATCAGTGCGTCGTACTTCTCGACAACCGGCGCCGTCATATCACTTTGGATGACTCCAGGACAAATCTCGAAGACACGGATGTTGTGCTCGGCCAATCGGCAAGCCAGTTGCCACGTGACCATCTGCAATCCCGCCTTTGCCGTGCAGTAATCGACCCGATTCGGAGAGACTGCGTACGCCGAAATTGACGACACATTGACGATCACGCCGCCGGCGAGCGTGCCCGCAGTGGCCATTTCGATCATCTCGCGAGCTGCGCGTTGTGCGAGAAAAAAGGGTCCCTTGAGGTTTGTCTCGAAGACCTCGTCCCAACTTTCTTCGGTAGCATCAAGCAGATCGCGACGACCGGGAGAGGTAATGCCGGCGTTATTAACGAGCACATCCAATCGGCCAAACCGGTCAAGCGTCTCGTCAATCAGACGCCGGCGGTCGTCGGCCAGGGCCACGCTTCCCTGCACGGCGAAAGCCTTGCCTCCCGTCGCTTCGATTGCCTGCACGACCTCATTGGCCGCGTCGGGACTGCGAAAATAATTGACAGCGACGGCGTGACGTCCGCTGCCGAGCCTTTCTGCGATAGCGCGGCCAATGCCACGCGAGGCACCTGTTACCAAGGCCACAGGTCGGTCGGTCGGCGAGTGTGGCTTCGACAAGGCTGATGAATTCCAATGACCAAGAAGTGCGAATTACAAGGGCGGAGCGATTAGAACCTATTCTGCAATGCGTCGCAACTGACTGATCTGGCCCTCGTGGTCGGTTAACAGCAGGTCACCGCCGTTCAGCTTCCAGCGAAAATTCAACTTACTGCCGTCACGCCATTGTACGAACAGCAGATCACCGTCTGCGCGATATTCTCCCTGCAGCAACTCGTCTGCGACCGTCTGAAGCTCTTCGTGGGGCGGCGAGATGATCTTTGCGCGGTCTGTCTCGATTTCGATGCGGCCATTGCTGGAAAGTCGCAGACGGCTGCGAAACGCTTTCCACGAACCGTGGATGAGCGTTGCGGCGCTTGTGTGCGCCGTTGTCGGGTCAGCCTCCGTCACCGTTGGTGCGGTCAGTTTCACCTGCCTCAGAAACTGCGCCGTCTCGTCAAGTTGCTCTGCGTAACGACTGGCCGGGAATTGCGTATGAAATTCGAGTAGGCCCCATGGCGTGCTGACCAGAACATGACTTCCGCGGATGGCCATGGTGCCGGCCTCTGGCGAGGACGGCAATGAGAACTCCAATTCGGCCGCATCCCAGGGGCCAATGCGTTGGAATTGGATCGAATTCAACGGTTCGAACCTGCCACCTGTAACCTCAATAAGCCGCTCTCGCATCCGCCCGGCCAGATACTCTCGTGGATTGGCTGAGTTGGCTGGGTCCAGATGAAAGCAGATCCAATGGCCCGATGCAGGCAGTTCCTTCCACGACGCCGGGCGAGTTGGCGACAGCGCAACACGCACTTCCCGGCCCATTGGGACTTCCCAGATCCACCACCCCTGGCGAACCCGGAGTTCGACGGCGCCGCCGGCGAGTCGGACAATATCGTCCATTTCAAGCACGGCTATCACGGTTCCGGAAGCCAACCCACTAACCTGCGGCAAGCGAACTGGAGGTAGTCGCTTAAACTCCGCACCCGCCAGATGGGTTTGCAAGACCACCAACGCAGAAATAGGCAACGCCGCAAAGATGAACACAGAGCGAACCTTGACTGACGTCGCATTTATCCAACGACTTGCCGAATTGTCCACAGCTTGCGAAGGCATACATGAAACTCGTTTTCTGGGCTCGATGCGAATCACCTTGTTCAATCAAGAATCGACCTCCAGGCTATCCTGCCATGAGTCGAAGGCCGATTGGTCTGATCATACGGAATGAAAGACACCGCCGACTTTTAGGGCAAGAAATGAGAGAAGGCGGGACCCCGTTTCCGGTTCCGCCTTCTCCGTGTTCCCTGGCGCCGGAGTGGTGAAAACACCACTCCGGACGCCAGTCACAAGTTCCACCATAACCGCCTACTGAAGCGGTTGACCCAGTAACCGCTGCCCTCAGCAGGCAAGCTTTTCCAACCCAGGGGGAAGGTGCGCCGGATTCCCGCAAATCGCGACACGAATGATGGAACTGCCATTGTTCTGTTGTTCACGCGGCCAGCAACGTCGACCGCATCGCTTGTCGTTGAATCAAATCCTCCAAAACTGATCTGTCGCCCCCGGCAATCGCCTTGAGCAGGGAAATCTCATTATGTACACCGAGAGAAATTGGTGTACGGTTTTTCACAAACGTGCCTTCCAAACACCGCACGAAGTAGCAGAACGAGCAATTACTGTCTGCGACGTCGATGCAGAACTTTCCAGCCCACGGCTCGACGCCGCGATCAGCAACGACGACGCCCTGCGCGCCGTTGGCAAACGCCTGTTGGGTGTAGGACGAACCGTTGTGTCCGAATCCGTCCAACGCCCAATAAAGGTCGCCGGGCGAGACCATGTTGCTGTCGATCACGATTTGACCGGTTGGCTCGTAGCCACCGCCCAACGGCGGCATCGAGGCCAGTCGGAGGCGACCATCGACTAATTCAGCAAGTTGTGCAATACAGATCTTCAACATAAAGTCACCGTGTCCTGTTAGCCGAAGGCTCCAGTCAGTATTTGGGGACCTGGGTTGTCACCAAATTCGTAGAGCCAGTTGCGGGCAAGTTCAAAGTCGTCAGTGCCCTGGGTTTCTTCGCCGAGCCAGCCGGTGCGGCTGCCTCCGGCGATCAAGAGCGAGTCGCCGGGGCGGGCCTTGTCAAGCGCCCATTGGATTGCGTTAATCCGACTGGGGATGGAGTGCGCTCTTGCGGGCCGCTCGTACCCGTCCAGAATGTCGTGTGTCACGCACAGGGAAGGCTCGCAATGCAAGCTGCTGTTGGTGATGATTCCAACATCGACGGCCCTTTCCGCCACGCGACCAAGCAACGGCCGCTCGTTGGCCGGAAGTTCGTCACTGGCGCTGTACACACAGAGTACGCGCCCTCGCGTTACTTGTCGCATCGTCCGCAAGCAGACCGCCAGCCGATCCGGCGTGTCAGCACAGTCCACATAGACGCCAAAGTCCTGACCACATGAAAGGCGGTCCAGCCGCGAAGGGATGCGTTTGACAGCCTCCAGGCCGCGGACAATGGTTGGCAGGTCCAGACCCATCACCAGACCCATCGCTGTTGCGGACAGGCAGTTGGATACGTGAGTGTCCCCAATCATCTGGGTTCGTACTGGAATGGACTCGTTGCCGGCGCGAAGCAAGAACGTTTGTTCACTGGCGTGGCGCTCCAATACGTGCGCCGTAACTTCGGCTGCCTGGCGTTGTCCGACCGTAATGACGGGGCAGGTCAGCCTGGATAAGATATTTTGGCTACCTGGATCGTCGGCGTTAACGACGGCGAACCCCGTTGGCTTGAGCTGCTCGAACAGCCTGGCCTTGGCGCGGCGGTAGTTTCTAACCGAACCGTGCACGTCCAAATGGTCGCGACGCAGATTGGTCAGGATGGCCGCGTCGAATTGGATCCCCGCGGTGCGCTGCTCCGCCAAACCACGGCTCGACAGTTCCATCACGGCGTGCGAGCAACCATTGGTTTGCATCCGACGTAACAACGACGCCATTTCCGCGGCGAGCGGTGTCGTGCGATTGGCCGGTAGGTTATCGATCGAGTCGCTATAGCCGAGGGTGCTTGTCACGCCAACCTGTTGTTGAGCTGCATCCAACACCGAAGCAATCAGCAGGCTCGTGGTCGTCTTGCCGTTGGTGCCGGTGACGCCGATCGTATGGAGTGCTTCGGCAGGTTGGCCCGCCAGGCGTTGACAAAGTTGACCGTAGGCGACTCGCGTGTCGTCAACGACACAGACCGGCACGTTGACGGGTAGAAATCGCTCCGACAAGACAGCCGATGCGCCGTGACGAATCGCCTCGCATGCAGCGTCGTGTCCGTCACGGTCTTCCTCTACCAAGGCCACATAGACGTCGCCTTTTTGGCATTGTTTGGCGTCGCTGCAGCACGAACCAACACGTATTTCCTTGGCGCCGAAAACCTGCGCCGTTGGAAACTGTTCGTTCAGACTGACGCCAAATTGACGCTCTTGTGATCTTTGCATGCCCTCGGCCTCCATGCCTACGGAATCACGCACTGGTTCTAGTGATCTGCTCTCACTTGCTGTTTGACGTTCAAACACGTCAACAAGTATCGCCCGGCCTTCAAAGACCGACACAGCGATCTTGGGGGCGAGGCGGCTACCGATCTTGAATTGAATCCTTCCAGGTAGCGGTTGGGATTTTGAGTATTTTCAAAATGGTGTCAAGCTGTGTTTCCAACGACCTGCCAGCACTGCCAGTCGTGCTATCGCGTCTCTCCCACGCGACGACGTGGGCTGACCTCAGCACATCAACTTGCCTTCCAAAACGGTTACCGCCTTGCCAGACAACAGCGTTCGATCACCCGTCAAGCAAACGCCCACGACGCCACCTCGCGTGGACGCTTGATAACCGCGGAGAGGATTTTTTCCCAGACGACGCTGCCAATAGGGTCCCAGACAGACGTGTGCCGATCCGGTGACGGGATCTTCGTCAATTCCCGCTGCCGGGGCGAAGAACCGTGAGATGAAATCGAATTCGCCACTGTTATCCGCAGCGGTCACGATGACACCCCGCACGTCGACTTGGGCGAGTTTTTGAAAGTCGGGGCTCAACGCCCGAACCACTTCAGCATCCGAGACTGCGACGAGCCAATCGAATTCGTTTCGACCTGCAAAGCCAACATCACCGGCATCCACCTTCAAGGCAGAAAGGAGAAGTTCTGGTGGTGGGCAAGCGGTGGCGGGTCTCTGAGGGAAGTCCAATTCAATCATCTCTTCTCGACGGTTGGCCACGAGTGTTCCGCTACGTGTGAAGAACGAAATGGACTCGGCCGATGCCACGTGCCCGCGATCCCATAAAATGTGCGCCGCCGCCAAGGTCGCGTGCCCGCAGAGATCGACCTCCACGGTGGGCGTCATCCAACGCAGACTGAATCCACCTTCGGCGCGATGCACAAACGCCGTCTCCGACAGATTCATTTCCGCAGCCACCTGTTGCAGCCAGGCGTCCGTCAATTCGGCATGGCCCTTCGATGCGTCCAGCAAACAAACCGCCGCGGGATTGCCAGCAAACGGCCGGTCCGTAAATGCATCAACCTGATAGATCGAGGGCATGTCAGTCTCACGAAGGGGAGTAGTGGGTCAGTTTGATTGATTCGCGTGCGATCGAAGGGGTCGGGAGTCGCCACCGTGGCACGGTCGGGAGACCATGCCACAACACGGGCCGGTCTCCCGACCGGCCCGCGTTCGGGGTGAGTCGTGATTCACTACAACACGGTCTTTTTCGGCCAAAACTCGTCCCAAAACTCGTACGCGGTCATCCGAAAAAGACTCCCGACCCTTTACCTGCAATTTGCTTAGAATCGTTCGAAGAATTACTGTCCGAAAGTCGCCTTTCGCTCCGCGAAAGGAACGTGCTTTCGGGGAGCGAAAGACGACAATAAAAGATCGAACACTGCTTGGCTGATCCTAAGTCGCGTCTGATCGGTGTTTCTGAGCCTCTTCGGCCTCGTGCATTACCTCTTGAACTTCGCGTCGGCACGCCCAATAGAATCCAACTCCGATTGTGGCGATGGCGATCGTCACCAATCGAAATGCCATCGCGACCAGGATTCCGATAGCGTCTCCAGGCCCCGCGGCGGGAACATAGGAATACAGTTCGCCCATGGCAAATTCAAACGTGCCGAGCCCGGCTGGAGTGAACGGCAATGCACCCGCCACCATGCTCAGTGGAACAATGATCAGATGGTCTGGCAGCGATGGACTCGTATCAAACAAGGCAATCGCAATCAGATAGAGTGCTATCGCGAACAGGCTATGGACACCCATGCTCATTCCAAGGATCGCGCCCATCACCAGTCTCTTGTCACGGTAGATGCGAACCGAAGTGAGCAGTTGTTCGATCAAGCCGCCGATTCTTGGTAACCCGGAAAGCCATTCCGACAGGCTCCCACGCGTGAAACCGGGAACCAGCACCATCATGATACAGATACCCCCGATCCCCGTCGCACCATACGTCATCGTGCAGATGGTTGTCAGTGCTGGCGTTGGGTTGGGGATGTCGCTAAAAAAAAGTGCAGCTGACGTTACCAGCAGTAGCGCGTACAGGCCAATCATGCGATCCACCACAACCGTGGCCACCGCCTCGGCGCGGCGGCCAGGCTGTTCATGGGCGATAAAGAACGCTTTGAAGAGATCGCCACCGACGGCGCCGACGGAGACGAAGTTCAGCAAGTAGCCCAGAAAGCCCAGGCGAAAGGCATCACGCAGGCGGAAGGGCAAGTTGATCGTGCGGACCAGCAAATACCAACGCAGGAACGTAGTGCAGATCGCCACAAAAGAAAGTCCAAAGGCGGCGGCGAGCAGCGTCCAGTTCTTGGGCCGGTTACGCAGCTCCTTGAATTGCTCGGGCTCGACATTGGTCAGCAGCCACAGAATGATCCCCAGTGGGATCACAATTTTTAGAAATCCAATCAGGTAGCGTTTCACGTGGCCCCTTCGCGGGTCGTTTGGTCAGAGCGTACCGCGGCCTCCAAAACGGCGACCAGCTAAACGCGGGCTTCGCAAGTTTAGGCCGCCGCGTGCGGAAAACGTAAGGCCCATTGCCTGGAAGCCCGTAAAATTGCCCCACATTGGCACAATTTGAGGTGAATCGCGCAGAAACCTACGATTCGACCAAGCCCGTCGCGCCCTTGACGGTTTTCGAGGCCAGTGTTAGTTTTCCTAGTTAGTCGGGTAATGCCGACCACCAGTGGTTTTTAGTGGTGAGAAACTGTACAACTTGCCGACGAAGACCGGTAACATCATCGGGGGATTAGCTCAGTTGGGAGAGCGTCTGGCTGGCAGCCAGAAGGTCATCGGTTCAAGTCCGTTATCCTCCACTATCAGCTTTCACTGGCCGCCTTTGGGCGGCTTTTTCTTGCGCTGTAAACATAGCCAGGCAGCAATGTTGTGGCAAATCACGACTCACGGATTGAACTTCCCTCCGGACGTGGTCGGGAGACCGGCCCACAACGTGTGTTTGTGGTCTTGTGTTGAGATTGACCAAGGAACCGCGAATGAACGCCAAGGGACACAAATCAACGCATCCAATTAGCGTTCATTCGCGGTTCTACATCTCTGCGCCTACGACATCTCTGCGCCTACGACGACCTGGAAATCTCCTGCCACCTGTGGCCACAACGCATTATTGCATCTTCAATTTAAGATCGATCCGTTTTCCATTGCGTGACACCTTGACCGGCAATTGTTGGCCGGGCGTGGTCTTTTGCAAGACGTAAGCCAACAGTTGACTTTCCGTCATGGCGTCCGTTCGTCCATCAAATGTCACGATGATGTCGCCTTTCTTGAACCCTGCGCGGTGGGCGACGGCGTGTGCACCGTACATTCCCGCGTGCTTTACGCGGAGCGCCAGTTCTGTCTTGTCGATTTTTGCTGCCGCGCGATCGTCGTCGGAAACCGATTCCAAGAACAGGCCACCCAACGCCATTCGGCGCAGATCCCATGTGCTGGTCCGCCACGAAATGTCTCCCCGGCGCCACCCGTCGGACAGCGTTAGCTGCAACGGAATCACACCACCGCCACGGCGAACTACGGTTTCGATTCGCGCTGCCTCCGTTGCATTATGCAGCACCCATTGGAAATCGGCGGCCGAAAGCAACGGTTGGCCGGAAGCCCGCAGCAGCTCATCACCCGGTCGGAATCCAGCCTGATCCGCCGCGGAACCAGGAGCGACCCGAGTCACGGTGGCTCGCTGCTTGGGATCCAACGACAAGCCAACCACGTTCGGATGCGGCCAGGGATAGAGGATCGAATCCGGGATCGGTTTCTTGGCAGCACGCAGAACTTCACGTTGGGCGTCGTGAATCTGATGGCAGTGCATACAGCTTTTCGCGACGGCGCCCTGATAATCTAAAGTCGCCTTGAATCGGGAAAGCGTAGGATATTCTTCGGGTACCGCGATGGTGGGTCTCGCTCCCGTTTTGGCCAGGAGCGATGGCCGCAAGGCGGGATAGCGCTGATGAATTTGCAGGGCCGCCTCTAGAGATTTGCGGAACCCTTCCAGCGAAATATCACGCGTCGCTTCTTGTTGGCTCGATCGCGTGCCGTATCGACCGTAGATCGTCTTGTCGGCGTTCATAAGGAAAACGGCGAATGTCAGCTCCCAGTCGAATTGAAACAGCGACAGGTCC
>JASLPZ010000166.1:0-14682 GCA_030744725.1 Pirellulaceae bacterium
GATGCTGGGGCCGATACTGGTCTCCGCACACAATCTCTCGTACTACCAAAGGCTGATGAAGAGAACACGCCAAGCAATTGAATCGGGCCGATTCATGGAGTTTTACGCCGAGAGGATTCGTGACTGGACTGCCAATACGTAAAATCGAGTCCACGCAAATGGCGAGATTGACCTCCGAATTCGTCCGTCAAAGAAACGGCTTGTCGAACTCAAAACAAACACCTTCGCTGCGGCGTCAGGCGGCCTTGCCCGTTGTGGCGCAACATCTTATGATGACGGGCTAAATTCAGTTCGAGGTGGCCCAACCGGCGGCAAGGCTGGGCCGTTTCAGCTGTGACCGCACCCGCTGGCCAAGTCGGACGCACAGCAAACGCCAAGGCCCCTGCAAACAGGGGGCGCACGATCGAGAATTGAAAGATTTCCTTATGACGGAGTGGTTTTCGGCAGTCTCCACAGCAAGGTTTGTGCTGCTTGCCCAGGAAAATGGCGATCCAGCCAGCCCGTCGTTGTGGGATTTGCCTTGGATCCCGTTCGCTATCATCGGGGTCATGTTCTACTTCCTGCTGATTCGTCCTGAGCGGAAGAAACGCCAGGATTTGACGACCCTGTTGGACAGTCTGAAGAAGAACGACCGCATCGTCACCATTGGCGGAATTCATGGCGTTGTGATCAACGTTGCGAAAGACTCGGATGAAGTCACGATCCGCGTCGACGAAGGAAGTAATACCAAGCTGAGGGTTTCGCGCAGTGCGATTTCGCGCGTGATCGGTGATGAGAAATCGGCCGACCAAGATAACGCCTCGTAACCCCGACATCTGCATTCATCATCCATGGAATTAGGAAGCTTCCTGCCATGCCTTTTAACGCGTTGGTTCTTGCCCAGACCGAATCGCCCCTGTCGAATGTGATCTACCTGTTGGCCGTGTTCGTTTGCGGATTTGTCTTACCAATTCTTGCGGGTCGATTCCTGGCTAAACAGTTTCGGGCTGCTGAATACGGTTGGAAGATCTCGCTCGTCCTTGTCCTGCTAGTCCTGGCCGGCATGACCATCGGCCGTAGTTGGGACCCCGCGACCGGCACCTTTAAGATTCCGCTGGGTGTCGATCTGAAGGGCGGCGTCATCTTGATTTACGAGGTCGATGACGAGGCGCGCTTGGCCCAAGACGACGGGACTGAGGGCCCGGCAGCCGAAGGTCGCATCAAGATGGACGCACTGATTAGTGCCCTTTCCCGCCGAATCAACCCCAGCGGCACAAAAGAAATTGTGCTCCGGAAATATGGCGACCGTCAGGTCGAAATCATCATTCCTGAAGTCGACACGCTGGAAGTCGAAATCATCAAGAAGAAGATTCGCACGGCGGGGATGCTGATGTTCCGCATCGTCGCCAATCGGCGTGACCATGATGAAACTATTGCGTTGGCAACTGAAATGGCGAACGACCCACTTCGCAAACGATCCGCGATCGTCCGCGATGCAGGCAATCGAGAAGTCGGTTTGTGGGCGCGCATCGCGAGAGAAGAGGCCAAAGACAATATCGACCAGCCGCTTAAGCTTGCAGTCTCTTCGAATGACCTTGTTCGAGATGCCAGCACCGGTGAACTGCTCGACTGGACTCTCATGAACACGTCTGGCGCACGCGATTCCGACAGTGAGATTGCCAACTTGCAGGCATTCCTGGATACAATTGGAACCAAGGAAATCGACGTATTGATGGCGACCGATGACGGATTCGATGTCACGGGCGCCGACCTGGGTGTGGTCAGCCAGGGTACGGACGAATACCTGAACCCGTGCATCAATTTCAATCTCAAAGGCAGCGGCGTCGACCGTTTTGCGGATCTGACTGGCGACAACGAGCCCGACGGCAACTTCCATCGCCAGCTCGGCATTCTGCTCGATAACCAACTTCTCTCGGCACCAAACATCCAAGAGATGATCACCGGCCGTGGAAGGATCACTGGGAAATTCACGCAAGACGAAGTCGTCTTTATGGTCAACATCCTGGATGCCGGCAGCCTGCCGATGGTGTTGAACCCGGTTCCGATCAGCGACAGTAGGATCTCTCCCTTGCTGGGTCAGCAGACGATCAAGCAAGGCAGATGGGCGATCGTGATTTCCCTTTCAGCTGTCTTGGTATTTATCGTTTTATACTATCGCTTTGCGGGGATAGTGGCTTCATTGGCGCTATTGGCCAACCTGCTGTTCATTCTGGCCATGATGATCACGATCAACGCTGCCTTCACGCTGCCTGGTTTGGCCGGCCTGGTGTTGACGGTGGGCATGTCTGTCGATGCCAATGTCTTGATCTTTGAACGCATTCGAGAAGAAATCACAAAAGGGTCGGCACTCCGGATGGCGATCCGAAATGGTTTCGGGCGTGCAACAACCACCATTGTTGACGCCAATGTGACCACCTTGATTACGGCCATCGTCCTCTACGCGATTGGTACGGATCAGATTCGCGGGTTTGCGGTCACTTTGATTTTGGGCATCTTGATGAGCATGTTTACTGCGATCTTCTGTTCGAGGATCATCTTTGATCTGGCAGAAAAGTCCCGCCGACTACTCAGTTTGAACATGAGCCAACTTGTTGGTGCTACCCAGTTCGATTTCATCGGCAAGCGTCAGCTGGCTGCCATTTTCTCCGTCGTCGTGATCGCCGCTGGAATCGTGGGCTTAACACTGCGAGGTGCCGACATTTTCGACATCGACTTCCGTGGTGGTACGTCGGTTCAACTGACCCTCAATAGGGAAATGGAGACGGACGAGGTGCGCGCATCACTCGGCCCGAAGTTCAGTGAAATGGGTGTCCGCTACACCCTCTCCGCCATGAATTCCGGCGGCAGCGACAACAACTCAGTCTTCAAAGTCGATTCGGCGATAGCCGAAGTTGGCGATCTGCAGATGGCCATTCAAAAGGCGCTCAAGCAGCCAGATGGCAAGAGTCTGCTGGCGACGTATTCGCTCGATATCGTTGAGATGCGAACCGTGGCGAAGGTCACTCCCGAAACGACGGACGAGTCGAAGACCGGCACATCAGCAGGCGGCGCGACAACAGACGCCGAGACAGACGCCGAGACAGACGTCTCGCCCCCGGATACGACGCCTGCGGATCAAAACCCCGTGGAAGATGCGGTCCCCGCCGCCGAGTCCGACGCGCAGCCAGCGAAAGAGGCTGAGGGCCCAAAACCGGCCGCAGAGACGATTCCCCCGTCGAGCGATCCAGCGGCGTCGGCACCGAGCAAAGAGCCGACAACGGCAGCAGACCCCGCTCCATCGGCTGATGGCACTCCAGGCGCGGGTGCGCCGCCAACTCCGGTGGCCGGTGAGACTCCTGCCCCCAGTGGGGCACCTGCTCCAGATGATGGCGCACGGTTCTCGCGGTCGACGGACACGGACAACCTATTGGCCATGGCGGACGACTTGGCGACCTTGATCGCGCAAGCCGAACCCGAGGAGACACCAACAGAGGCGGCAACGACCGAGACAACAGCCAGCCAGCCACCCGCTACCGAGGCGAGCCCAACCACGACGACATCGCCCCCCACAGATGAAGAGAAGCCCGCCGCCGCAGAGGATGAGCCTTCAGCGACAACGCCAACGGGGGGCGAAGAAGCACCAGCCGCAGATCCAACGTCGGTCACTTCAAGCCAAGTCGAAGTCGATCTCGCCTTCGAGCACGCGATCAACAAAGACACGCTATCATCGATGATCACGACGGCAATGGAACAGCGCGGGCAGACCGTTTTCTTTGAGCTTTTTAACGCAGATTACGATCGCGGAAGCAACGCTTTCAAGACGTGGAGATTACAGATCCCAGGAGCCTCTGAGGCGCAAACTCAGCAGTTGCTGGACCAGTTGCAATCTCAGTTCGCGGACAAACCGGTTTGGCGGTCGTCCAACAAGATCGGCGGTCAGGTCGCCGGTAAGATGCAAAGAACGGCCATCTTGGCATTGCTGACCAGTCTGCTGGGAATCATTCTCTACATTTGGATCCGATTCCAACGAGTTATCTTTGGTTTGGCGGCGGTTGTCGCGCTGGTTCACGATGTCCTGGTGACGCTCGGTGCAATCGCGCTCAGCTACTGGCTGGCCGGTGTTTTTGGCTTTTTGCTCATTGAGGAATTCAAGATCAGTCTACCCATTGTTGCGGCTCTCTTGACGATCATCGGTTATTCGTTGAACGACACAATCGTGGTCTTCGACCGGATTCGCGAAGTTCGCGGGAAGAGCCCCGACCTGACGGGTGACATGATCAACAGGAGCATCAACCAAACCTTGAGCCGAACAATACTCACCTCATTCACCACGTTGATCGTGGTTCTGATTCTGTATTTCATCGGTGGCGACGGCATCCATGGCTTCGCGTTTGCCTTGGTGGTTGGTGTCACGGTCGGAACATATAGCTCGATCTTCGTCGCATCACCGGCCCTGCTGTGGATGACCGGTGCCAACAAATCGCGCCAGCGATCGAAGGCTGCCTGACCGGCAAAAGCCGAAAAACCAGACCTAATTTCCCCTTTCTTGGCGTGCACGCCAATTCCACCTCGGGTAGGGTTGGGCCCGGATCCGACATTGGGATAACGCAGGGCTCTGCCAGCGCGTGGCAAGTGCCGTAAGACCGCTACGACCAAGAATGATCTGCTTGGTCGTCGTTCCATTGCCGCAATGAACGGTCGGCGTCATGAATCGAATCAGTCCTCGCCTGCTAGGTATTTTAGTCGTCTTGGGTGGCGTATGCGCTGCATTGCCGTTTCAAAGACGAGCAAGCCGCCAAGTGACTGTCGAACCAGCGGCGAATACCGAGACGATCGAGTGGCGGAGCAATGACTTTACGCTCGAGGTCACTGCTCAGGACCAGCCCCTGCCAGGTTCGCCCTATGCCGACGACCACCCAAAATCGCCGGCATTCGGCGGTGCGAACGGAGTGACTGTTAATTCGCAGGCTTCATTGGATGACATAACACAACCACCGGCCCTAGTCGGGGCCTATCAAGCCGCAACCGCAGTTGCGTCAAATGGTACCGGAAGCGTGCCAGATAGCGGCGGACCGGCGGGCACGACACGGGAAGCTGTAAGCGACTCCACGGCCGCCACGGCGACTCCCTTGCAGTCCGTCGCCATCACGCACGAGATCGCCGTCGGTGACACGCTCGAGGCTCTTGCGGAAGAGCATCTGGGCAGTCGCTTGCGATGGACTGAGATTTACAACGCCAACCCAGAGATTCTTGACAATCCGGAAGTGTTGCCTTTGGGCGTCACCATCGTGATCCTCCCCGGAATTCGGCCACCGGTGCCTGCGAATTCCAACGAAACTGAGTCGTTGGTGCCGGTTCATAGCACTGACTTGCTTAAATTCCGCCACGCGACCGACTGAGCCGCTATTCGTCGTTCACAGCCAGCGGGTTCTTACGTTCTTTCCAGGGATGGTCTTCCTTCTTGTTCACCAGACGGAGCTGGATGAACGTCCTCACGTCAACATGCACATCGAGATTAGCACGAGGATGCACCAAATCGGTGCCTTTCAGCCTGGTTTTCTTCTTTGTGATCAGAAAGAGGTCTTTCTTTTCGGCAACGTCCTGCCGTTTCGGCTCTTTGTGGTATTTTTCCAAACGCTTGTGAATTGCTTTCGTATCCTTGATCGACTTTAGATCCCCCTCTCCGACCACCAACATCACCGACAGAATCTGTGCAATGGCTTTTGTCTGCAGTGACTTTGCAAGCGTGGCACCTTTGAAAGACTGCAGTGGCGACAGCAGCACCAGGGCCTTAACATCCATTCCTTGCTTCTGGAACGATAACTGCGGTCGGGACCAGTCCAGGGCCGCGTAATTCACGCCGATGATCGAACCTAGTTCTGCGCCAACGATACAGAGCATTTCAATGTTCAGTTCGCCGACGTTATTCTTCTGCAGAAAGAATTTTTTGACTGCTTCGACATCCTTAACCATGGAATTGATGTCTGAGGATCGCATCCGGTCGCGGTCGATTTTTATCTCGTTGCCGTTGGGAAGCTTCAATTTCGTACTCCGCCCATGTCCGCGCAAATCGGGCACAACGACGGCGTGTCCCTGTTTCTGAAGGTAGCTCGCCAGCGCGTCATAATCACCGCGCTGGCCCTCCCAACCGTGCAACAGAATCACTGGAACAACTTCTTTGCCTGACTTGCGCGAATACTTCTTGTCGCGCCCTTCGATGATCCCGCCTGGGTAATAGGTGCAATGCAACGAAACCAAGTCTGCGGTCTTGAGCGTTAGAGGCTGCGGCTCGGGCAGCTTCGTGATGACCTCTTCTGGCTGCGCGTCGGCGCGGCTGCTGGCAAGAAAGAGCACAATGCTCGACACCGAAAGTAGCTGGACAAGAAACTTCATGATGAGCACGAATCCTTTGGTCTGCTGTCACCGGATTATGCGAGGTAGAGTGCGGCCTTTGGTCGCTGTCGTGTTTGTAGGACGCGGGTTTTCCAGCTGTCCGGTGTCATCTGAAATGCCCAGTGTCATCCTAGAACGCAGACCGCACGGCGTCAACGAAAGAAGGCCGCAAGGCCTGACGGCGCGGGCAGTTGGGTCTACCAGGTACAGCGGAACGCCCCTTGGTTTTATAAAACTCTCCGAAGACACGAGTACCATTCGGGCCGAAATACGTTTAGGAGACCGGAACAAAGTAAAAAGGGATAAACTCATCCGCTTTACTTGCATTCTGCAAGTCAATGTGGAAGAATGGTTTACGTCGATCTGGTGGCACATTCGTGAAGCCCAAACGGCGACGATCCAAGGAATTGGGGAGGCTGACCCGTGAGCGTTGTTAACGGAACCACGTTGTCCAAAGATCCAGGTGGAACGGACGAGGGCCTTTTTGACGGCGATTCAGTCGCCTTTATTGCCAGCCTGATTATTCATTTGGGTCTCTTGCTGGCGTTGGGCCTTGCCCCGCTGCTGTTGCAGCAAACCGATCAGACGATGACGTTTGTCGCGCCGAACGAAGAAATTGAAGAAGAGGACGAGCTGAGACTTCCGGAAGAGTTTCACATGAACGAGCGTCCTACGTTGGAGATTGGCGCCAATAGCGTTTCTGAGACCGGAATGGCGTTGTCGGCGGCGGAGATTCTGTCAGACGTTTCGGATGTTCCCAGCCCCGTCGAGCTGACTCCGGTCGACATTGCCAAGATCGATATCAACTATGCCGTTGAGGTTGCGACGGCCCTCCATATCGATTCCCTGCCGGTGCGGGGAGCGGACGGCGAAGGTACGGCCGGCGCGATGGGAGCCATTGACCGGCTAACTCAGGACATCCTGCTTTCACTGGAAGAACGCAAGACACTTGTGGTGTGGCTGTTTGACCAGTCTGGTAGCCTGTCACGCCAACGGAACGAAATCCATAATCGGTTTGACCGCATCTACGAGGAACTCGGCGTCATCGAAGCTTCCGGGAACCCGGCTTTCAAGAAACACGATGACAAACCTCTGCTTTCTTCGGTGATTGCGTTCGGCGACAAGGTCGAATACATGACAGACAAGCCGACCGATAGCATCACGAAATTGAAAGACGCCGTTTCCGAAATCAAGCTTGATGAGACAGGCACGGAACGAGTTTTTTCGGCCATCTACATCGCAGCCACCAAATACAAAAACTACAGGCTGCGAAGTCCACACCGCAATGTCATGTTGATTGTCGTGTCCGACGAGGTGGGTGACGATGTTACCGGGCTCGATAAAACCGTCAACCTCTGTCGTCGTTACGAAATGCCTGTTTATGTGGTTGGTGTCCCGGCACCTTTTGGCCGCAAAGAAACTCGCGTCAAATGGGTTGATCCTGATCCCAACTACGACCAGACGCCGCAATGGGGTCGAGTTGATCAGGGCCCAGAGAGCTTGCTTCCTGAACGCGTCAAGTTGAGGTTTGCCGATGGTGGTGACCCGGACCCAATCGACTCGGGATTCGGACCGTTTGCGCTCACGCGCTTGTGTTATGAAACGGGTGGCATTTACTTTGCGGTACATCCCAACCGCAACGTCAGCCGTGAAGTTAACCGCCGGGAGACAGTCGCCTTTTCCGCACATCTCAAGAACTTTTTCGATCCCGAGGTCATGCGTGCATACCGACCGGACTATGTTTCGCCCCAAGAATACATGCGACGTGTCAGTCAAAACAAGGCACGCGCTGCGCTGATCAAGACGGCACAGCTTTCCTGGATCGGCCAGATGGAGGCACCACAGACCCGATTCGTCAAACGAAGCGAAGCGGAGCTTGGCACGGCGCTTACCGAGGCCCAAAAAGCGGCCGCCAAGCTAGAGCCGAAACTTGCCAGCCTGTACCAAACTCTGCAACTCGGCGAATCCGATCGCCAAAAGGAGATATCGCCTCGTTGGAAAGCCGGCTACGATTTGGCAATGGGCCGCGTCATGGCCAGCAAAGTGCGAACGGAAACGTACAACGCCATGTTGGCGCAAGCCAAGCGAGGCTTGAAGTTCAAAAATGACAAGAACAACACCTGGATCCTGAGATCCTCCGATGACGTGTCGGTTGGTAGCCAATTGGCCAAATCGGCGAAAGCGGCGACTGGCTATTTGCAGCGAGTTATTGATGAGCATCCCGGCACGCCTTGGGAGATGCTCGCCAAACGTGAACTGGCGACCCCGATGAGCTGGAAGTGGGAAGAGGATTTCACTGATCTTTCACCTCCGCCGCGTCGCGCAGGCGGCAATAACACGCCGCGTCCTGCCAGAAATGAGCGGGCGAAAATGTTGAAAAAGCCACCACCCAAGCGCCTTTTGCCCAAACTCTAATCTGCACGGTCACCCAAGATCAATCTTCAAAAGACGAAAGGGGCGCCATGTTCGTCGATCGTGTCATATTCGTGAAAGTATTTGGCAACTTCGCTAGCTAACACTTTCAGATAGCGTTGGCTGAATCTGGCCTCGCTGATGTCGACGGCAGGAAACGGACCGCTTGACGGATAACTGAATTCGATGAGCTCTCTGCGGAAGACCTCCTTCCCTCCTGCGTTCATATCAAACACGGTGATTGTCAAATCGGCGCGCCCTCTGAACAGTGACGCGCCTTCGCGTACTCGAAGCCCCGACAGATCCACCGCCACGACTCGATCCGCTTTGACCCCTCGACCAACTTCGCGATAGTCGATTTCGTCCCACCCTTTTCGGTCGATCCAGTCTGCGATTTCTGACGATCGGACCAGATCGATTTCGGTCACGTTTTCCGCCAGGATGCTCGAAATCTCGCGTGCCAAAATCTTACTCTCAGTTCCTGATCCGTAGGACGAGTCGTCTGAGACGCAGATGACAGCCACGCGGGAAGCCTCGAGCCCATCGAATTGCGGCGGCACGATGGTTCCGCCAGCGATGTAGGCAATGATGGGAAGCGAGCTACAACCACTCATGCCCAGCACGGCTACGATAGACAACCATAACATCGATTGCTGTAATTTCATGTCAGCTCCGTCCGTGGCGCAATGATGAAACGCGTGACGCCTTGCTGACGTCCATCTTTTTCGGCATCTGATCCAGTGGAGGTGGGCAATTCAGTCGGATTCTATCCAGAGACGTACAGCCCAGTCGCTGAGCGTGACCAACAAGATGCCGATCACCAGCGCGGCGACCCACAAGTCGCTCGGCGGCGACCAGAGCCACCGACCTCGAATTCCCGAGATAACTCCCCAAGGACCGGCAATCACCGCTAACACCGCTAGCAACGTTCCGCCGGTATTCGACCTGAGCGCCGACGGTAATTGACCGCGTACCGTGTGAGACCACGATGTGGTCATTCCACATGCAGGGCATCGCACGTCGAAGAACATTCTGATCGAACACGGTGGTAGACCTAATTGTTGGTGAGTCCCGAACCCTTGTGTGCTGGGCCGCAACATGGCCGCAGTGAACAAGAGAGAAAGCAATACTCCGCCGGAAATGAACACTAGAATCCGCTCCCACCGGGTCATCACAGGCGATTCTGTCTGGTGGAAATGCATCACGGATTCGTCTGGAAAAGCGGCGAGACAATAGCGGGAACCGAGAATCAACGCAAGCCAGGTTCATTTTTGACGGCGATTGGGCCGAAATCAATTCGCGGCCTCAGAGAATTCGGATTCACAGACGCCAACGCGCCGAATTTCGGTCGACCGCCCGGTCACATCGTCGATGTCCACAATCGCACCACACAGCCGCACATCTTCGGTTGCCACATCGAATTTCGTCGGACGAAATGTCGTGACTGTCTCGGTAATGCGGTCGATGCGTCTTCCTAGAATGCTCTCGTACGGACCAGTCATGCCCAAATCGCATTGAAATGCGGTGCCGCCTGGCAGGATCTGCTCGTCTGCCGTGGGGACATGGGTGTGCGTCCCCAAGACCACGGACACGCGACCATCCAAATACCGACCCATCAGTTGCTTGTCACTGGTCGCTTCGGCATGAAAGTCCAGGCAGCGGACAACGACATCGCTGGGGAGTTCATCCAAGACGCGGTCGGCAGCGGCAAACGGGCAATCGACAGGGCGCATGAAAGTTCGCCCTAGAAGACTGAACACCCCAACCCTCGCTCCGTTGGACGCTTCGACCACGGTCCAACTCCGCCCAGGTGCGGTTGGAGGGTAGTTGGCGGGCTTGACGATCCGATTCTCAGTCTCATTTTCCAGGACTTCGTAGATTGCGTCGCGCCGATAGATATGATCCCCCATGGTGATGCAATCGACTCCAGACCCAACAATCGCGCGAAAGTTCTTGGGCGTCAAGCCGGATCCATCCGCTGAATTTTCTGCATTGGCAATCACTAGATCCAATTGAAGTTCTTCGCGCAATCGGTTGACCGCTTGGACCACAATCCGCCGACCAGGCTTGCCGACAATGTCTCCGATGAACAGGATCCGCACGCTTTGGTTCCTTTTTGGCCAGCGAGTTACTTGCTTCGCATTGACGCCGCTCAACGAGCCGTCGAGGAAAAACGCGATTCACGCACAACAGTGACCTTGATTTCCCCTGGATAGACCAACTGCTCTTCAAACGCCTGGGCAATGTCACGGCAGATCTTTGCTGCCGAGGCGTCGTCAGTCTCTCGCGAACTGACCATGACACGCAATTCTCGACCAGCCTGAATAGCAAAGGCCTGTTCCACACCGTTAAAACCAGACGCAATCGACTCCAGTTCTTCCATCCGCTTGATGTAGCGTTCAAGAGATTCACGGCGGGCTCCTGGGCGTGACGCGCTGCACGCATCGGCGGTTGCCACAAGCACTGTGTAGGGGTATTCCGTCGTAATATCATCGTGATGCCCCAACGCGGCGTGGACAACTTCGGGTCCTTCGCCGTTGCGTTTTAGCAAATCGGCACCAATCTTGGGATGACCACCTTCCAACTCATGATCCGCAGCCTTACCGATGTCGTGCAGCAACCCGCAGCGTCGTCCCAAGTCGCTGTCCAAACCGACCATCTCAGCCAGGAGTCCCGTGATGAACGCCACTTCGACGCTGTGGCGTAACACGTTCTGGCTGTAGCTGGTCCGAAAGTGCATTCGTCCCAACATGTCGGAGACGCGTCGATGCGTGCCTTGAACGTTAACCTCTTGCGCCGCCTCCTCGCCCTTCTTGCTAATGAACTTGTCAATCACCTTTTGCGTTTCGCCTACCACTTCTTCGATCCGCGAAGGGTGGATGCGACCATCGGCAATCAGTTTGTCAAGCGACTGTCGTGCGATTTCGCGGCGAACAGGATCAAAGCCGCTCACAATCACCACCCCCGGTGTGTCGTCGATAATCACGTCCACACCGGTTGCTTTCTCGAATGCCCGAATATTTCGGCCTTCGCGACCGATGATGCGACCCTTCATATCGTCATTGGGAATGTCGACAGTGCTCGTGGTGACCTCAGCCGTGTGCGCGGAAGCATAGCGCTGTAACGCCGTCAGCAAGATCTCACGAGACTTCTCTTCGCAGGTCTCCTTGATCTTCTTCTCATGGCGAAGAATGACCGCCCCCGTTTCTTGAGAAAGCTCTTGATCGAGCATCGCCAGCAAGCGTTTAGTCGCCTCGTTCCGGGAAAGCCCGCTCAACTCATGGAGAGTCTGCCGCTGCATATCGGTCAGCTTAGCCAGTTCTTCATTGCGCCGGTTCGTATCCTCCAACCGCTCGGCAAGCCGCCGCTGAGTGCTCTCGACGATATTCTCCTGTTTGCGCAGATCGTCGGTTTGTTGGTCGTGGGTCTCCTGGCGTTTGTCTAGCTGGCGCTCTCGATCCCGCAACTCATCCCGTTCCGCGCCGAGCTCTTTCTCGATCTTCGACTTCTCTTGCAGAGACCGCTCTTTGATCTCCAGATCGGCTTCGCGGACTTTTGCGGACGCGTCGTTGTCGGCGCGTTCCAAGATCCGCTTGGCCTCACGATTCGCCTCGACCTTCCGCAGATGGTCGAGCCCCTTAACGGCAACCACCGTCAACCCCGCGACTACAATGGCTGTGACTAGAATGATGAGAATCGTCGTCGTATCAAACACCAACGCACCTCGGTTTGTCGGAAGTGCGGTGCGTCTGGCGAACGTCAGCCGGCCGATTCTGGCGGGCAACGTGGATACAAGAACAGTTGCGAATTCAGTCTCTTGCGATCGTTGCGCAACGGAAACGTTTTATGACGCCGGAACAAATCGACCTAACTTGCTTCCCCAATATCTGAAGCCAACGATTGTGATGTCTGGATACCCACGACTGTCGAACGAGCTTCGGGGAGATGGGGAGGTAGAGTCCTAGCCAACCTGCTACATTTCCTCGCCCACAGCGGTGGTGAACGGGACCACAAAAAGTGCTCCCATCAGACCGCACGGCAATGGCGCGAATCCGATTCGAGCTGGGATTGCCGCGCCCGATGAAGAATCGCAGGATGATCAACAGAAGATGCATCTCAGTGACGGCTCAAAAAAACAGGATGGTTGTACCAGTTCCGGACCGGTGTGCTAAAAATCGAATGAGCTGTTTCGCGGCTGGCCTTGGCCTAGAACGCGCCGCAATGGTTTCGTGGTAAAATAGTGGCTTGCTTGGCTATGGGTCCTTTGGCCACGAGCCCTGCCAGCCAACCGTATCGTAGCAGAGTGCCGAAAAACTGCAACCATTTGCGGACGCTCACCCCTGCCTGGGCCTGTTTTTACGCGGAACCAGCTGGTGCGCAGTTCGCTCAGACGGATTATGACACACCCTTTTCTCGGCAAACTGAAGGCAGCGTGGAATCCCCAGCAATGGCGGGACTTGACCGTAGTCGTGTGCGTTTCCGCCGGTCCTGACAGTGTCGCGCTGTTGCGGGGGCTTGCAGATCTGCGGGCCGATGGCCCAGGCAGGCTCGTGGTCGCCCATTTCAATCACCGTCTGAGGGGAAGCGCGTCCAGCGCAGATGAGACTTTCACACGCGCCTTATGTGACTGCCTCGAATTGCCTCTCGAGGTCGGTTCGACCGCTGCACAACTGACCGAGGTTGCCGACACGTCCGAAGCGACCGCCCGGGCGGCGCGCTATGCATTTTTCGAAGAAGTTGCCAAAACACAGGGGGCTAGATTCGTCGCGACGGCGCATACCGCGGATGATCAAGCCGAGACGATCCTCCACCGAATCGTCCGAGGCACTGGAATCGGTGGACTGGGCGGCATTCCCCGAACCCGCGTGCTGGCGACTGGGATCACGATGCTGCGACCGCTCCTGGCGTTCACACGTAGCGAAGTAATTGAGTTCTTGGAATCGCTGCCGCAGCCGTTTCGAGAGGACTCGAGCAATCGGGATCCACGTTTTACGCGAAATCGCATTCGTGCGGAATTGCTACCTGAATTGACACGTAGCTATAACCCGCAGGTCCGCCGTGCCCTCCTGCAACTGGGAACCCTGGCTGCGGATTCGCAGCAAGTCGTCCAGTCGTTGTGCATCGATCTGCTTGATCGATGCGTCTCCACACGAAGTCCGGATCAAGTTCAGATCTGCTGCCAACCCCTAGCAGCGTTTCCACCCGCCGTTCTGCGGGAAGTCCTGATCGTGTTGTGGAAGAACCTGGATTGGCCCCAGCAAGAGATGGGCTTCGACCACTGGAATCAGCTTGCAGCCATGATGCAGCAAGAGCCGATTGCGAAAAAGCGGACCCTTCCCGGCAATATTGTGGCAACCCGCCATGAAAAGAACCTGCAGCTAACGCGAAGCGGGTAAGCACATTGCAATATTTCCGGCGGAGTCCGGGCGGCTTTCAACGCGTGCGGTTGAATGGCGTTGCCGCGAGTGATATGATGGGATTCGGCTGGGGCGGGTGTCCCCTCGCCTTCTTTGCTGGTACGGCAGCTTTGACCGTACATCGAACCGGCTTGCCGGTATTCGAGTCTTCGCCGCGCCCTGTCGCTCGCCGCGACACATTGCGACGGTGCCTTCCGACTCCCCGACTCGTTTCCCTGCCACCTTTGTATTTCAAAACACGAGGCATGTCATGGCAAAGCAGCCACAAGAAGACCTGTTTGAAGGCACCACGATGACTTTCGGCGACCATCTCGAGGAGTTGAGGGTTTCACTTACTCGAGCGTTGATCGGTCTGACCCTGGGTTCGATCGTCGGTTTGATCTTCGCGAATCACGTTGTCGCCATCATTCAAAAACCGCTGATCGAAGCGTTGGGAAGGCACTACGCGGAACTCGCCGAAGACAAACTAAAAGGATTGTAT
>JASLPZ010000166.1:14692-14925 GCA_030744725.1 Pirellulaceae bacterium
AAACTCGACGAACAAATGATGAGGTTTGCAAAAGACTCGGCGTTTGTTTTCGACGAAGTCTACCTCGAACGCGAATTGCTGGCGCGGCTAAATGACGGACCTGCAACGGACGCCGGCAGTGGCAACGAGACAGATCCCGTCAACACAGCGGCACCGGCATCGTCTAGTGGCGATTCCAATTACTACAAGAAGATGGAAACGCTGCTAGCGGAAAAGCTACCGAGCCCGCTACC
>JASLPZ010000167.1:0-14919 GCA_030744725.1 Pirellulaceae bacterium
GCAAATTTGGGAACGAAACCCACAATCAACACCGAGACAACCCCTATGCCAATCACACCTAGAAACACGGGGTAGGCTAAGGCCCCGACGGTGCGCGACTTAAGATCTTCATAGTCTTCGGTGAAATGAGCCACCCGGTCGAGCGCCTCTTCCAGAAACCCACCTTCACCGCCGGCGCGGACCATGTTGATGGCCATTTCGCTGAACACGCGAGGATGCCGCGCCATGGCTTCTCCTAACCCTGTTCCCTCTTCTACCCGACCGTGTACCTGATCCAAGACGGACTTGAGTCTCTTATTGGATGTTTGATCGCGGAGAATGCTGATCGATCGAAGAAGCGGAACGCCGCTGCGCAATAGTGCGGACATTTGGCTGTACGTGACAGCCATGGTTTGACCGTTCACGCCACGACCGAGGCTTAAACGTATCGCCTCGCGCTGGGCCGCGACACTGATTGGGAATAGCGAACGCCCTGCCAACACCGTTACGGCCTCGCGCTCGGAACCCGCCGTAATGTTGCCGGTGGTTTTCTGGCCGTTGATGTCTCGAGCGGTATATGCGAATTCAGGCATGATCGTGCTTACTGACCGGTTTTGTTATCGGTGGCATCGTGCCCTTGCCAACTACGCTGCACACTCCAAGCCGGTTTCAATCCACCAACTTGGATATCTTTATCATAATCGGGATCTAGTGGTCGGTTGTAAGCTGCCGGTCACCTTTGCTCACCCGCAGAATCTCGTCAACGGACGTCTTGCCCTTGAGCACTTTGCGCCAGCCGTCGTCCCGCAGTGTGCACATTCCGTCCTTGATAGCCTGCGTCTTTAGCTTCCACGTGCTGGCGCGATCGTGCGCCAATTGACGTACCTCATCAGTCGTCACCAGCAGTTCGTAAATCCCCATTCGTCCCGCGTATCCTGACTGACGACACTGACGACAACCGACGGGCTGAAACATCTCGGCGCCACTCAACTGCTCCATGGGAAAATCTCTCGGCAAGTCATCGGGTGCGGGGCGAAATTCTCCTTTGCACTTGTCGCAAAGACGCCGCACCAGGCGTTGAGCCATAACCGCTTCGACGGTGCTGGCCACCAAGAATGGCTCGACGCCCATGTCGACCATTCGTGCATAGGCACCGGCGGCGTCATTGGTATGCAAAGTACTAAACACCAAGTGACCCGTCAGTGAAGCTTGAATCGCGTTCTCCGCAGTTTCCAGATCGCGGATTTCGCCCACCAGCACAACGTCTGGATCATGACGCAAGATACTCCGCAGCGTATGAGCAAACGTTAACCCAATTTTCGGATGCACTTGAATCTGATTGATGCCTTCCAACTGGTATTCGACGGGATCTTCTGTCGTAATGATCTTGATGTCAGGCCGGTTGATTTCGATCAGTGAACTGTAGAGAGTGGTCGTCTTTCCAGATCCAGTTGGCCCCGTTACCAAGAGGATTCCGTGTGGATTGGCGATCAGTTCGCAGAACGTCTGATAGGTCTCGAATTCCATCCCCAGCGATTGCAGATCGAAGTTCATCGACTCCTTATCCAGCAACCGCATCACGATGCCTTCCCCGTTTATCATGGGGATCACCGAAACACGCACGTCGACTTCGCGTCCAGAAACGCGCAGCTTCATCCGTCCATCTTGAGGCAGGCGTTTTTCCGCGATGTTCAATCGCGCCATGATCTTCAAGCGACTGACGATTGCCGCGGCAAATCGATTGATCTCCGACGGCATCGGCTGCAGTTGCAACATTCCGTCGATGCGGTAGCGGACCACCAACCCAGACGCTTGGGATTCAATGTGAACGTCGCTGGTCCGAGTGTCGATGGCTTCCAGCAGGATTTCGTTGACCAGGCGAATGACGGAGGCCTCTTCGGCCATCTCGGACAATTCTGAGCCATCGGTCTCGATCCCTGAAAGTAATTCGAGCCCCTCCTCTTCTTCGACCGTGGCTTGGATCAGACCATCGACCGTTTCGCTGCCGACGCCCAAGTGCCGCTTGATCAGCTTGGCGATTTCAGTTCGCCCGGCTAATACTGGCGTGACCGAAAGTCCTGTTGCGGCACTTACTTCGTCGATCGGATAAAGATCGAACGGGTCACTTGTTGCCACCACCAGTTCACCGTTATTCCGACGAATCGGGAAAAGTGACTGGCGGTGGATCAACTTGTTGGGGAAACTTTTCAGCAGCGAAAGGTCGACATCCGTTTCGGCCAAATCGATGTAATCCAATCCCACCTCTTCCGCCAGGGCGCGGAGGGCCTCTTCTTCCTTGACGAAGCCCTTCTCAACGGCCGTATCCACCAGACTCGTACCGTCTTGGTGGCCAGCGCGCGAAAGCTCTAATTGCTTAACGTCGAGCAAACCACGTTGTAGCAGGATTTCTCCAGCTTCCATTCTCTCGGCCCTAGCTTCAGTGATGGGAAGAATTCTTTGTCGACGATTCCAGAGTCATTATTGTCCTGGTCGTTGGGGACGGGTTCGACCGCCACGCTCTTGGCCGCCAGGTCGGCCACCACCAGGCTGGCCACCGCGTCCACCCGGTCCACGTTCGTCCGGGGCGAATTCAAACGGCTTGCCCACCAGGCTCTCGTACTTGGCTTGCTGCGATGGCGACAGATCTTTCAGCAAATCTGCTTGCATTTCTTCTCGCAACTTGGCGACTTTCGCACGAAATACTGCGTCCGCTTCACGGGCCTTGTCTCGCAGCTGTTCACGCTGGTCAGCGGAAATCCCCAACTGAGTTGACATCTCCTCACTGCCAAGTGCAGCGGTGATCCCACCACGCAAGCGGCGCTGCATTGCCAGTTGCGCAAGCCGCTTCGACTGGTGAGGCAACAAGATGTTGTCGACTTTGGCTTGAGTGTCCGCGGCTGCCTTGCGAAACGCCTCCTGGATCTTAGCCCGGGCCGCTGCACGTTCCTCTTCGCTACCATCGCGAAGGGCGCCAAAGTCCAAGCCACGAAAGCGATCGCGTTGTCCCGCTCGCTGGGTTTCGGCGAGCTTCGTTAGGTCATCGATCTGGTCTGGCAGCAATTCAAGGTGCTCTTGCACCTCTTTGCGAGCGGCTACGTCAAGTAGGCTGGAACCACCGCCAAATCCACCAAATCCACCACCGGGACGGCCGCCACCGCTGCCAGGACGGCCGCCACCACGTTGAGCCATCACGTCTGCCCCAGATAAGCAGATTGCCATGATTGCAACCAGTACCAACAGTGAGTTCGTCCGCGTTAGTCTCATCGTCGTCATTCCTCATGTTAGGGTGTAGCGCATCGCCATCGGGCGAATGTGGAGATCTGCGTTCCTTTGCGGGAATGCGTAGGATCGCTGGATCGTTCGATTACACAATTAAACCAACGGGCTGTCCATAAGTTCCGTGTTTTCGCAAACTTCGAGCCTCAACCCAAGTATCATATTCACAACTGAATTGGATTGAAAAGCGACAATTGCGCCGATTTGCGAACTGATTTTGATCGGGTGGGGTTACATCGCGGAGACCAGCCGCCATTGGCCGGACGATTTTCTTGCTTTGCGCAATTTCGTGTGGCGGGAATCCACTCTCGTTTGTCCAATTGGCGGCCTGGTCCTTTGTTCTCGCAGGCTCGCGCGCTGGCCCATTCTCAAGTGGAAATTCTGGTTTGAGTCTCTTTTGGTCACTTCCGCGCGCCGTGTGCGCACTTCTGACAGTAGTAGGCACACTCCGTGTGCCGTAACAGCGGACGGCACACTGTGCGTGCCTGCTACTTTGGTTGCGGCCTTCGGGCCCCGGTAGGTCGGATTAGTGTAATCTCGATTGTTGTCTTGTTGGCTGTAGCGGTTTCCACTCGGGCGGGGAAAATGCTAATCACCGTCCTCCTCGGCCGCCGCTTGGCGGTCCACCGCGACCACCGCCCGATGGTCCACCGCGTCCACTGGAACCGCTGATTGGACCACCTCCGCGACCGCCAAAACCACTGCCACTACCCGGTGGACCACCACGACCCCCTCCACCGAGTGAGCGAAAAAACTCGATGCGTCGACGAATCGCGTCGGCAGACGTCGCTGCGGTTGGGCCGCCACTTGCTCCTGGCGTGGGGCTGCCTCCGGACCTCGACGTCGAACCACCGGTCGAACTACTGGTGACTTCACCACCAGTGATCGATGCAAGTGCACTGGCGATCATTTCAGCGCTAGCGCCCTTCATCGAGAGGACTTTCATGCCTTCTTCGGAGTCCACGCCTTGCCGATCTAACTGGGCAACCAGTTCCTCGACCTCCTTAAACAACGGCTCGGGCGCGGCCACGACCAGCGAGTTGCTGCGAGGGTCGACGCCAAGCGCCATCTTAGCAATTTCACTCTTCGCTTCCGGGTTCTGTCCACCGCGGCCACCACCGCGGAGCGCCCGGATGAAATCTTCGGGCGACGGTTGACGACCCTGCTGTTGGCCGCCGCCAGACGTAACCAGCCGATCCGCGTAAACTTGACGAATAATAGTTGCCATGTCGTCCGCAGTCATGTAGTAGACAGGAATCAGCCGTGGCTTGCCCGCAGTTTCAACCGCTTCGGGACTCCCCTCGCGATCGATGATCGGCAACAGCTGTTCAATCAGCTGCAATTCAAGCGCACTGGCCTGGACAATCAACGCGTTCAATCGCATGTCCGCGATGATGCTGGGAGCCCCGGATGGCAACAACGAGCCACCACCGCCCATCAAGCCACCCAACAATCCGCCACCGACATCGCCGAGGACCCCGGCAGCCATGTCGCCCAACAGCGAGCCTCCTCCGCTGCCGGCTGTTCCGCCGGTCAAGATCTGCGTCAATAGCGCTGCTGCCACATCGGCTTTTGCATAGCGCAGCCAAATCACTGTGGGCTGTGGACCGGCGATTGACGAGTTGTCCATCAGCGAGCGGACCAACGCCTCAAATTCATCCAACGCCTCGAGATCCTCTGAAGCGATGATGACTCCATCCGCGGTGAACGAGATCACAATATCAGCGGGCTTCTTGTTCGCAGTCTCAGGCTTGTCGCCACTGGCGGAAGGCGTCTCCTTTTGGCTGGTCTCCTTCTTGCTGGGCGGCAGGCCATCGTCCCCAGCAACGGGCTGGCCATCTTGGATCCAACTGACAAAGGTGACAGGCGAAACATCGCGGCGTGCATTTCGATTCGAGTCCGGCTCGGCGGCTGGCGGCTTGGTCGGCTTGGGAACTGATGGCTGAACGGGCGGGACGTTTTGCGACGGGGCGTTCTGCGACGGGACTCTAGGCGAGTAATCCTGCGGAGCCTCTTCCTGCTGGGCCTCTGGGTGAGGTGCACTCCGCTCGCGAATCGAGCTGCTAACCGCTGACGGCGTGATAATACGAATCGCGTTGGGCCGCATCGAATTCCAAATCAGCTCGGCGCTTCCTAACGCGGTCTGAGCCGCCGATCCACTGAATGGCAACATGCGGACGCTTCGTCTCAGCCCTTGCCCCGAGCTCAGATCGGGACCTTCCAACTTGTCACACAGCTCTTGGATCTGTGCAATCTCGCTAGTCGTGCCGCGGACCCACAATTTCATCGATATGGGATCGCCGTCGACCTTCGGACCCGTGGCACCTTCCTCATCGGTTCCAAACAGCTTGTTGATCGCCAACATGACCAATTGCGGATCCATTCGCCGCAACTGAATCACTTCGACGTGCGGCGCGTCGCCTTCTAGCTGGCGCAGCGTTTCGATGATGATTCGATGTTCCGACGGCCTTGCCAGTGCCACCAGCTTTTTCGTCACTTCGTCGACGGCCAGGCGCACATCCGGCAGACCTGCCATCAAGGTCTGGGTTACCATCAACACCTGGTTTGGATCGGCTTTGACGATTTGATACGTTTCCAATTGAGGTTGTTCAAGTGGGGCAGCGGGCTCGCCAACCGCCTCAGGAGACCGATCCACCATTGGAACAAGGTCTCTCAAGCGTTGTACAGTCTGGCGCGACCCCGTAACAAACAGTCGATTGGCGTACGAATCAATCGCGATCTTAATGCTGTCGTTGGAATTCTCGCCTTCCTCCAACCCCAGTAACGGTCGGGCAATTGCCAGAACTTCTTCGGGCGACACGTGCTCTAGAGTAATCTCCTGAATCCCTTCACCACCGATTCCATCGGGATTTTCGACCCCCTCGATCACGTTACGAATCTCACGCAACTTGCCACCCGTTTCCGTGACCAGGATTTGACCCGCCGTGGGTAGCGCCGTCACGGCACCTTGCGGCCCAATCAGCTTGCCAATCTCTTCCGCAGCCTCCGACGGATCCCATTTAGCAAGTTGAAACAGACACTTTACTAATTCGAATTCACCACGCTCATCCAGCTTGGAAACTGACACAAGTTCAACGAGTTGCGGGGGGATCTCGTCTTCCAAATCAATCAGCGTGATCAATCGGCCGGTTCGGACCACGGTATACCCTTTGGTCAGCAAGACCCGATTCATGATGTCCAACGCTTGGGACGGCGTGTAGTAGTGTCGGTCGGTGTAGTTAAACGTGCCTTCCGGATACCTATCGATCTGGATCGAAAGATCCGACTGCTCGGCGAACCACTCGAGCACATCGGGCCAGGGGTGGAAATTGAAGCTGAATTGCAACTTGGCCTCATTCGGTGGTACCTTCGCCGTCGTCGCTGGGGCAACCTGAGCATTCGATGGGTCGACCGCTGTCGCCGCCGGCTTGTCCTCCGTCGCTACCACACGAGGTTCGGTCTCCGTAGCCGGAGCTTCGTTCGTTGTGGCGACTTTCGGATCGCCGTCTTTTGCCGATTCCGAGGCGGGTGCCTCCTTCACGTCAGATGCGTTCTTCGCTGCGGCGTTTTGCGTCTCGGGGCCTTCCGTTGCTGTTGGCTTGACATCGCCTTGAGCTACTGTCGTGGTTGTTTCCGATGGACTACCTAGCTGTCTTGGCGTGGCACCGGACATGCCGGTCATTTGCTCCCACACTGCACGCTGGGCGGTCGTCATCACGCCGGCCAACTTCCGCTCGTAGATGCTCTTCGTAATGCGACGATGATCCTCGCCACCCTTCGTCATGTCGATGTCACACTGTTTGAGCAACTCCGCGACGGTCGCTTTCTGCGTTTCGTCCAGCTCCAGCACGAGGGCAATTTCGGGATTTCCCAGTGAACGTAGCCCTGCTTTGGCAACGCGAATCTGCTTCAGAATCGCACGCTGTTCGAGCGTTAGCAGTTCGAATCCCTGACGCTCGGATTCTTTGACAAAAGGCGCCAGTCGTTTGGCGATTTCAGCTGGCGGTAGATCCTTGATCTTCAAGGCCATACTCAGTGCGTCGCGCTCGCGCTCGTCGATCAACTTCAACAAGGCCTGTTTGGCCTCGTCCGACAGCCCCAAGCGTTTTGTGCCGCTCTCATCGACGGCGTATGCGAGTACTCCAACAAATGTCGGGTCTGCCGCCAATGTGATGCGGGCACCTCCCGACAAGTAGGCAGCCAGGATCACGACGAGGGTGAGAATTTGGATAGCCTTTTTCAAGGTAAAATCTCCGCTGAGACGTGTTTTTTCCCGACTTTTCCTGAAATCACGTAGATTCCATTCTAGTTAGTCGAACGATTTCGCACTACCTAAAAAAGCGGGGGTCATGGTCGACCCGTCAATCGCCAAGAGGAGTCGGCCTTGGTATGATTAAACGCACGCAAGTTACGAACGTTTCGGTTCAATCCCCCCTCGCTATCTGTTTTGTGAGTATGCGCAGCCCTCATCCGCACAATGGCCTGATCTTCGCCGCTGTTTTGGTCCTCGCGGTACCTGGATCAGCAATCGCGCAACTCGAAGCAGGCGAGATTGACCCACGCGGATTTGGCTTCGAAATCCCCCCCGGCCGGGTCTCGCACCCGGAGAATTTGCGTGTTCTGACGGACGACGAGGATGGTAGACCAGTCGTTGGACAAGTTCATGCGGTGATTGGCGCGCATCGGATTGTCCTTTTACCCGCTGGCAGATTGGTCGGTCGACACCGAGACCAATCTCCTGCGACGGATCGCCGTTTTGTCCCGGCCTCACCCGAGGACATTGAGCGGAAGCTGAAAGCAGACTTTGGCGAGGGGTTCACGACCAAAACGACCAAGAATTACGTCTACGCATACAACTGCAGTGAGAGATTCGCCTTCGGTACCGGCCGAATTCTCGAGAGTATGCGACCGGGCGTGAAAAGCTACGTGCAGCGAATGCGGATCGAGACACACACGCCACATGTTCCATTGGTGGCGATCATGTTTCGCACCGAAGCCCAATTCCAGCGTTATCGCCGGATGCCACCAGGTGTCGTTGCCTACTATGACACGCTCAGCAACCACATCGTTATGTACGAAGAATCACGGTTATTCCGGACCGCCCCGGAACTTGCCATCCAACAGGCGATTTCGACGATCGCACATGAAGGCGCGCACCAGATACTGCACAACATCGGTGTTCAGTCTCGACTTTCCAAGTGGCCCATGTGGCTGACCGAGGGGCTGGCCGAGTACTTTGCACCCACCACCTTCGGACGCCGGATGCAGTGGAAAGGCGCCGGCCAGGTCAACGACTTGAGGATGCTCGAGCTAGAAATCTATATCAAATCACGATCCGGCGACGACGCCGGCGGCGAGATGATCAGTGACACCGCGGGCGCCGCGCGACTGACCTCGACTGGGTATGCGGCCGCCTGGTCGTTGACTCATTTCCTCGCCAAGACAAAGCGTGTGCAGTTTGCCGCTTACGTCCGCGAGGCAACAAAGTTGAAGCCTTTTCAGGGTGACTACGATGTCGTGGCATCCGGCATCGTGCCCAAAAATCTGACACTGTTCAAGCAGCACTTTGGCGACGAACTGTCTGCCTTGGAAAATCGGCTCGTCGCTCACCTCAAGAAGCAGCCGTACACGGATCCGTTCGCCGAATACCCGCATTTCGTGGCAACCATCGCAGTCAAAGAGGGTCGCCGGGTCATTCGCGATGCCAACGTGTTTCATTCGGCCGAACTGGCTAACGTCTGGATCGAGGAGTCGATCAAGAAGTATCCCAATGTTCAACGTTTAAGCGCCCAACTGAATGTTGGCGAGGTGCGCAATCGTCTCGTGGCCGAACAGGCAGCGCGTCAGTTCCTTCGCTTGGGATCTCGGTAGAATCACGTGATCGAGCTCGATGATGAACTGCCGATCGTCGAGGAGCTGCATCCCGCGCCGGACACCGAAGCGGCTTTGTTGGCGCTCAGTCAACACTCGCATTGTCTGTTTCTGGACAGCGCGCTTCGTGACAATCAGTTAGGCCGCTATTCGTTTCTGACCGCCGACCCATATGCCTTCCTGAGTGTTGCGGCGGATGGCTCGGACGGGCTTGCTGCGTTGGAAAAACAGTTGCTGCTCGGCGGACCGTCGCGCCAGGACTTGCCGCCCTTTCAAGGCGGTGCTGCGGGACTGTTCAGCTACGATCTCGGCCGTAGCCTGGAACGCATTGCGGCACCGCAATTCGATGAATTCAAGGTTCCCGCGATGGCCGCCGGACTCTACGACACGGTTGTGTCTTTCGACCATCAACAAGGCCGTGCCTGGATCGTCTCGCAGGGATTTCCCGAACGGGATCCGCAAGCACGTCGAGAACGTGCCTACGCACGAGTGCACAGATTTCGAACGTGGCTTACCACGCCGCCCGCGAACCAATTCACGTGGCCCGCGTCCGCGCAACAGGATGCCATCACTCTTGTCTCTCGCGACGAACTGACTCGACAATATCCCGTCGGCGACATGAACGGGCTGACCAGTAACTTCTCTGCGGACCACTATCGTCGCATGATCCGGCGCGGCATCGACTACATCGAGGCGGGCGATGTCTTTCAAGTCAACCTCGCGCAGCGTCTGCTCCATCCGGCCTGCGACGATCCTATCGCCCTGTACCGGCGGCTTCGTCGGCGGAATCCTGCCACGTTCGCCGGCTACTTCGATCTGGGTGAGTTGCAAATTGTGAGCGCGTCGCCCGAACGTCTGGTGCAGTGTAAAGCGGGACGGGTCGAGGCACGCCCGATCAAAGGCACGCGGCCCCGCGGCATGATGCCGGCCGAAGATGCCGCGTTGGCGGAGGTGCTGCGCGAGAGCGCCAAGGACCGCAGCGAAAACGTCATGATCGTCGATCTGCTGCGCAACGATCTAGCTCGCGTCTGTACGCCGGACAGCGTTCAGGTGACTCAACTGTGCGGACTCGAATCGTTCGCCTTCGTACAGCACCTGGTTTCCGTGGTCCGCGGCAGACTGGCCGACGACCGCGATGCCCTGGACCTGATTCGAGCCACGTTTCCTGGCGGCTCGATCACCGGAGCTCCCAAGGTTCGCGCGATGGAAATCATCGCGGAACTCGAAAATACTGCCCGAGGACCCTATTGTGGGTCCTTGGGCTACATCGGATTTGATGGCACACTGGACCTCAGTATTCTGATTCGAACCATAACTGCTGGGCGCGGCTGGTGGCAGTTGCCAGTGGGCGGCGGCATCGTGGCCCAATCCGAACCTCAGCTGGAATACGAAGAAACGTGGCACAAGGCTCGCGGACTGTTGCGTTCACTGGCCGATTGAAACCGACACCTGAACAAGACAGGGAGTCTTTTTCCGCTTAGTTTATAAGACCGTTCAACGAGGGGACGTAAGTCGAATGGTGACGGGGTCGGGAGTCTTTTTCGGTCATCAGCGCCTTGTGTTCACCAACAACAGAGCAATCGGATAGCACCAGAACACGTGATCCTCCTGATTGATAACTACGATAGTTTCGTCCATAACCTCGCGCGTTATCTCCAGCGGTTGGGTCAAGAGACACGCGTCGTGCGGAACGACGTTCTGGATGTCAGCCAGATCAAGGTGTTGGCACCGGCTGCGATTGTGTTATCCCCCGGACCCTGTACGCCAGAGGTCGCTGGAACGTCGCTTGAGGTCGTTCGCGAGTTTTGGCGAGAGATTCCCATCCTGGGCGTTTGCCTCGGTCATCAGACCATCGCTGCGGCACTGGGCGCCACAATCGTGCGCGCCCGAGAACCGATGCACGGTCGGACGAGCCCGATTACGCACGACGAACGTGGCGTGTTTAGCGGCCTGCCGAATCCCCTGACTGTGTGCCGATATCATTCGCTAATCGTCGAAGAAAGCTCGTTGCCGGAAGTCTTCGAGGTCTCCGCACGCTTGGCCGACGAGACGATCATGGCGATTCGTCATCGACACCGTCCAGTGATTGGCTTGCAGTTTCATCCCGAATCGATTTTGACCGATGGCGGCTACTCGATATTAGCCAATTTTCTCAGTGCCGCAGGATTGAAAGCGGTGACTGATGTATCGCAGAAGCAGGAATTGGTGGAACGTCCACGCGTAACAACGGTTCCCGATTCCCCTGTCACTTTTTGAGATGGCATGTCACTGCCAACTGCTGCTGCCAAAATCAGATGAGTGCACGCAAATGATCCTGGAAGGCATCGTCACAACTCTCAGCGCACAGGGAACGCCTAACATTTCACCGATGGGCCCTGACGTCGACGATCAGCTCGACCGATTCTCGCTGAAGCCATACCGAAGTTCGTTGACGTATCAGAATTTGAAGTGGAATGGGCAAGGCGTACTGCATGTCACTGACGATGTGGAACTGCTGGCACGCGCCGCCGTGAAAAAACTCGATCCGCTCCCGCCATTGCAGCCCGCCGCGGTAATCGACGGAGTGGTTCTCTCAGACGCCTGTCGCTGGTACGCGTTTCGCGTCACTGAGTTAGATGACTCCCGCGAGCGAACGCGGATTGAATGTGAAGTGGTCGATCGGGGCCGGCTGCGGGACTTCTTCGGCTTCAACCGAGCCAAGCACGCCGTGGTAGAGGCAGCAATCTTGGCGACGCGAACGCAATTCCTGCCGGTGGAAGAGATCCGCATCGAGTTTGATCGGCTGGGCATGATTGTAGAAAAAACCGCCGGCGATCAGGAGCGTCGGGCGTTCCATTTTCTCCGCGAGTTTATCGATACGGAGTGCTCCGGTGTGGACAGAACCAGCGAGTCGAACGATGCATAGCCGATCGTCTGTTTGGGCTGTAGCAAACCAGAACCATCTCGGCAAAAACACACGCCATGCCCGTATTCCGCAGTTCATGCAATAACAAAATCATCAAAGGAAAGGTCCAATGCGGTTTGCACTTTGCGCGATGTCTGTAATGTGGATGTTCGGTACGACAATACTGGCACAGGTAACGGCGAAGCAGGTTGGGTTCCGAACGGGGGAGAGCGAAGTCGTGATCACCGTGGATAGTCAGCCGACTGCGTCGTACGTGTATCGAGACCCAACAGGAAGAATACCTCGGCCCTATTTCGCCCACGTGAAAGCGCCTGGCGGTATTCAAGTCACACGCAATCATCCGCCCGTCCCGGGGCAAGATCGAACCGATCATGACACGATGCACCCAGGTATTTGGATGGCCTTTGGCGACCTTGACGATTCAGATTTCTGGCGCAACAAAGCGAAGGTCACACACATTCGGTTTGTGGAGGAACCGACTGGAGGAGCGGATCGTGGATGGTTCGTCGAAGAGAAGCAGTATTTTCGCTCAGACGATTCACTGGTTTGCAACGAACAGTTTCGCTGCGAGGTTCGCGTCCGCCCCGGTGGCTATCTGCTGACGTGGGACTCGACGTTTAGTTCGGAAAATGTGTTCTACTTTGGAGACCAAGAAGAAATGGGGTTGGGTTTGCGCGTTGCCTCACCGTTGAGCGAAATGAAGGGTGGTCAACTGAGCGATTCCAAAGGCCGCAAAGGAGCGAAAGCAATCTGGAGCCAGCCCGCTAAATGGTGCGACTACAGTGGTATCATTGACGGCCAACGAATCGGGATGACACTGATGTGTCATCCCGCGAACTTTCGGGCAAGTTGGATGCACGCTCGAAACTACGGTTTCGTCGCTGCAAATCCATTCGGACGACAGGCGATGAACAAGGGCGCACAAAGCAAGGTGGTTGTCAAGCCGGGCGAGACCTTGCGTTTGAGGTACGGCGTGTGGATTCATTGCACGGATGCCGACCAACGCTCGACAATCGATTCCGCCTATGCTGATTACATCAAAATCGCGGACCGCCACTGAGAGGCGGAGATTGTGCCGACATTCACGACCGGACCCATGACACGGAGCGGCTAAGCGCCCGCAAAGCGATCGCGACCGGCGACGAGTGCTCGCATCTTTGCGTCGGCCACCGTCCTGGGCAGCATCCAGAATCCACAATCCGGGTGCACGTAGTGAATACGATCCTCGCCTAAAACCTCGACGGCGCGCTCAATCCGCCGGGCAACCTCGTCGGGCGATTCGACTTCATTGTCCTTGATATCGATGACGCCGATGCCTAGCCCTAATTCTGGTTTGACTTCCTTGAGTCGTTCCAATTCGTGGTGGGGACGACGTGCGATCTCCAGTACGACATGATCCGCTTGTAGTTCGTTCAAAAACGCGACCAGTCTTTCGTAAGCACCTTTTTGAATCGTCTGGCCACCGTAGTTCCCGTAGCACAGATGCACGGCCTTTTCGCTTTGCACACCCTCGAGCACACGGTTGATTCCCGCCGCCGCAAGAGGGCCGTCCTCCGCGTTGCCAGTGACGTTGGCTTCGTCGACCTGAATGATCTCGGCGTCAACGTTGGCAATTTGTGATTTCAAAACGTCAGCCAACGCCATAACCAAGTCGGTCAGTGCGGCGTAATGAACGTTGGCCAGCATCTTTGCCAGCATGTATGGGCTGGTCACGGTGAACTTTTTCGGTCGCGTGGTCAGGTCGCGGTAGAGTTCGTAATCGGCGCGCAGATTCAGAGTGCCAGTCGCGAGTGGTCCCGTCACGATTCCTGGTGGCTTGGCGCGAAACTGGTTGCCCGGTTTGGCTCGCCAGGCATCGAGCTGATCGGTGCTAAGTTCGGCTTGGACTCCGCCCATCGGTTTGACGAAGTAGTCGATCATGCCGTTCGTTTCCGCGTGATTGATGTCCCAGCGATAAAGCTCGCCATCGGCGACCACATCGATACCGGCTAGTTCCTGCGTCTTGATAATCGCCAAGATCGCGTCACGCAGGCTCTCCTGCGTGCTCATCACGCGCAGCCACAACGGAACGGGATAGCTGCCAACGACGGTAGTTTTGATCATGAATTGGGCTCGACTTCTGGCAAGGGTGTTTTTGAAGTTTTCAGCGACGGGCACCGACCGCAGATTGGTCGGGGAGCGAGTCGTCGCAACCGAGCGATAGCTCGCATCGGTCCGAGGCACCGCCTCGCTAGATTCCCAGCGACGAAAACGTCCATGCATCAGGCGACTCCGTCGATGCCATGTCTGGCTCGACCGCAAACCCGAAGCCCGGACATTGTATCGAGCCAATGGCAAGCTTTCCATCGATGATGTTTGGTGCAATTACGCCGTGTTGCCGTGCATACAGGTCACCGTGCGCAGCCAAGGCTGACTGCTGTTGGTCGACCGGCAGGTATGACAGCCCCGGGTGATAGTGATGGCCGTTTCGTTCGACATGTGTCAGTCCTAACGTAGCAACCAGGCACAAGTCGGCTTGAACCGCAACGACGCCCACCGAACACTGATCCTCACCCGTCATGAGGTAGTCGGCGCGCGTGCCGCGCCCGTTCGCTAACCATGTCAGTCCAGCATTCAAGAGGCTCTTGAAAGGGCCCTTACAGTTCTTGCTGCTGACTCCGCAGTACCCAACCTCGATCGCGCGGGGGTACGAGTCCAACGTGCCGTCCGATTCATCGATAATGACAGGCTTGGCCGACGACAGCACGCGTACACCGCGAGTCTGTTCGTCTTCCAAAGCAATTGAGCGCTCTAGAGGTTGCTCGATCGCCACGACGTTTTTCCAAAATGTCGCCAATACCGGTTCTGCCTGTATCGCATCGACTAACTGATCAAATTCGACTGCGCTT
>JASLPZ010000168.1:0-14777 GCA_030744725.1 Pirellulaceae bacterium
AAGAATGGTCGCCTGGCGAGATAGTCGTTGATCGCTGCGATCAAAACGTTTGGTTCGCGGAGCGAACCACGACAATCGGGTCCGACAACCCTAATTCTTAGTCTTAACAGAGCAACTAGTCGCTAGTGTGTTTTTGTGAAGTAATGGCGAAGACAGCGTATGTTCGTGGTCCAAAGTCCCACAGCCAGGGTTCTGTCACTTCCAGGTGGCTCACCTGAGGTCCGATCACCGCATCGGTCTTGAATAGCGCCTGCAACACGGCGGGATTGGTCCCAGTGAAGAAGTTTCGCGAATTGATCAGTTTCGCCGCGAGGCCTGGAAGATCACGTTCGGATGTGTTCGCCAGTAGAGGAGATGTGCTCGACGAAACAAAATCCGTGATCAAGATCGCCGTGCCGCCCGGTTGCAATAATTCAAAAAGCAGGCGAACGTGCCGCAAACGAATGCAAGTCAACAACTCCAAGAAACGTGGGTGTTCGCCGCCCAAGCTCATTGACACGGAGTCGAATAATTGAGTCAGCAGACACACCGAAGCGATCACATCAAAAGGCCCCGGGACTTGCGGCACAGGAAATGAACTAACCGCATCAATACACTGTTGGACGTCCGTATCAGTGGGCAATCGCCCCAACACCCAGTCGCTGACGATCTCGTTGCAGCCAGCTAGATCGATGTCACCATGCACACGAACACGGTCCGTGTCTACCAGACCTTGCGATGCAACACCGTTGGTGACTGCTTCTTGGTCAAGATCAACCAGATGGACTTCTGAGTACACCTTGGTCAGCGCGGTCAAATCCAGATCATTGCAATTCCCCGCGCCGAGCAAACAGAGTCGACCTTGCCTTTCCGCGTGCGAGGCCATCAACAGTTCGGTCACTTTGCGGCGATGCGTCGCAAAACACTCCCAGCGACCACGACTGTCCGCATTGCGTCGTCGGTGTACGTTGGAAATTCGATTCATGGTTTACCTCTGTGTCAGGGCTACATTGGGCAGCAGTCCAACGCGCGTCGAGCGGCGGCGACGCGATCCTGGCTTGTCGCCGGATACGTGTCAACAACGACACCGACACCTGCGTCGCACTGTGCAATTCCGAAAGAACCATGCACCTGATCACACCCAGTGATATGCACCAACTCGCCAAGGTTCTCTGCCGTTACACCTGAGCCGGGAAGGATTTCGATCTTGTCATCGGCAAAATGCCGGAGCCTCGCGATCTGTTCAGCCCCCTCCAGCGCAGTTGTACTGCCTCCCGAAGTCAGCACGCGTGTAGTGCCGAGATCAATCAACTCCACTAGCAGATCTTCTCGCGACGCGACAGTATCGAATGCTCGATGAAAGACCGTCTCGCGATCGCCGGCCAGCTGCACGAGCGTCGCCCAGAATTGGACATCGAGACTTTGGTCGTCGCACAACGCCCCCGAGGCAACACCATCGGCTCCAAGATCAAGGAGTATTTCTGCGTCATGTAACATCACCTGCTGTTCGCTCGCGGAATAGCAGAACCCCGCTCCACGAGGGCGAATCATTACGATCACCGGCACCGCGACGTTCTGCTTGATCTGCTGGAACAAACCAGCCGTTGGCGTCAGACCGCCCAGCTCCAAGGCGACATTGAGCTCCAACCGATCGGCGCCACCCTGCTCGGCCGACAGAGCATCCGCCAGCGAGGCAATGCAGACTTCCAGCGTCTTGGGCTTCGACATGTTGCAACCGCAGCAGGATTTCAATCGAACAACGCAGAAAGCGGTTCACTGGTTGGGAAAACGTCACAGCCCGAGGACATTGACACCTTGTTCAAATACGATGTCCACTGGGATCCCTTTCTTGCTCAACCGATCGAGTTCCGCTTTAAGTTGCTCGCCGATTACGCCTTCTTCCCGGACCAGGCGTGCCGCGCCTTCGTAGTTACCATCACCTTGCAGTTGCAACAGCAGAGACGAGAGGTTTTTTGTGGCGGTGCGAAAGCGATCGGGATTCACACGATACTTTCCATTGTCCAGCCGCTCGAAAGCGCCCTGCCGGCTGAAGAAATTGAAGCGGATCATATTCGCCTTTCCATGCGCGCTTGACGCACCGAAACGCACGCTGCGGAAGATGCCGGCCATGAATGTCACGTAGAAGTCATTGATGTCGGTTTCGATCTCGCCGCGCTGGTGAAGCTGGTTGATCATATGCAGACCCAGGATGTCTGCCTTGCCTTCTTCGATCGCGCCGGCATGTTCTTTCAAAGCCTCGCGGACCGTGCCGTTGCCATCGAGCGTATTCTTGATACCCAGGCCATGCGCAACTTCGTGGAACATCGTGTTGCTGAAAAAAGCATCAAAGGTGATGTGTTTGCGTTGCTCGTCAGCAATCAGCTCGTCGGCAATCCGCAGCAGTATCTTGTCGAACTTGGCACGCATGGCATTCTTCAGCTGCAGTCGCCGAGTTCCTTTCTTCAGCTGCACCTGTTCGTCATTGGGGAGGTTGATGGCGATTGTCTTCGAGCCGGCATTGCAGTCGCCAGCGTAGTAGATTACGTCGTACGCATTGAGTTCGGTGTCCGTGCCGGGCTTCTCTCGCTTGTACTTGTCCGGAACGGGCAGTGTCGCTTGAAGGGCAGGTAGGAATTGCGAATACTTCGCGAGTCGACCGCTCCACTCCTTGTCTTTTATCAACACATAGCACTCGTGAGCGGTCTTGTAGCCATACAGTTTATCCTCATAGTTTTCGATCGGCCCGATCACGACATCGATGGTATTGTCGTGCATGTCAAGCCACGCCAAGTCGCTCGGCTGATAGTCGTCAGTCAGCAGCGCTACCGCTCGAAGCAGCAGGTAGCGCCGCAGCCCCGCATCTTCGGCGAGTCCCGCGGCTTGCTTCAGGAGTTTCGATGCGCGCTCCATCTGCGAGGCGAACTGGTCGTGATACGGAACCACTTTCAGCTCGCCCATGTCGTCACGACGAATGAACGTATACAGGCCGTCCTTCCCCGACAGCTTGGATGCTTCAAACTCTTGTTTGGTCATATCCTTGGGATAGTAGTTTGCACCCGCCGGTTTGGATCCCACGCCCGATATAAACGGACTGTTGCCGTCCAATCGGTCCCACGGGCCGTAATTGATCTGGGTGAACGTGCGCATGGCTGGGTCCTTGATCGACGCGAGTAGCAGCTGCTTGTCGCCGTATGCCTCGTACCAGAAGCACTCGTCCATTATGTCACCAGCTTGGATCAACAGGGGAATCATCTGCCGCTGCTTTGGCGAAAGCTGGCGGAGGTCGGACACCAGGCGAACGGTGGCATACTGATCGAGCCGCTGATTTGCTGTGGCTGGTTTGGCGGCCTTGGCAGGAATGACGAACAGGGCAACGAGAGAGATCGCGACAAAGAGCATGGCTCGCATGATTGACTCTTCAGGATGATTGGATGAATCGGATCTTGGGGGGAATCGTACGCCAGGCATTATAGCCAAATGGATGTACGACGCGTGCACGCCATCGGCGTTGGGGCACGTTCATTATTGGAAGTTCGACACAATCGCAACTTGTGGCATCGACCTCGCCAATTCTGGGTAGTAAAACTGAGGCATGGACGCAATTCGAATTCTGATCGTCGATGATGAACAGCCCGCGCGTTATGCGATGGCAAAGGCCTTAGATCGTCAGGAGTATCAGATTGTCGAGGCGGCCAGCGGCCCGTCGGCGATTGAAATGTTACGGCAGCAGCCGGCCGATCTGGTTTTTCTGGATCTCAACATGCCGCGAATGGGCGGCCAGGTGGTGCTCGAGCAACTTGGCGATCTGGTCGGTTCCATTGACATTGTGGTTGTGACGGCCGACGACAGTGTGACCTCGGCCGTCCAATGCATGCGGCTTGGCGCAGTCGACTATCTGACCAAGCCGTACGAGGTCGAAGCGGTGCGTGGAATTGCGCGCCGCGTGACCAGGCGAGTCGAGTTGCAGCGGCGGCTCGATGAACTTCAAACGCAGCTCGACCAGAAACAGGCTTTCGGCGCACTGGTTGGGATCAGCAAACCGATGCGAGATCTCTTCAGTCAGCTTGAACGCGCCGCACGAGCGCCGATCGATATCCTGGTGCGCGGCGAAACCGGCACCGGTAAAGAGCTCATCGCGAGAGAGATTCACCGTCTGAGCGACCGGTCCAATGGCCCATTCGTCGCCGTCAACACCGCAGCCATTGCCGAGTCGTTGGCGGAGAGCGAGTTGTTTGGTCACGTACGCGGCGCTTTCACCGGCGCGGATACCGAACGTCAAGGTGTCTTCGAACAAGCCAACGGCGGCACTCTGTTTCTAGACGAGATCGGCGACATGCCGCTACCGACTCAGACCAAGATTCTGCGCGCGTTGCAAGAACGCGAGATTCAGCCGGTAGGTTCGGCGAAGTCGATAGCGGTCGATGTTCGGGTGATCACGGCGACGCATCAAGATCTCCCCTTGGCGATTGATGACGGTACATTCCGGCAAGACCTCTATTATCGAATTCGCGGCATTGAACTTCAGGTACCTCCTTTGCGAAGACGGCGAGAAGACGTCATTCTGCTGGCCAGCTATTTTCTGGAACGTGTCGCGAAGAACAGCAGCGAGTCGCCTCAACTGGATTCGCGGGCCGTCGACCGTTTGCTGTCGCACAACTGGCCAGGAAACGTTCGCGAATTGGAGCAGACGATTACGTCTGCCGCTGTGATGGCTGAGGCGGGGCGGATTCGAGTGGGCGATTTGCGACTCGCCCACGCCGAAGTGGACACCGAGTTGGGCGATTTCTCCGCACTGCTCAACCTGCCTCTGACTGAAGCCAAGTCCCAGCTGGTGGAGAACTTCGAGCGCAAAGCGATCGAGCGTGCGCTATCGCATCATGCGGGCAATGTCAGCGCGGCAGCCCGACAGTTGGGGATTCACCGTCAAAGTCTGCAGCAGAAGATGTCGCAATTGGCGATCCGCGCGGAGCGTCCCTACTGATGAACACGTCGTCAATCCTACTGGAATGCCGTGACCTCCAGCGGCACGGCGCCCCAGGAGGTTCACCACTGCTGCAAGGAATCACGTTGCAATTGCGTGCCGGCGACCGTTGTGGGATGGTCGGGAAGAGCGGCTCTGGAAAGTCTTTGCTCCTCCGCGGGCTGGCGCGGCTTGACGCACGGACAACAGGCTTGGTGAAGTATCGTGACCAAAGTTCCGACGAGCTGGGAATCCCCCAGTTTCGAAAACACGTGTTGTACTTGACGCAACATTCCACGCTCTTACCGGGATCCGTCGAGGATAACTTGAAACTCCCATTTCACTTGGCCGGGCGTCGAACCGAGTCCATTGACCGAGACTCGCTGATCATGCAACTAAGTGACTTGTCACGTGACGAGACGTTTTTGGAGAAACCAGTATCCGATCTTTCGGGTGGCGAAGCGCGCATCGTTGCCGTCCTACGCGCACTACAGCTGAAAGCAAACGTGCTGCTTCTGGACGAACCGACATCGTCACTGGACGACGAAACCGCGCGTGGTGTGGAACGACTTATCGACACGTGGATCAGCGCGGAACCAGTGCGGGCCTATTTATGGGTCACGCATTCGCTGCACCAAGCACGGCGCGTGACGGACCGTGTGTGGGAAATGCACAGTGGCCGGTTGCAAACTGCCAGTTGAGGGAATTGCTCGAAATGTCGGATGCGTATATCGATCTACAAACCTGGCAGGTAGCAAGCGCGGCAGCACTCGTTCTGGTGAACGCCGCAATTTCGTTCAAGCTGCAATTGGGGCTTGAACGGACGTTGGCCCTGGCGGGCATTCGGACTGTCACACAACTGCTCCTTGTCGGTCTGGTGTTGCATTGGGTTTTCGAGCTGAACCAGTTGGCCGTAATTGTGGCGATCATGGCGTTGATGACCGTCATTGCCGGCGTTACGGCATGGCACCGCGCCGGCCATCGCTACCCAGGCATGTTGGTCAATGTCGTGGTGTCGATATGGGGCAGCGCGTGGCTGATCCTGGCGTTCACGATGGCCGTCGTCTTTCGCCAGACGCAGCCCTGGTACAATCCGCAATATGCGATTCCGTTGTTGGGAATGATTCTGGGCAACACACTCAACGGCGTTACGTTGGGCCTCGGCACGGTGGTCGATGCCCTGTCCACGCGACAGCGCGAAGTGGAGACGTTGTTGGCGCTCGGAGCGACCCGCTGGGAGGCAGCGCGGAGACTGATTCAACAGTCTGTAAGAGTCGGAATGGTTCCGATCATCAATTCCATGATGGTGGTCGGCCTGGTCAGTTTGCCTGGCATGATGACCGGGCAATTGCTTTCTGGCGTCGCGCCGTTAGCGGCCGTTCGCTACCAGATCGTGATCATGTTCGTGATCGCGTCGGCGACTGCGTTAGGCGTTGTTTCCATCGTCATGCTGACGTTCTTGCACATTTCCAATGCGCAACACCAGTTTCGTTTTGACAAGATCGTGGAGACGCCGGCCGGCGATGGCCAGCGATAATCAGACTGGATCGCCGGCACAGGACCTCAGTTGCAATACCGTTCAATGGCGTTGGCAGGCAGGGGTCGGGAGTCTCTTTCGGGCAACGACTTACGATCGGCAGACGCTCACGGCCGAAAAAGACTCCCGACCCCGTTAGCATTCGACTTGCGTAACACCATTGAACGGTATTGGCCTCTGTCGCCTCGAACCAGCGTTGCCGCTCGCCCGAGTTGGTCTAGAATAGGCGTACCATGTCACAGACTCCCGACGAACGCGGCGGCTCGCCTACATCAAACCTCGCATTTAGTCGGCTCGGCCAGATGCAGGTTCTTGTCGCCGCCTGTTTTCTTGGCGTTCTGACGGCGATTGCGGCACTGATGGTGTGGACCGCCGTTAGCAACCGCGGTCAACTTCCCCCGCTTGCAATCGAGGATTTCGAACAAGCACGGCAACTTTGGCAAGCTAACGCACCGTTGGATTACGACGTCACGATTGAAGTTGCCGGCAGGCAATCTGCCATTTACCACGTCGAAGTTCGTGCGGGTGAGGTCGTTGTATCGACACGCAATTCGATGCCGTTGAAGCAGCGACGGACGCAAGGCACGTGGAGTGTTCCTGGCATGTTCAATACGATGCAGTCGGATGTCGATAACGCCGAACAGCACAGGCTGGGAACGGCAGCAGTGGGCGTGCCTCAGGTGTACTTGCTGGCGTTATTTGATCCGCAGTACGGCTACCCACAACGGTACCACCGAACCGAGCTCCGTAAATGGGCAAATAACAGTGTGGTTTCCTGGGAAGTCACTCAGTTCGATGTGGTTTCCGACGAGAATCCCACTATCCCGTTGGAATCTGGTAATACAGGCATCGGGATACTAAGATAGTCGGTGTCGAATTCTCGCGGCGTGACCTCTGTCGAGCCAGGCTCGAGACGGGTTTTCTGCACGCACCCGAACCAACCTTCATCCAAAGTGGAACGGCCATGAACAAGCAAACACGACGGAGTTTTCTGAAAACGACTTCTGGTGCCGCCGCGGCGGCGGCCACAGTACCTTACATTTTCACATCAGCTTCGACTCGAGCAGACGACGATGCCAAGAAAGACCGCCCGATCTTGGGCTGTATCGGCACCGGCAGCCGATGGGGTGGCGTTGGACCGGGTGCCATGCGTCACGCGAATTGTGTTGCGGTCTGCGATGTCGATAAGAGCCATGCGGAAAAAGGTGCCAACCGAGTCAATCAAATCCAAGGTCACGAACCAGAAATCCATGAGGACTATCGGAAGATTCTCGATCGAAAGGATATCGAAGTTGTCACCATCGTGACGCCCGATCACTGGCATTCAAAAATCGCCATCGAAGCGATGCAGGCCGGCAAAGACGTCTATTGCGAAAAGCCGCTCACGCTGACCATCGAGGAAGGCAAACAGATCTGCAAAGTGGCCGAAGCAACGGGTCGTGTGTTCCAAGTTGGCACGCAACAGCGTACGGAAATGGGCCAACGGTTCTTGCAGGCAATTGCGATGATTCGTGATGGACGCATCGGCGATGTAAAGACCGTAACTTGCAATATCGGCGGGGCTCCGACAAGCGATGCAATTCCCGTGGTAGAAGTACCCACCGGATTGAACTGGGACATGTGGCTGGGTCAGGCTCCCGAAGTGGAATACCGTTATATGCTCGTTAAGAAACGCCCAAATACGCGCTGCCACTACGAATTCCGTTGGTGGTATGAGTACTCGGGCGGCAAGCTCACCGACTGGGGCGCACATCACGTTGACATCGCGCAATGGGCGATCGGTCAAAACGGTGCCGATCAGGGCGTGACGTCGTTAGAGCCTGTGTTGGTCGAACATCCCGTTGAATTCAAAGACGGTATGCCCTTGCAGAACGATCGCTACAACACGGCGAACAAGTTCCACATCAAGTGTATGTTCCCAGGTGGTGTGGAGATGAACATTGTCAGTAATTCCAGCGACGGCAATGGGATCCTCTTTGAAGGGACGAAAGGCCGTTTTCACGTCGCACGCGGACGCACCAAGGGTGCACCCTTCGATGCTCTCAAAGACAATCCCTTGCCCGAAGATGCAATCAGCAATGTTTACGGTGGCAAGAAACCGACGAGCCACATGCAGAACTTCTTTGATTGCATCAAATCTCGTGAGCTGCCGATTTCGGACGTCTTCACGCATCATCGCGCACTGACCACCTGCCATTTGGCAAATATCGCCATTCGCCTGAATCGCCCACTCAAGTGGGATGCCAAAACGCAGCAGATCGTCGGCGATGACGCGGCCAACGCCTGGCAGAGCCGCGAGCAGCGCAAAGGCTTCGAGATCAACGTCTAAACTGGCAAACGGCTTTTAATGCACGATATTTCAGGGCGGCTTCTCGAGACAGGGAGCCGCCCTGTTTGTCTTTCCTTCGAGATGATGATGACTGCGGACCATGCCATTGATATCCGGCCTGCCACAATCGACGACCGGGATTCGGCCCTGGCATTGATCGAGCAGTTCGTCTCACGGGGGAAGATCCTGTCACGAACGCTGGACGAACTCGAACATGTCTTGGCCAACGGTTATGTCGCCCTTCAGGAAGAGCTGGTGGTGGGTTTTGTCACGCTGGAAATCTACTCCCACAAGCTAGCGGAAATCCGCAGCCTGGTCGTCGACGATACCATGCAAGGACAAGGCATCGGTCGGCGTTTAGTCGAAACGTGCGTCGAACGGGCACGGGAGCGAGGCGTGTTTGAGGTGATGGCCGTCAGTTCGTCCGAAGATTTCTTTCGCACCTGTGGCTTTGATTTCACCTTGCCTGGCGAGAAGAAAGCCTTCTTCTTGCAGACCCGACCGAAACATTCGTAACGCGGCAGGGCCGCAGCCAAAGGCACGGTCGGGGTGATCAATCGGTCAGTCGCCAGCGTGGCACGGTCAAGAGACCGTGCCACAACACGTCAAGACTCGTGGCGGGCGGCGGGAGAGCGGGAAAAATGGCGGCGGGGCGAGACGGCCGCCCTATGGCTTTGTAGACCCTCCATCCAACCGCCTCAAGTTCCCCCAGTTCAGATCAAACGGAGGCTCGTCTCCGATCGGGAACTTGGCGGCCAGCTTCTCGTCGAGGTCGATTCCGAGCCCAGGACGGTCGCTGATCCAATAGTAACCGTCTTTCAATTCGGGACAGCCAGGGAACACATCCTGCTCGGCTTGCGAGAAGGCTCGCGCTTCCTGGACCCCAAAATTAGGAACGGCAAGGTCGAGATGCACGTTCGCGGCGTGTCCGACGGGTGAAACATCGCCGGGCCCGTGCCAAGCTGTACGGACTCCGAAGAACTCACACATCGCTGCCATCTTGCGGGCCATTGTCAGCCCACCGACTTGCGAGATGTGAACGCGGATGAAATCAATCAGCCGCTCACTGACCAACGAAGTCCATTCATGTGGGTTGTTGAACAACTCGCCCATCGCGATCGGCGTACTGGTCTGCTGACGCAGATGCTTGAAGTAGCCGATGTCTTCCGGCGAAAACGGGTCTTCCAAGAAGAACAGGTGATACGGCTCCAAGTCCTTCGCAAGTTGGATCGCCAGGATCGGCGGAATGCGTTCGTGGACGTCGTGCAACAGTTCGACTTCATCTCCGAGTTTTTCTCGCAAGTGCGCAAACAAACGAGGCAACGTACGAACATACGTTCTCGGTTCCCAGACACGAGTTCGTCGGTTCTCCGGCACGTTGTCGTCTTGCTTGTACGAACGCGCCCCATACGTCGCCAGCCCCGAAACCGCGACCTGTGCACGCACATGGCGGTAGCCTTGCTCCATATAATTTCGCACCCGATCTTCGACTTCTCGGAAGCTGTTACCGCTCGCATGACGGTACGTGTCGACAGCTCGCCGCGCCTTTCCACCAAGAATCTGATACAGGGGCAGCCCGGCTCGTTTTCCTAGTATGTCCCACAACGCCATATCGACGCCACTCATCGCATTGTTGAGCACTGGCCCGTTCCGCCAATAAGAGCTGACGAACGATGACTGCCAGACATCTTCGATCTGCGCGGGATCCTTGCCGACTAGAAACGCCTTGAGTTGCTTGACAGCAGTTTCAACAACGCGGGCCCGCTGGGTGAACGTCGCGCAGCCGAGCCCATAGATTTCCGGTTCGTTAGTCGTGACTTTGACTACGACCAGCCGAATGCCTGCGGGAGCCGTGAGGATCGGCTTGACATCCGTGATCCGCAACCCTTCATCTTTTTGAGCGAACGTATTCTCACTTGGTTGCAGCAGCGCCAAACCACCTGCACCAACGGAACACCATTTGAACCAGTCTCTTCGATCCATATTCGTCACCTTTGCTGTTGAGATCGTGAAGCAACACCTGCAATGTACTTGCCGCGACGAGCGTGGTCGAGCAATGGATCAATTCGACTCCAAGCTAGCGTTTGGAACCGGCAATTGCGTAGTGAGCCACGACGTGCGCCTTCACCGCCTTGCTGGCAAACATCCCGTATTGGATGCCCTTGACTGTCTCGAGCGTCACGTCGAGCGTCTCGCCGTCGGCCGAGAGCGACTTGAGAGTCCAGCCCAACCATTGACTGGGAATCATCACAGTCAGATTCTGATCTTCGGCCGGATTATGAAAGTTGAAACTCAACTCGCTTCTGTTTCGTTTCGAATCGGTGCGCCATGTGATCTCTTCAAACCGGGCGGCGGTGCGCGCCTCGACAAAATCGAGAAGCATTTCCGCCGACCAACTCGGAATTTTGTTGTCACGGCAGTACGCCCAGACTTGATCAGGCCAAACCGCCGTGATTCGGTCTTTACCGAACGGCCGTCCGTTGTAACGGCACTGATGAATGTTGTTGACAAAAGCCGAATAGTATCCTGATTGGGCCGCTTGGATCATCTCGGTGATGATCTTAACCGTCTGTTCCGAAGTCATGTCGCGATCCGCAAACCATTCATCCGGCCACTGTGTGGTGGCCTGGTAGATCGGCAGAACTCGCCCGCCGGCATCGATCAGCCGCTGCGGCAATCCGGTGCCGTTGAAATAGCCGCTCGTGTTGATTGGATTGCCAGAGGGTATGTAGTGGTAGTAATTCAGGTCCATCTTCGTGCCGAATCTGGCCTCGATCGCCGCCATTTCGACCCACCCGGTCCAGTCAATCGTATGATTTCTGGCTGTTCGCGAGCCGTGTCCGAACTTGCGTTCCAAGTCTCCCACGACCTTTCCGTACGCCTGGCTCATCGCTTCGCGGGCCCCTGCCGCTTCGGCCCCTTCTGCGAACATGTGCACGCCGACTTCATGTCCTGCCGCTCGCCACGCCGCTTCCTGCTGTACTGTGGTCTGTTCAATGCCGCGGTTCGGACCGCCGCGCAAATACGCGGTGAAACGCCCCCCATAACTCGCGCAGGCGTCGAACACCGGATCGAGTTGCTCTGCGAAGTTGCTTTCTGCGTCGCCGGTGTTGATCACAATCACCTTGTGCATTCCGGGCAAGTACCACATGCGGGGCAGCGGTTTCTCTGCCAGTCTGACGACGATGTTCGCCAGAAACCGCTGTTTTTCGTCGGCTTGGGGAATCCGCAAAAGGCCCTGATCGAAGTATGTCTCTCCGTTGGTTCGCATGAACATGTCCATCGGCCTGTAGCCCGATAACTTATCGCCCTCAGTGTTTTGCCACTGCGGATTACCTTGCCGCATCAGCACCACACTCTTGGCCAAGTCGAAAGCAAAGGCCACCGCACGTCCTTTGCCCCAGCGATTCAAACTCGCTGCCGGATGAGAAGACGCCAGGTCGCGGTCGTCATAAAGATGAGCCAACGACGTGGCGCCGTTGAGCGAATAGGTAGCCGCCTGACCGTGATACTGCATCGCGCGTTCGATGATGCCGCTGCCAGCAGCAGCATCGCCGTCAACCGCAAAGTATTGCAGAAGTTTCTCCGGCCTCGTTTCGGCAATTCGAATTCCGAACAGATCGGCCAAATCCGCATCAGGCCGCATGGCAACCAACAGGCCGCCACCACTGACATATTCGCGCAGCAAATTCTCTTCGCTTGCGATGAGATCCATCTCTGCCATCAGCACGACATCGTAGTCCGAAAGACGCGCATTCCGCTCAGCGAACGCGCTCAGCGCCGATCGTTCGCACACCTCAAACTCGACCAGCCCTTCGCCGCGTAGGATCTCCGGTAGATAGCTCCCGAACGGATTCTTCGTATAGCGACTGTCGGTCAAAACCAGAATCGGCATCCTGCCTTTCGGCTGCGTCGTGACGTGAGTCGTGCCGGGGACGTCTTGTCCAACCGCAACGGTCGCGCTCAGCAGAGCCATGAACATTGTGAGGAGCAACGGTCTGCTGAGACGGCAGCTTTGTCTCGCCATCATCTTGCTGTTTTTCATGGACGTTTTCCTCGCACCTCGCTTGCGCTCTTGCACTGTGGGCTTGTGTGGAGGATTCGACGGGTTGTTAAATCATCCGGCCTTGGCGCCAGTTTGGATCTTTCCACTTGCCTTTCGTGAAATCGGGGATCTCGACGGGGCCGCCTTTTCGATCCAGTGACAGTTTCGAGAAGTGCAGGATGGAACTCCAACTGGCGGCGTCGTACGCGTCGATCCAGGGCGGCTCGCCGGTGCGCACCATCTTGATGAAATCGTATATACAGAAATAGTCGATACCACCGTGTCCGCCGGCCTTCTTAGCCAACGCGCCGTCTTTGCGCCAGTAGTCGTGTTGATACTTCTCCTTGAAATTGGCCACGGGATCCCATTTGTGGTTCGCGCTCGTCCCGTGCAGGTACATGCCGGTGCGGGAATCGAAGCTGCCGTTCATGCCCTGAAGCAGGTAGTAGCGGGAATAAGGCCGCGAGCAGGTCAGGCTGTAATCGAGGCGAATCTGCCGACCTTTGACGGTGTGGATCAAGGTGGTGACGAAGTCGCCGGTTTTGAAATCGACCTTGGCCGCCTCGCTGTCCGCGCCCAGCTTCGCACTCCAGTGAGTGTGGGCCGCCTTCGGACGCGACTGCATACACAGGCAGTACTCGAAGCGATCACCGTCGTTGATCCCCAACCATTTGGCGGGTGATCCCAGGGCGTGAGAATTGTAGTTGCAGCCGTACGAGTCGCGCCACAGCTCTCCCCGCCAGGTGATTTTTCCGTCGCCATCGAAGAAACTGTAACGGCAATCATGCACGTAGCTACCCACGCCAAAGTACGGTTCGCCCAAAACACCCTGGCGAATCATGTTCAGGACCATCAGCGTTTCGTCGCCGTAACTGCAGTTTTCCAGCAGCATACAGTGGACGCCGGTTCGCTCGTGTTCTTCGACGAGTTCCCAGCATTCTTCGATGGTGTAGCAGCCCGGCACTTCATGCCCGACGGGCTTGCCGGCCTTCATCGAATCGATCGAAATCCGGCCGAGAAAATCGATGCCCGTGGCGACCAGGATCCCGTCAAGGTCATCGCGCTCGAGCATGTTGCGGTAATCGTATTTCCCGTCAGAATACCCTTTGGGCGTGTATCCCTTGGCCTTCTTGACCCCGTCGATGGCCATCGCCAGGCGGTCTGTTTGGTAGTCGCAGATTGCAGGGATGACGACGTTGTCCTGGTAGTTCAACATGTTGGTGATGTGCCATCGTCCGCGGCTACCGACGCCGACCACACCGATCCGAACCGGTTTTGTCGATTCGTCTTCAGCTCGAGTGACAGCCGGCGCAGTGGCAGCGGCCACCGCAGTCAACGTACCTGCCGTCCCCTTCTGCAGAAATTCTCGCCGATCCAAAGGACTGTTCATTTCTTTGCTCCCGTGAATTCGTAGCAACTCGAACTGCGAGTGGATCCCATGACCGATGTTTCCCGTTCGAGTTGAGATTGGAACCGATCCAGGCTCACAGCGTCGTGATTATAACACGCTGTAGTTTGAAAACTCCATATTTCAAGCACGCCCGGCATGATTCCGGTCACAGCGTGCGGATTCTATCTGCCACATCATCAGTTGACTGGAATTTGAACACCCTTTGATTAGCTGTTCTTTTGGTGCCTTGCCACCCACGCGATGACTCTGCGAAACAAGGTAGGGTCGCGCTGTGGGTGGCAGTGGGTGGCACACTGTTTGGCAGGAAACAGATCGACGCCGACATCCTCGCACTAACGCCTGGTGACAAGTGGGAGGTGGTCGGCAAGTTGCCCATGCCTCTTTCGTCGCCTGCCGCCGCGATCATCGGCGGGAAACTCTGTGTCGCCGGCGGCTCACCAAACGGAAGAAGCGCGCAGGCCAAGATGTGGGTGAGGGACGCACCGTGATCACTGGGAATTCGCACCTCTCGTATGG
>JASLPZ010000169.1:0-14743 GCA_030744725.1 Pirellulaceae bacterium
AGGTGCTTTCCATAAGCGCGAAGAAACTCAGTCTCCTCAGGCTGCGGCCTCGGTGGCGATTCGTCGGTCTGTCGATCGAAGACCGACTCCATCAGCGCGTCTTTCGCGTACGCATTCGTGGATCCAGCGTGAAAGACAGAGGTTGCGCCCACACGCCCCATTTCTTCCATGGCGGTGAACTGATCCGTTCTCAGCATCGCGCTCAATACGGCTGGCGCTACAAGTGGAGAATTGCGTCTCAACTGATCGACGTGCCGCTCGGAAACTCCAGTCTTCGACAAGGCCAGCTGTACGAACATGGCGACGGCAGTGACCAGATCGGACTGACGTTGGCTTGCGAGTTGATCGATTAGTGATACACCGCCATCAAGTGGCCTTTCAGCCTGCATACGTGATGCCAGATAAGCGATGACGAACAACTGTTCGGCCTCGTTTTCACCGCTGACAGCTACTCGTAGCTGTCGATCGATTGCATCGAGTGGCAATTCATCTAGCTCCTCGACCAGTTGCGACATGATGCTCTTCCAGCTCTCTGGCCCCGGCTTGAAGTACTGACGACCGGACGAGCTGGATTCGTCTTCTCCCCAATGTGCGTTAAGGTCGATGTGAGCGTCCCGATTGGCCATCGACGTGGGCAGTTCTCCGCTGACCTTTTCCGCTACGCGAAACAGAGTCTCGATCGTTTTATCATGTTGGTCCGCATGGCTGAGTCTGACCAGCGATTTGATAGCATCCAGTACGGTGGTCGTTTCGGTTTCACGAAGGACAATTCGCTGCCATTGTGCGTAGGTGCGTCCTTTATGGGTCGGCGCATCCACGGTATCGTTCTGCAATTGTTCGATAACGTCGAGTTCGCGATGCGTGGCGACAACTCCTGGATGATTCTCGCCGAGATGTTGCGATTGCCTGGCCAGCTTGATTTTCAATTCGCCGTGGCGAATCCGTAGTTGCTCCTCCCAAGTCGTGGCGTCATTGGGAGTCGCCAATGCAGCGGCCTCGCCTTGCGCGCCTTGAGCCTGCGATTTCAAACTGCCCTTGACTGTTTTTCTGCGAACCGACACGACCCTCCGATCACCGCGTCGTACGACAATGATCTGTGGATCGACGGTGACCGAATCCGATGCCCCGGCGACGCGCAGTTCATATCTTCCGCTGCGAATGGTCGTCGTCTTGCCCGATTGCACTTGCAGGGAGGGGACGCTGGCGCCGTCAGGAATCAGTTCCAGCGTGATATCCTCGACTTCGGATTCCACGACCAATTCGCCCTCACCGGTCTTCAAGATAATGGTTACGCCCGCAAACGCCCCCAGCGCGCCCGCGATCAGGATCAGGGCTACCAACCCGATGACGCCAAACCACTGGCGGTTTCTGCGGGCAACCGGCCTGGTCCAGCGATCCAATCGATCGTGCTTCCTCGGGCTTCTCGAACCTTGATCGGATGATCCGTCGATGGCGGACTCGTGCAACGCCTCAGATTCGTCAAGGCGATCGACGACGGCCAGTGTTTCTTGTCCCAACGTGGTCAGGCTGTCGTCGAAGGCAAATGGGCGCAAACGATCGACCACTTCGGCGGCCGAGGCAACTCGTTTTTCTGGATCTCGCTGGAGCATATCGCTGACTGCTACGACTAAGTCGGCGGGCAGATCGTGGCGGAACTGATCGAGTGGTGCAGCGGCTTGGCCAGTCAGCCGCTGGAGATGATCGAGGATGGGACGTTGTGCGCTGGAGCCATGCGGCGCCTCGCCAGTGAGCAATTTGAAGAGTGTCGCGCCAAGACCGTAGACGTCTGCACGTCCGTCAATTTGGTGGTCGCCCCCCACTTGCTCGGGTGCAAGGAAGTCAAGTGTACCGATCAGTCGACCTGCTGAAGTCGCCGCATGACTGGCCATGCCAGCGTGTTCCAATCGTGCCAAACCGAAGTCGAGGATTTTGAGCTGGCCATCGCGCCCAAGCATCAGGTTCGAAGGTTTGATGTCTCGGTGGATGACCTGGTGCTCATGTGCGTATTGCAACGCATCGGCGGCTTGAACGATCAGGGCACAAGCGTCGCCGGCTCCCAAAGGACCTTGGATCCGCACGAGCTTGGAAAGGTCGATTCCATCGACTTGCTCCATCACCAAGTAATAAGTGCCATGCCAGACTCCCGCATCCAATGCGCGCACGATCGCTGGATGGTCCAGCGAACCGGCGGCCCGCATTTCGCGTTGGAATCGTGCCACCGATGCGGAATCGTCCGTACGGGATGCGGAGAGAACCTTGATGGCTACCGCACGGTGCAACTGGGGATGCCAGCCACGATACACGATCCCCATTCCACCACGTCCGAGCACTCCGTCCAGCCGATAGTGATAGACCGAAGTCGGCTCAATCCGTTCTTGAAGTGTCGATGCGGAAGCTACGTTCGTCGCGTCTCCGCCGCTGGTTGGCAACTGCCGAAGACGCTCCATACATGCCACCCACTGGGGATCGTCTGCCGACTCCGCCTCGGTCAAATCGGGCTGCAGTCGCAGGTGCCTGATCAACGAGTCGTCGTTTGATTCCAGCTGAGATGCGGAATCGCTGCAGCGGTCGCACGACTGCAAGTGGTTTTCGATTTCGTCGCTTGCTGCCTCTGGTAATGCCCCTTGTAGGTAGGCTTGCAACTGAACTGGCGTGAGGCAACTTGATTGAATCATCTTTGGATCCTCGAGAGGGAGACCACACGCTATTCGAATACGAACTTCGCGTCACTCGATTTGATCTGCCGGAGATCGGCTCCGTTAGCAGATTTCGACAAGGTGGCAATTCCTCGTTGGTTTACACAAGTTTGTTGCCCCTGCGAGTCGAAAGATGTGTTTTTTGCAACGAGGTGGCAATTCCGCCCTATCAAGAACAACGAAGCCGCGTGACAGAAAAATTTTGCACGCACCCAGAATCTGGCGATCGCCCCCTGTTTCACCTATGATGACCTCCTACCTCATTTCAGTCGAAGACTGTCAGTATGATGGCCATCCGAGGCCGTTGGTGACATTGGTTAGCCTTGGAAGTCCAACCTACAAAACCAAGCGACGTGAGGCACTCGTCTGACATTCCAATCTCTCTGAAACCGCGAGACGTACGAAAATGTCCGTTTCCGTAAGCTCTGCGGACAGTTCGTCCACCAGTCTCGTCGCAGGTCTCCGTGATGGCAGCGACGAAGCATGGCGGAGGCTCGTCGATATTTATGCGCCGTTGGTCCGAATCTGGTGCCGTTATAGTGGCGTTGGCGAGGATCGAATCGCCGACATTCTCCAGGAAGTATTTTTGGCGGTCCATCGCAGGATTGACAAATTCTCCGTGCAAGACGACTCGACGGGCTTTCGTGGTTGGATGTGGATGATCACAAAAAACAAGATTCGGGACCACTTTCGAAACCAGCCGCAGCCAGCCAATCCCGTTGGCGGCTCGACGGCCTGGCAGCAAATGCACGAGGTCGCAGCTCCGCCTCTACCCGCCGAGGCGCCGAGTCAGCCGTCTGACACTGCGGCGCTTCTGCATCGTGCGTTGGCCTACGTGAAAGTCGAATTTCGCGACCAGACGTGGAATGCGTTTTGGCGTACGACGGTGCTGTGCGAAGCGACTGACACCGTGGCCGAGGAATTTGGAATCAGTTCGGCGGCCGTGCGACAGGCGCGAAGTCGCGTCCTTCGACGTTTGCGTCAACAGCTCGGCGATGTCGCGTGAGCTGATCGCTCCTTGGCTGTGAATTCATCGAGTCACCCTCTCGGAATCGCCCAGATTCCGTTTCATTAGCCCAGGATTGCACTGGCATGTTTCTATTCTGCCGTTTCGCCTAGAGTAACAACATGGACACTCGGCAAGCGGTTTTCCTGATTGACGAATTGGATTGTGCCGAAGAGGTGCGTCAACTGCGGGTCGAGTTGGCACGTGTCGCGGGCATCGAGCAACTTGATTTCGATGTTATCGGGCACCGAATGTACGTCATATTTGCCGAGGCGTCTATTTCCGAAGACGACATCATGTCGCGGATAGCAGGGCTGAATATGCGTGCCCGCGTTATCGAAGGCTCGGCAGGTTCATTCAATGCGACCGATTCGACCGATCAGCTGTCTGCGGACAGTGCCTGGCAGCGTTGGAGTCGAGCGGGGACGACCGTGGCGGCTGGCACTCTGTTAGTTATAGCGTTTGCCGTCCACGCAATCACAGCGCAAAGTTTGCCTGTCGCATTTGGGCTGGAAACGCCCCATGCGGCAACAGAGGTGCCGTTGGTCCCGCGATTACTGTACGTCGCGTCTCTGATTCTAAGTGGCTGGTTTGTCGTTCCCAAAGCGTGGCTGGCACTGCGTCGTCTTACCGCGGATATCAACCTATTAATGTGCATCGCAGTGGTGGGAGCGATGGTGATTGGTCAGTGGTTCGAGGCCGCCGTGGTGACCTTCCTGTTCAGTGTTTCGCTGCTGCTGGAGCATTGGAGCATGGGGCGTGCTCGGCGCGCGATTGCATCGCTCCTGGACTTTGCACCGCCAACAGCTCGACGAAAGGAACGTCGCACGGGTGCAATTGAAGAACTACCCATCGGGAAAATCGAGCCCGGCGAAACGATCGTGATCCGACCGGGAGAGCGGATCGCGTTGGATGGCGTCATTACCATCGGCCAGACGTCAGTCGATCAGTCTCCGATTACGGGTGAATCGCTTCCGTTAGCGAAGCAACCTGGTGAGCAGGTTTATGCAGGGTCCATGAATGTGGACGGCGCCATCGAGTTGCGGGTCACGCACGCAGCCAGTGACACCGCGCTGGCGCGAATCATCCATATGGTTCAAGAGGCCCACGCTCGCCGGGCGCCAACGGAACAGTGGGTGGAACAATTCGCCCGCTACTACACGCCCGCCATGATTCTGTTGGCAATCTGTGTCGCCGTAATTCCTCCTCTGGCAACGGGGTTGGCCTGGCCCCTGGCAATCTACAACGCGCTGGTGCTGTTGGTGATTGCCTGTCCGTGCGCCTTGGTGATTTCAACGCCCGTCAGCATCGTCTCTGCGCTGACGGTCGCCGCTCGCCGCGGTGTGCTGATCAAAGGCGGCCGCTATCTCGAAGCTGCCGCACATCTCAAGGCGATCGCAATTGACAAAACGGGCACTCTGACCGAGGGCCGGCCGGAAGTGCGGAAAGTGGTTCCCTTAAACGAACATTCGCGCGGCGAGCTGTTGGAACGCGCGGCTGCCATGGAGGCCGGCAGTACACATCCAATTGCTCAAGCGATCCTGCGCTGCGCCAACGACGAAAACGTGGCCGTCCCACCCGTCGCAGGCTACCAAGCGCTGGCGGGCCGCGGTGCCGAAGGGGTCATCAACGGCAAGCCCTATTGGATCGGCAGCCAACGGTTTATGAACGAAAAGACCTCGGATGTCAGCGAGGCCGCGAAACTGAGTGAAGCCATCGAGCGTTCGGGGCATTCAGTGGTTGCCATTGGGACCGCAGATCATGTCTGTGGTCTGATCGGAGTGGCCGATGTGGTGCGGCAGGAGAGCCAAAACACGATCCGCCGCTTGCAATCGATGGGGATCGAACATGTCGTCATGTTGACGGGCGACAACCCAGCAACGGCCGCAGCCGTTGCCGACTCGGTTGGGATTGATGAGTTCTTTGCAGGGACACTACCCGAAGAAAAAGTCCGGCATGTCGCGCGGCTGCGCGAGCGCTACGGCGTGGTGGCAATGATTGGTGACGGTGTCAACGATGCACCGGCCATGGCGGCTTCAACGCTGGGGATCGCCATGGGAGCGATCGGCACCGACGCTGCGATCGAAGCTGCCGACATTGCACTCATGTCCGACGAATTGGTGCGTGTGCCGTGGCTCATCGACCTGGCCCGACAAACGCTCCGCGTGATCAAGCAGAATATTGCGATCGCTCTGGGGTTGAAGCTGATTTTTATCGCGCTAACGATTGCCAGTGCGGCATCACTGTGGATGGCGATTGCGGCGGACATGGGTGCATCGCTGCTGGTCGTGATGAACGGACTACGGCTGTTGCAGTCGCGCGCCTGACCTGTTGGTTCTTCAAACTCAACGTTCATTGTGACGCACGATGAAACAGAACCACACGGACCGTTTTCAGCAGTAATTTGAAATCGTGCCAGAGCGTGCGGTGACGGATGTAGCGCAGATCCATCCGAATCCATTCGATAAATGAAACTCGTATACCGCCAGAAACCTGCCAGATGCAGGTCATGCCTGGAGTGACATCTAGACGACGACGCTGCCAGTTGATGCAATCAGCGGACTCATCCAAGGGGAGCGGACGAGGGCCAACAATCGACATTTCTCCACGAAGCACGTTCCAGAATTGAGGGAATTCGTCGATGCACGTCTTACGCAAGTACTTGCCGACCGACGTCACGCGCGGGTCATTCTTGAGTTTGAAGGCCGGTCCGTCTTGTTCGTTGTACGGCCGCAATCTGGCTTGCTGCTGGGCGGCTCCCTCGCACATCGTGCGGAATTTGTAGACCACGAACGGACGTCCCGCCAGGCCGACTCGACGCTGGAGAAACAGGATTGGCCCCGGTGATGTGAGTTTGATCATCACTGCCGCACAGACCATGATCGGAAAAAAGACGATCAAGCTGATTGACGCCAAGAAGATATCGGCGACCCGTTTCCAACGAGGAATGGGCTGCAAGAAAAGGTGCTCTGGCATGGCGTCGGCGGCAGGGGCAACCGTTTCATCTACGGGATCGGCCGGATGAGTATGAATGACACAAATGTGTTGTTGCAGCGCGGCCGAGTAGTTCTCCTGAATATCATCCAGCAACGTGCGAGCACCGGCGCGATCGGTATCGAACAAGAGCGCTGCCAGACACTGACGGTTCAAATAGCCCACCACATCGGTCGTCCGTAAACGACCTTGTAGATACCGAGTCAACTCGGCAAAGTCCAGAGGCTCTGTCGCCGTCGTATCGGCCGTGAAGACCAGTACACTAAACGGTCTTTCGCAACGATCAGCCCGCATGCGTTCACGTTCGAGGATCTTGCAAAACGTATCGGGACGCAAGGCAAATCCGGCCCCGGATGACGTGCAGTGCATCGAGCACTCAAGTGGCTTGAACACGATCAGGTCCTTTCTATGCCTAGTTGTTTAGGAGCGTATTGCGGCCGATCCGTGGAATGGTCAAAAGTACCGGCAACGACCGTTGCGATTCGATATCCTCCGGACTCGTCAGGGATTGGTCGAGCCAATTGCCGGCCAGGGCGACTCCCGCGGCGCCGAACACGGCCGCCAGGAGGCCAAGTACGAGAATGGGAAGCTTCTGTGGACTGACCGGTTTGGTCACCAACGTCGCTGGCTGAATTAGATTCACATTCGAGATTTGGCGGGCGTCCAAGTCGTTGGAGATGCGGGCCAATTCGCGGCTCCTGGCATACGTCATGTAGTTGGCCCTGAGCAGTTCGGCATTCCGCTCAAGCTCACGAATCTGCACTTCGTTCTCATTGAGTTGCTGCAGCCGCGCGATCTGGGATCGATGCTCTTGGTCAAGATTGTCGATCTGAGCGGTCAGTGAAGCGGCGCGGGATTCTTCGATCTGCAACTCGAGTTCTTCCAGCAAATATCGAGCGCCGTCAACTTGCGCCCGCATCGCCAGCAGTCGTGGATGGCCCGCGTTGTAGCGGGCAGACATCTCGCGTTGCTGGATTTGCAGTGTATAAAGCTGATCGCGCATGTCGTCGAGCGCTTTGGGAGAGACCGTTGTTGCCGCTTCGTGTTTTGCGTTGCGAGACACGTCAGGGTGTGCCAATTGAAGTGCAGAGATTCTCGAGATCACTGAAGACCTTGCCGCCTCGGCCAAGATCAGTTCGCGACCCAAGCTCTTGATTTGGCCTTCAATAATGTCCCGCTGACTCTCGACCGAAACGAGTCCTACTCTGTTCTTCAAGTCGCGTAGCTGCGATGTGGTATCGGCAAGTTGTTGCTTGAGCAGGGCGGTCTGTGATTCGAAGAATTGCTCGGATCCTTCTGTGCGGTGCACGCGATGATGCAGTCGATAGTATGCGTTGGAAAACGCCGTAACGATCCTCTGCGCCGTCTCCGGCGAACTCGCCTTGGCACGAATTGTCACGACCGCCGAACGTCTGGCGTTGGCGACGACAATTGTCTTTTGAAGTCGATGAATTGCTTTCTCTCGTCGGTCTATCGAATCCGCGATGCCAGCCGTCTTTAGCCACGCGGAAAGCGGCCCGTCGGTCGTACTGCCGAGAACCATTTTCTCGCCGAGATCATCGACGACATTCTCGAGCAATACGCGGCTGCGGAGCACGTCTTCCAAGGAGCGGACTTCGCCTTCCCGCGAATCATTGACCATCACGTTTTGACCGGTCGTCGCAGTCGGATCTAACGTAACACTTTCCCGGCCCGTTTTGACAAACAGCCGGGCTTCGGAAATGTATGCCCGAGGAATCATGATCAGGCTGAAAACCACGATCGCAATGATGGCTACAAAGACAGCCATGGCCCGCCATTTGAACCGGAATAGAATGCGGTAGGCATCGCGCTGGGTGTAGCGCGTGGATCGGTTTGAAACCATGGCCGTGCAACTTTCAAGTGGCGAATCCGGCATCCCGGAAATGTGAGCGAACGGTCAGTCGGGCCAAAGAACGTGAGCGAATGCTCAAGGCACCAACACCAGATTCCAGTATAAGTCGGAAGCGGGCGATGTCGAATTGCGTTGGAATCGCCGTGTTTTTGAGGACCGTCGGTCGAGCCGGACGCGCAAGCCACTAGCGATCTGTCAAGAGTAAGAACCGTAAAGAAAAACCTAATACAAGCTTTTTAGTGGCATCCGAAACCGCGCTAAGTTCCGTACCTATCTCTAACGCTTGCCATCCGCTTGAGATTATTCCGCCGCAGGCTTGGCGGTCAGATCGAAACAGGCAAGTCCCTTCTTGGTTCGCAGGTACAACTTGCCATCAACAATTGCCGGTGATGCGCAAGCTAGCGGTCCTGTATTGTTGAACTTCTTGCGCCAAATCTTCTGCGATTCCTTTTGGCCTTCAGCCGTCTCTTCCAGTCTTTCAAGATCCAGCATCTGTCGGAACGCCGCTTCGTCCGCAAGCAGACCGTTTTCGTCGATCAAGGCGGTCATCAAAGGCCGAAAGCCTTCCGACGTGGCTCGGAAGCACAAGACTGAATCGAAGGTGTAGAACACCTTTCCATCAGCAGCAACCAACGACGTATACCGAGGTCGCGCCATGTCCAACGTGGTGTTCCAACGCGTCTCGCCAGTCGCCAGGTCGACACATGCCATCCGGCGGTCTCCCTGCACAAAGATGTTGTTGCCCACCACAACGGGGCTCGAACCGGGATCGGCCGTGCCGTTGAATGTCCACTCGTGCTTCGCTCCAGACGACGACATGAGAAAGCACCGCATACCACGTTTGCGACTGCTGCCGTAGGTAATCAGCCGGTCTCCGGCGATCACGGGAGTTGACTGGCCGCCTTCGCTACGAATGCGCCACTGCAGCCTGCCGGTTTGTGGTTCAACGCAAATTGTGTCGCCGCTGCCGACATTGGCGATCACTAAATCGCGACCAGTGCCACCCCATACCACTGGGCTCGATTGCGAACCGCGCATCGTCTTCTTGTCCCCCTCCCAGAGAATGTTGCCCGTGGCCGTGTCGAGTCCGAAGAGCGACCCGCACAGCACGACGACGGCGCCATCGGCGACGACCACTGATGACTGAAGGAACTCATCACGGAATTCTCCGGACAGTTTGCGCTGCCATACATCCTTACCCGTGGTAGCGTCAATGCAATACGCGACGCGTCCGGCACCGAGGAAAAATAGACGACCATCAATCGCCGTGGGTGAACCAGATTGCGGGAATCGTGTGTAGACGCTGTCACGTTGATTGGTCCACATGATCTCGCCACTGTCGGCGTTGAGGCAGTAGATGAACTCGTCGTAGCGAAAGAACGACGCGCGGACTTCGTCTTCGTCGCGGCGCTTACGTTCGTATTCGGCATACTCATCGTCTGACATTCCAACGCGTTTTTCCGGCGGCAACCAAGGGAACTTCTGCTGTGGCATCGCGCCTTCTTTGAGACGCGTCTTCTTATGTGCGAACAGATAGACTTTTCCATCCGCCACAATCGGGCTCGACCAACCGCCACCTTGCGCGGCGGCGATCGATTTATCCGCGGTCCATTCGGCTGAAAGACCGACTGACGGGAGCGCTTCCAGCAGCGTTGGAGACGTATGAGCCAGACCATCACGACTGGAACCGCGCCATTGATTCCAGTCGGCGGCTACCAACGGTCCGGCGAACAACGCGATGCAAACAACAGAGAGGATTCGGGAGCGATTCATGCGATAATTCCAGTGGGTTCTTTGGGTGCGAAAAAGACACGCCTCAATGATCGGCGCGAAGGTGGGATCAAGCTGTGATTATTGCAGAATTTGAAACAGATTGCTGTACTGGTCGGTCCAGAGCGGGATTGGTTTGTAGCTGCCTTCCAATGGTTCGGCCACCGCGGCGATCTCTGGCATCTCAAGAAAAACATCGTTGTTAGTCAGCAAGACCCAATCGGAGGCCGCCTCGCCGACATGGTCATCTTCGTTCCATTCGATTTTGATTGCCGGCACTTTCAGCTGCTCGGAAATACCGCCGACCACGGGCGTGAGGTCCAGATGTCGATTGCTGATGTGGACAGCGATGATGCCATCTGGCTTGAGGTGACGAAGATATTCCTCGAATGCTTCAATGGTCAACAAATGCGCGGGAATGGCATCTCCACTGAACGCGTCTAAGGCGATAATGTCGTATTGTTGAGGCGTTTGCCTCTCCATCGAAATGCGTGCATCGCCCAGAAGAATGTTCACCTCGGCATCACTATCGCTGAGAAACGTAAAGTATTCATTCGCCAGCTGAACGACGTTCGGGTTAATCTCATAGTACGTGTACGATTCGCCTGGGCGGCTGTACGAGGCAATAGTCCCCGTGCCTAGCCCCACCACGGCAACACGAAGCGGATCGCGCGTAACCAGGTGGGTGATTGCCATGCCGATGCCGCTGTCGGAGTTGTAGTATGTAGTTGCTACTTTGTTCTGATCCGGGCTAAGAAACTGAGATCCGTGCAGAATACGACCATTTAGCAAGCGGCGAATGTGGTAGTCCGCGTCGTCCTCGTACATTTCTTCGATCGTGAGGACTCCGTAGAAATTCCGGATCGAAAACAATGCGTCCGAATTCAGGTTCTCGAATTGAGCCCGTACAACGACCAAGAGCAGAAGAAATCCACCCGCAAAAGACACGCCTTTGCCCCACATGTGACGCACCGGCCAGATCGTCCAGAATTCGTCCCAGACGACACCCATCGCTACCATGAATGTGGCAACCAGCCCGATGCCGAGTTCCAAGTGGGTTGAAAACACCTGTGGGCAGATCAGCGCGACAAAGATCCCGCCCAGCGCGCCGCCGGCGGAGACCATCAAATAAAACGACGTTAGCCACCGCGCGGGCGGCTTGCAGCGAACGAGTTCGCCATGACAAACCATGCAAATCAGAAAGAGCACACTAAGGTACGCGGCCGCATCGATGATGAGGTCGCCAGTGTAGTCCGAAATGGGAATGATGATGTTGACTCGCGCCAACAACGCTTCCAAGTTCGTAGCCCCCGTAACCAGAAGCTCGCCGGTGAAGTCCGAGATGTTAAAGTCAATATTGAATTTGGCTAACAACTCTTCAAGTTGCGACTCCAACTCGGTGATTGCCAGAAGAAGAACCGCGATGATCGTAACCAGGCTGAAAATGCGCCGGCGATACCAGATCGCATTGTCGAAACAAATAATGAACGTTAGCAAGTACAAGCCGAGCGGCGCGACCCAGAAGAACGGCACGACGGCCACATCCTGGCAGACGTGGTTTGTAATTGCCAGCAACATCATCGATGCAAGTGCCGGAAGCAGCAGCCACGCGAGACGACGATCCAATGAGGGTGGATCCGATGGTGCGAAATCGGCTGCGGCGCCCGACTCGGCGAGGCTATCGGGCACTGGTGTGTCTGCGAGCGACGGAATTTCGACAACGTGGCTAGGTGACCGTTCGTTTTCGTCTGGTTCGGCCATGGCGCCGCTCGGTTGCCTGCCAGTGCGAAACGTGGCCCAGGCCAGCGAGCCGCACAGAAGGGCGAAAATCGCAAACGCCGCAGACCATATGCCACCCTGCCAGGAGGTCGTCAGCAACGGTTCAAAGAAGAAGGGGTACGTCAACAGCGCGCCCAACGAACCGACGTTGGACAATGCGTAAAGTCGGTATGGCGAGCGATTCGGTACGAGACGGCTAAACCACGCCTGCACCAACGGACCCGTCGACGCCAGGACGAAGTAAGGGAGTCCAACGTTACCCGCTAAGAGAGTCAGGATTCGCCAGGTCGGTTGAGTGCCGTCTACCGGTTTCCAAGATGCGTGCGGCGTGATCGGTAGTGTAAGAGCTGCCACCACGATCAAAGTGATATGAACGCCCATTCGCCACGAGGGCGATGGCAGCCGCTCAATAAAATGTGCATACGCGTAGCCGCCAAGCAGCGTAACCTGAAAAAACAACATGCACGCGGTCCAGACCGCCGGTCCGCCTCCGAACCAGGGCAGGATCATCTTGCTGATGATTGGCTGCACCTGAAACAGGAGAAAAGCGCTCAGAAATATCGTCGCCGCGCACCACCAAGCAAAAGCGGCCGTCTTATTGTTTGCCATATACGTGGTTCACAGCAGAAAAACGTGTAAGGGGCCGCACGTGCCAATCCCGTCATGGTGGGTCGCGTCCGAGGGAGTGTTGCCCCGAGGATGGACTACTCAGGCGAAGCGGTAATCGCGTCCCGCCGATCATCTGTTTATAGTCAGTCCGCTCGTCTTTTGCGAGTCGCTCAGCCCTGGCTGGCAAATGGTGGACAATCCGCTCGAAATGACGTTGGAGAGGGAACGCCAGCGAGAATCACGGCAAGGGGATTGCCGTCGTTGTTTTACATAAGTTCTGGCCACGCAGGGGGATTGCCTCGGGCGATCAGGTTCGCATACGCTCGGCGACCTGCCCTGCTTTGATTTCAGTTACCGGTGGTTGTGGACTTTCTTGCGTGAACGTATCGATTATTATTCCCGCCCTCAACGAAGCAGACCGGATCGGTACGGCGATCGAGCGTGCCTGGTCCGCCGGTGCCGATCAGGTGATCGTTGTCGATGGGGGCAGCGACGATGCAACCTGTCAGAATGCCTCCGAGTTCCGATGCCTGTTGTTAGATTCCCAACCTGGACGTGCAACGCAACAGAATGCAGGCGCGCAACAAGCAACTGGCGAGGTTCTGTTATTTCTGCACGCGGACAATTGGCTGCCCGAGGGAGCGGTTGAGCACGTGCGCGAATTGCTGAGCGACACGGCTGTCCAGCACGGAGCATTTCGCCAGTCAATTCAAGCCGCGGGAGTACGATTCCGGCTGTTGGAATGGGGCAACAGTTGGCGTGTGCGGTGGCGAGGTTTACCGTATGGCGATCAGGGCATCTTCGTACGACGGGCTACCTTCTTCGCGGCCGGCTGTTTTCCGGAGGTGCCGTTGATGGAAGATCTGATTCTGATGAGAGACCTTCGCGCCTCCTCCTGGCCCCGTCTGTTGGCTGGGCCGATCCGAGTTGATCCGCGCCGCTGGCAGCGGCACGGCGTCCTCAGGCAGACGTTGCGCAACTGGTGGCTGGTCCGATCTTATGACCGCGGCGTTTCACTTGACCGACTGGCCTCGTGCTACCGGCGCCACGATCGGTAACGTGCGCAGACTCGACCGTTTCGCTAGAGAGCTTGTTTCGGGTCCTTCTTTACAAATGAGTCAAGTTTTCAGCGACGGGCACCGACCGCAGGTTGGTCGGCGAGCGGTTCGCCGCAACCGATCGATAGCTCGCGTCGGTCCGACACACGGCCTCGCTAGGCGTTCGCTTTCAATTCATACCGTTTGATTTTACGGTCGAGTGTCGACCGTTCGATCCCCAAGATCTCGGCGGCGCGGCTCTTGTTCCAGCCCGTCGAACTAAGCGTTGCGGCAATATGCCGTTTTTCCACGTCGGCCAACGTTGAGGGATCATAGCTCGTAGATGAGAATTGGAATTCGCCAGATTCGCTGGCCGTGGCAAGATTGGAAAGCGTGAGATCTTCGGCGGCTATGACTTCGTGATGCGTTAACAGAACGGCACGTTCAATCACGTTCCTGAGTTCGCGGACGTTGCCAGGCCAGCGGTAGTGCTGCATCAAGTTGACCGCTTCCGGCGAATAGCCCGCCAGTTTACGTCCGGTATCTTCATTGAATCTGTCGAGAAAGAAGTTGGCCAATTCGATTATATCGCTGGGGTGCTTACGGAGCGGCGGGACTTGAATCTCGACAACGTGCAAGCGGAAGTAGAGATCGCGACGAAAGCTGCCATCCGCGACGGCGCGTTCGAGATTGCGATTCGTAGCAGCAATCACCCGCACATCGACCTTGATTGCCTTACTGCCACCGACCCGCTCGAAAGGATGACCTTCCAGCACTCGCAGGAACTTGCTTTGGATCGATGAACTCATTTCGCCAATTTCGTCCAACATCACAGTCCCTTGGTCGGCCTGCTCGAACTTGCCGATCTTGCGGGCCTTGGCGTCGGTGAACGCTCCCTTCTCGTGTCCGAAGAGCTCGGACTCCAGCAGGGTCTCGGGGAGGGCGGCGCAGTTCAGCTTGTGGAAGGGCGCGGCGGCAC
>JASLPZ010000016.1:0-39030 GCA_030744725.1 Pirellulaceae bacterium
CGACAACCTCGGACTCCTTGAACCCGACAGTCTGAGAATTCGCTAGATTATTGCCCACCACGTCAATCTTCGTTTCAGCGGTCGTGAGCCCGGTCAATGCCGTTGAAAGTGCTGATGCGAGTCCCATTCTTCTACCCTCCTGGAAGTGTCTGATATATCCTGGCTGGCAACATCGGGCCGCCAGTATTTTGTGTGAGAAAAACTAAGCCGACGGATCGTCTTCTATAATTTCACGAATGTTGTCTAAGCGAACGTCGTGTTCACCGACGTGAACTCTGAGCGACCGACTCGCATTGTCGTTTTCGTCGACGACAACGGTGACCCGGTCGACAACACCGTCCACCGGGTCCGCACCGTCGGAGAGCGCGTTGATTCGCTTTCCGATCAGTCCACTGGCTGTAGCCATATTTTGCCCCAACAACACCGAGCCCAAGGTCTCCGACAGTTGATCCGTCGCGCTGATCGAACGAATCTGGCTGATCTGGGCCAGAATCTCGCTGTTGTCCATCGGATCGAGTGGATCTTGATTCTGCAACTCCGTCACCATCAGTTTCAGGAAATGGTCCAAATCCAGTTCTCGCAAGTCGCCAGCGTTTCGATCCGTGCTGGGGCTGGTGACTCCACCCGCGGCTGAAATTCTGCTCACGCCATTGCTCCTTTGAAATCGTTCGTCTCGGATGGTTACACGATAATGTCGAGTTGTTGATTCTCGCCGACGACGGCGCGTCGCGATTCGCCGGAACTCTGTTCGTCGTCGCTGGCCTCGACTAGCGAGGAACCTTCGGCATTCCGTTCTTCCCCTGAGCGATCGCCGGTTTCATCAGGGAGATTCTGGGGATGTCGCTCCGTCAAGTCGATGTCAAACTGCTCGATCCGAATACCCTGTTCCGCCAGTCGTTCACGTAAGACCGGCAAGCTATCGACCAGCAGCGCACGTGCCGCGGGTGTTTCCGCTTCCAACCTCGCTGTCAGCGCGTTGCCCTGGACTTTGAGCTGTACCTGGAGGGCACCTAGCTCTGGTGGGTGCAAGCGTAACTTGATCGTACCGCCCTGCCCTTCGGTGGCGCGAAATGCCCGCGCCACGCGATCGACAAAACGTGTCTGATTTATTCCCTCGGTCGTGGTGGTCTGCGAATTTCGTTCTCCGCCGCCAGTCATCAACTGCTGCGCAAATCGGTTCTGCGCGCTGGTTGCTGCCGCTTCAGGCTTTCCTTCCACCGGGGTGGAGGTCGGCGGACTCTTGTCGACCTCGGCGGCGTCTTCCAGTTTCACCCCGGCTTCGAGCGTCGGAGCCGTTTGCACCGGGTCTCCGGCAGTTGGGATTTGCTTTGCCACAACACCCGATTCCACGACACCTCCCTTGATCGTTTCCGAATTGCCAGGCTGCCTCTCGCCCTGCGGCCTCTCAACTGTTTCGCCGCTGGAGCCTGGCTGAAGCTCTCCCTTTGATGGCAATTTTGCAGTCACGGAGACTTCGACTTCAGTCGTATTTGGTTCAGCAGCCGGTCGTTCAGAAATCACCGCCTTTTGCGAAACGCTTGTAGCTTCCAATGGGTTCCCGACATCATTGTGTTCTGGTTCGTCTGTGGTCGCTCGATCACTCAACGGAACATCATGTGTTACTTCGTCCGAGCTGGTCGGATCCGAGCTATCCGTCGCAACCTCGACATCATCCACATCCTCGAACGTCACAACTGCCAGGGTCTCGTCCTCTAAGATCGGCTCGACTACCTCAGTTTGTATCGAGTCTTCAGGCGGCGTTTCTTCGAACACACCATCCGTCTGAGGCGAAACGGCGACATCGACGGTCAACAGTTCGACCGTGAGTAGCGGTTCGATGGCGACCGATTCATCATCATGGGGCCCTGTAACGTGCGCGGGGTCTGTCGCCTCCGGCACGCTCTTCGATTCCTCTTGATTCGTTTCGTCGGCGTCGGACTGCCCTGCATCGACAGCGGCATCGCCGACGGTGCCATCCGGATTTTCGTCCGCAGTCTTTGCTTCCGTGTTATCTTGGTTCGCTTGCGTGGCATCTTGCGTTCGTTGCAGATGAGTTTCAAACGACTGATCAACGTCCGGCTTCGGCGCATCCCGCACTGGCTCCAACAACTCTGGAGGCGTGGTGGGTGTTGCTCCGTCCAAAAACGAAGGGAACATAATTGGCATCCTTGCTTTTCTTGCTCTACCGTTGTCCGGCGTGACCGTTTCGACCGTCACACCACCCCATATCAATCAAATCTCATGAGATTCCGTCGCGTCTCGCGAAATAATCCAACGTCTGGTTCGCCTTTGCGAATCTGCCGAAGGATCTCGTGCAACCGCATGGTATTCTCGGTGCGAAACTCCTCAATGATCCGTTTTCGATTGTTGACCGGCATGCCCTTAAAGACCGTGACAACAAACTGCTGGGCGTCCTCTCGGCCCAACGATTGATCATCCAAGAGTTTCAAAATCTGAGTCTTTGCGAGCTTTGGGCTCAACGACTCAAGCTGTCGTTGCACGTCCTTGACTGCCTGGTCTGTGGCACCCTGTCGCAATTGTTCGAGGTTCCAGTCAAATTCGTCCTTGAGTTTTTTGTACTCTTCCCATTGCTGAGTGAACTTGGCGCTGATTTCAAGGATGTCGATCAGCCCTTTGTCGATAGCAATCTCGCGCATACTCAAGTCCAACGCGACGACCTGTCGCATGTCTTCGACCTCTCGTCGTGCGACATAAACAGTAGGCGTGATCGCGATTGCGCGCCCTTGTCGACGGTGCATCGTGAACATGTCAACATCGTGAGCCACGGCCATCATCTGGAACACCGTGTCTTCCGTGAGATTTCCTTTCGACCAGACCACACACAAAGCCACGGCCTCTGCGAGAACTGTCAGGACACTCAGGTAGATCAACGCAGAAAATGTAACCTTCAGGATCTTCATGGCTTCTCCCCACCGGAGAGTTCTCCGATTTCCATGAACATTCGGTGCAGCATTTCCTGCTCTTCATCGGTCTTGAGTTCCGCCCAGATCTTCTTGCGTTTACCCTCCGGCATCGCCTTGACGATGGTAACGACATCGCTTACCACATCGTCGCCTTCATCCAAGCCTTCGTCCTCGAGTGTTCGCAGGAGGATATCTTTGGCCTGCCTCGGTGAAAGAGCCTCAAGCGTTCGCTGGACGTCTCCGAGCGAGGCGATGACAGCCTGTCGCTCCAGATTGTCGAGGTAAGCGCGGAAGTTGTTACGGACCAGTGCGCGTCGGTCTCGTTCAGACTTGAGTTCCTTCTCCAGGCTGCGAATAGTGTCTGATTCCTGCTTCATTGCGACTTTTCGATCGATCAAGATCGAATTGGCGTTAACCCGCTTGGCCAATAACTGATCATGCGTCAGATCTTCGTCACTGGCGTGAGTGCCTGGCTCGGGTTCTTTCTCTGTCGGCAGGTCGGAGATGTCGAGTCCGTAGATGATCGCGGCGTAACGAATGACTTTGTCTTGGGACAACTTATCTTCTGACCACATCATGACGCCTCCACCAACCTGGACAGTCACCGTCGCCAGGCAGCAGTATCCGAATGCAAGCGGCGCCGCACTCATAATTAGTCGTATGATGTTCATTCCGGGCCTCGCCGATGGCTGAGGGCAACTTCGTCTAGCGTTTTGACCTCGCGCCGTAATTCGTCAGTCCGATGTGTTTCCAATTGTCGATCGCGTAGCTTTTCCAAGACGCGAACCTGGCGATCCGCCTCAACCAACGCCAACCGCCGTTTTTCAATCTCTTCGATCAACCGCGATTTCCGCTGCGTCAACACCCGCGCCTTGGCTCGCAAGACTTGCTCGAAGCGTTGGATTGCGACCAGGCGATCCACATCGACGCGCCCAGGCGAAGCGGCGGCCAGACATCGTTTTCTCATTTCGCTGATTTCCAAGGTGACTAGATCCGCTTGCCTGGCGAGTATCCCATCTGCACGATACGTTTCCGCCAGTTCTGCGCGTCGCTGCTGACGATCCGCCTGGCGGAGTTTCATTAACGTTTCCAATCGAAACTTGAATTGACTCATGGTTCACTACGGCGACGCCTTGGCGTTTGTTGGATTTTCGTAGTCCGGCTGGCGATTCACCTCGGCTGGCTCGGTAAATGTTTGCGCCGCTGGCGATGTCCGGGCGGCGTGGCAAAGCGCAGCCAGTCGCAGTAACGCTTCACGTGAGTCTTCTAGCGACGACGCCTCGTTGATGGCCTGCCGCAAGAAACCATTGAGTTCGTCTTGCATTGCGATGGCCGTGTCGACCAGCGCGTCTGCGCCAGCGCGATATGCGCCGATGGAGATCAGATCTCGATGTTCCTGATAGGCTGCCATCACTTCGCGGATCGTCATCACAGCCTGGAGATGCTCTTCATCCACGACGATGGGCATGAGGCGGCTGATACTCTGCAACACATCGATCGCTGGAAAATGACCTTTCGAGGCAATCTCCCTTGAGAGAATCGTGTGACCGTCGAGTAGGCCGCGTACTGCGTCGGCGACTGGCTCGTTCGTGTCGTCTCCTTCAACCAGCACAGCGTAGAAAGCGGTGATGCTGCCGCGCGGCCCGCGGCCGGCACGTTCTATGAGCTTTGGCAGCAGTGAGAAGACCGATGGTGGATAGCCACGCGTCGCGGGTGGTTCACCGGCAGCTAACCCAATTTCCCGCTGCGCCATTGCAAAACGGGTCACTGAGTCCATAAGCAACATCACGTTTTTTCCCTGGTCGCGAAAGTACTCGGCGACGGCGGTCGCCGTCATCGCTGCCTGCACGCGCAGAATCGCCGGTTGGTCGCTGGTTGCCACCACGACGACGCTGCGGCGACGCCCCTCCTCGCCAAGGTCGCGCGCCAGAAACTCGTTCACCTCGCGACCACGCTCGCCAATCATCGCGATGACGTTGACGTCCGCGGACGTATTTCGCGCCATCATGCCCAACAGCACGCTCTTGCCAACACCGGATCCTGAGAAGATCCCCATGCGCTGGCCGGTACCGCATGTCAAGAGCCCGTCCAGGGCTCGCACGCCCGTTGTGAGCGGCGTCTCGATGGGCGGCCGTTCCAACGCCGACGGTGGCGTTCGATCCAGGGACGTTCGGTGTGGCAATGACGGCTCGGGGAATTGGTCCGTCGTTACTCCGTGTGCATCGATCACGCGGCCGAGCAACTGATCGCCGACACGCAGGAAACGCGAAGTCCTGCGCATAACAACTTGGTTTCCGCGACGGACCCCTGACATTGCCTCGTAGGGAAAAACCAGCGTCAGGGCGTCACGAAACCCAACGACCTCACCGAAGATCGAAGGACCGGCTTGGCGTTCAATTTCCGCCACGGCACCAACCGGCGCGGGGAATCCCGCCACGGCCGCCATCATGCCTTCGGTTCGCACGACGCTACCAGTGATGGCAGTCGGCATTACCGAATCAAGTTGGTCAATTAACGCATTCATGTAAGCTCTTCTTCGATCCGTTGCAGTTGAGTATCGATATTCTGATCGAGCGTGCCAAACTCGGTAACAACCCGGCACCCACCGGCGCGAATGCTCTCATCCGCAACAATGTCGGTTGGGGCGAGTTCCGCGAACTCGTTGGCGAGCCGATCGGTTCGATCTCCCAGCGATTCAAAATCGCTGGGGCTCAACAACAACCGAAGCCGCCCGCTGCCCATGGCCAATTGCAGCGCTTCCCGCACCAAATCAACCGAGATTTCAGGATCTTGAGACAATTCACGGCGGATCACGCACGCCGCCATCGCGGCCGCTAGGTGCACGGTTTCGCGTTCCCAGTGCTTCAGCCAACGTTCCTTTTCGTAGCCCAGAGCTCCAATCACCTCGCGGATGGCCGGTAGCAGTGTTTCAAGGTTTCTATCAAGTTTCGCTTGGACGCTGTTTTCCGCTTCGACCTGCGCTGCTTGTTGTCCGGCGCTCTTGGCGTGCGCCGTGATCTCCGCAGCACGCTTTTTCGCGTCGGCCAGAATCTGCTCTGCCTGACTGCGCACTGTATCCAGATAGCGGGACGCCCTCTGCGACATATCTTCGAAATTGAACGCCACCGAATGTAAACCACTCGCGTCGTTCAACAATGTTCCGGACTTGATAATGCCTGCCATTGATTGCAAATTCATAGTGGTTAGAGGAGTCAATCGGAACGTTAGGCGGCGACTGCAAAGCGTGGTGTGACGAATCGCGGCAATCGACCGTCGCGGACCAGTCGCGTGGCGGCTTGGGCTACCTCGCGCTGTGCGGCGGAAATGTCACTTAGTCTGATCGGTCCAAGACGTTCCAGTCTTCGACGCAGGGCCCGCGCTTCTCGCGGCGGCAAAGGCTGCATCACGCGTGCGACAAAATCGGAACTCGCGCCCGCCAACGCCACCAAAGTGACCTCCGGATCCACCTCGCGAAACAGAATTGCCAGGCCTTCGTCGTCAAGTTCGGCAAGCTGCTCAAAAGTGATCGACTCGGTTTCAGAGTCCATCTTCGACCTGATCTGGATCGTCTGGTCGTCGTCCCCGGCCGCCGTATTGGGCCCGTCATCATTCAATTCCGTAGCCGGCCCGTGCGGGGTGGAATGCGACGCCGCTCGCCTTGTAACTGAAACGTCTTCGGCTGTCGGTTTCTCATGGACATCAGCGGGTCGAGCCTCAGAACGTTCTTTGGACGGTGGCCGTTCGACCTGCGCTTTAGCAACCTGTTGACTCAGCTTATTGTCAATCTCTGTCAGATTGCTAAGAAGCTCGTGGCGTTTACTTCCCGCGGCATTCAGAATCAAATTCACCGCGACCAGGCCCGCATCCCGGTTACGTTGTGCGCGAATCTCCTCCGTCAGCTTGTCTTCGAGTTGCCGTTGAAGAACTTCGATCGCTGCGGGCGCGGCTGCGTCGAGGCCTGCCACGCGTCTCAGGACGTCAGCCTGTTGTTTTGGCGCCAGTCGCGCAATCAATTCGGCAGCACGTTTCGGTGGCAGGTGCGCCACGAGAACGGCAATCACCTGCGCGTTCTCATTGACCAGGTGATTTGCCAAAGTCTCGGCAGACGCTTCACGTAGAATTGGAAAGGGACAATTGTCAGAAAGTGGGTCGTGGCCCTTGGACTGGTCGCTGTCAACCAATGCTTTCGTTGATTGGTCTTCTCGCCATTGGATTGGCCTCGATCGGTCCCCAGATTGGGGAGTCGATTCGTGAGCTGACGCTTCTCCGTATTCACGGAGTTGAAACGGTTTGGCATCGACATGGCGGTCCTCAGATTCACCAGCGTTGACGTTCGACATCGTCCCGAACGCGCCGCCACCCGCGGAAACGAATTCACGGACGATTTGGTCTTGTTCTTCGTCAGAGATTGTCTCGAGTTCGAACACAGCATTGCGCACTCGTGCCGCCTGCTCGACCTCCATCTTGTCTAGCAGCGCGTCGGCACTGTCTCGATTCAGAGTGGAAACCAAGATGGCCGCTTTGCGAATCGAATCTGTCGTTGAACTTTCCGTTGTCATGAATTCCTCTGTCATGAACACGTTTCCTCAGGAACAGTGTTAGGCCACTTCACCAATCCAATTGGCAAGGACGCTGGCAGCCGAATCAGGATCTTCGTGAACGAGCTCGCTCAACTCGTCGCGCAGGCTTCGTCCAGAGTTTTGAAACTTCGACTTAAGCGAATTGACAATATCCGTTTCTTCCACTTCTTCGTCGTCAAGTCCATCGTGAGCTAGTGACGGGTCGCGCGCCCCCTTCTCGGCGGCCCGCGACGGCGCGGGATTGGGCGACTGAACCATGCCCCGCAAAAAGAAGACACTGAACATCGCGGCTCCAAACAAAGCGATGGTCTGCCAGTTGCTTGCGAACCAACTACCGGCATTTGCCGCCATACTGGGCTCGGGAGGGTCATCAATCGGCGTGCTGGTGTAGGGCAAGACCGTGACCAACGGATACGGATCGTCCCCCAGCGGCGGTGGTGGTAGCAGAACGGTTATCATGTCTTTGATCGCCTGCGTTTCACGCAACTCGATACCTTCCAACTGGTTCTTGTCAGGTTCGACGGGATCCTCGCCGTCAGCCGGCGGATTCTCGACCATCCACATGGTGCGAAAGAGTGAACGAGGAATCAGAATGGACGCCGTAACCCGCTTCGGCGCGAACCCGTATTTCTGGATGGTGGTTTGCGTAGCTGAGGGCAACGCTTCGGTCTGCTCGAACGTCTCCTCGGATTGACTGTCATTGCTTGCTACGTTGCCAACCTGCTGCGGCGTGTTACCCAATCCGTTGGAAGCGGCTCCAGGGCGCCCGCCGTTATCGGAATTGGTGGAAGAATCTGTCTTGGTTGAATTCGACTGTTTGACGGTAACCGGCTGCCCGTCGTAGGTATAACTATCAACGCGGTTGACAAAATCTTTTCCCAATTCCGCCCGCACTTCGACCATGGCGCCGGGATACATCGTCATTAAACGCTCGATGCTCTGTTTGGTGTGATCTTCGTATAACCGCACGCGAGCCGCATAGGGATCCTCGTCTGCCAACGGCATCCCATTCTTGCCGCTGCCGCGATATGAGAGATTTGCATTGGAGTCGGCGACGATGACGTGCTCGCGTTCTGTCCCGGCGGATGCCGCAACGATGTCACGAATCGTGTTAATCTGGTCGCGATCAAGATGCTTCGTGCCATCGGCTTTCACGGTGGCGACGGCCGTCCGGACCTTACCCCGAGGAAACCTGCCGTTATCGCGCTCTTGGATTCGAACGGTAGCGCTCTTGATTCCTGTTAGATTGCGAATCATCTGTTCAAGACTTTGTTCATTGGCGACTCGTTCCCGCAAGGCCTGCACTGGTCGGGAGTCCAGATGGCTTCTCTCCTTAAGCAGCTTGTCGTAGGGCGTACTCGATTTTTCAGGCATGGCATTGCCGGAGACCAACGCCGCCATATACTCGGACGTTCGTCCCGCAGGAACCCGAATGCGATTCCCTTCACGGCGTCCATTCTCCAAGCCGGTTTCGGCAAATGCGCCTTCCATCATGGCGATTTCCGGTTCGCTGAGCGTTCTCGCGCCAAAGAGGTACTCGCCGCCACCGTCCACATTCTGCCGAAAAATGTAGACGATGCTGACCACCAGTACTGCCAACAACAGTCCGGTTGTCAGGCGAGCAGCCGGTGTCATCGTCTCGAACAGGTCGGTAATTTGCTTCCACCCGCGATTCAAAAAGTCCATCCATGAACTCCGTGGTAACTCTTAGGACCAATTAATTGGTATGCCCCACCCCTGTTCCGTCGCGACCAGATCAAATCCTGATCTCCTTGATCTCTTGATAAGCCTGCACCAGTTTGTTTCGAATCTGCATCATCATACGAAAGGTCAAGTCGGATTTTTGCACAGCGGTTAAGACTTCCGCGGCGTTGACATCGCCTCCGGTCATCAGCGTCTCGACGGCCTTGTCAGCGTCTTGCTGCATCGTATTTACGTGGTCAATCGCTTCCATCATGAAGTCCTTGAACGACGGTTGGCCGGCAATCGGCTGCGCCCCCGATACGGGGCTGGCAAATTCCGGCGGCAAGATCGGAATACCTTGAATCGGTTTCATTCGACTTGTCTCCTCGCCTGCAGACAATGTGCCAACTTGGCGTCCTACGTCAGTCCCCGTATTGCTTCGGCCAGACTATAGCGAACACTGAGAGCGGTTCAGTTCCCCCGCGACGGCCGGCTCGATATGGTCGGTGCTGCTGCCGCGTTACCCCAGGATTCTCAAGGTCTGTTGTCCCATATTCTTGGAAATCTCCATCACGCCAATATTCGCTTCATAGGCTCGTGTGGCTTGCAGTGCGTCAACAAACTGTTCAGTCATGTTGATCTTGGGGTAGGCGACAAAGCCTTGCCATTTACCTTCCTTGATCGCCATGGGATTGCCTGGCTCGTACTTGTAGTTCGGCTCGACTTTTTCCGTTTCCACGGACGCGATTTTGACACCGGCCGCGCCGTGTTTTGTCTTTTTTTCCTCGTCCGTTTGAAAAATGACAAATCGACCTTCGTAAGGGGCCATCTCGCCGTTCTCATTTCTCACGGTGGACATGTTTGCGATGTTGCTGGAGATCGCATCCAGACGAACTCGTTGCGCCACGAGAGCACTGGTGCTGATGTCGAGTGCAGAAATCATATTTCGCCTCCATTGCTAAACACGTTCGCTGATGGCTGTCTGTAACATCTGAAACTGAGTGTTCATTAACGAGATCGCCAGATTGTGCATAAATTGGTTCTTGGACATCTGCAAGACCTGCTGTTCCATTCCAACGTCGCTGTCGTCATGAAACAAGATGGTTCGCATCGAGTCGCTTACGTCACTCAGCGCGTCGCCCCGCCTGCTGGCCGTCATCCCTGGCGAAAGCGGCTCATTCCGTTGGTTCCTGGCGGCAATAGCGTCTTTCAAACGTTGCTGAAATGACTCGATCGACAAGTCGCGAACTCGGTAACCCGGCGTGTCCAAATTGGCCACGTTGCCAGCCAGAACTTCATGGCGGTCCTGTGCAAAACTAATCACCTGTTGCAAGATCGGGATCGTACTCGATTTGAGAATTCCGTTTTCCATGATCTATCTTGAGGTTGTCAGGTTATGTGAACGCACATCGTGAGTGGCAAGACACGCAATTTGCGCGCCAGCCGTTGAAGACCTTCCGCATGGCACTCGTCAACGCGCCGATCCCCTGTTTTTTTCACGACTGGCGTGCGTGCAACAGGGTGACGACTGGTCAGCACCGGCAGTTCTTGCCGGTATCGTTCGGCAGCAAATGCCGAATAGTCCTACCTCCATCGAGTTGTTTCAGCATCAAGCCGCCCGTGAATATGACTTTTCGCGTGGTGCATAGCCGTAGGCTCGTAGTTTGTTAGTCAGGGTGCGAACGCCGATCCCCAACGCTTGGGCCGTTCGAGCACGATGTCCGTCAAACTGATCCAAGGTTGCTTCGATCAGCTTCCGCTCCATTTGTTGCAGGCTCATCCCCACGGGCACGCCCGTTTGCGCGAGTCTTGGTGCGGGTGATGAACCATCAATCAGCCAATCTCCGATATCGCCTGCAGTCATCGTTCCCCCAGGGTGCAAGATGCATCCTCTCGTGACGATGTTCTCCAGCTCGCGCACATTGCCCGGCCAGTGATAATCTTGTAAACGCGCAAGTGCAGCCGAGCCGAATTGGCACGGCTCGCGTCCCAGCCGTTGGGCGGCGCGGGTACAGAAATGTTCTATCAGTAATGGAATATCACCCGGCCGGTCGCGCAGTGGCGGCACGTGAATCGGAATCACGGCCAAGCGGAAATACAAGTCTTCTCGAAACCGGCCATCATCAACTTCGTCACGCAGGACTCGGTTACTGGTGGCGATCACGCGGACATCGGTCGAACGTGTTTCACTGGAACCAACGCGTTCAAATTTTCTTTCTTGCAACACTCTCAGCAACTTGGATTGCAGAGGCAGGCCGATCTCCGTCACTTCGTCCAGTAGAATTGTCCCATGATCAGCCAATTCGAACCGACCGACTCGCGGCGCGTCCGCACTGGTAAACGAGCCACGATCATGGCCAAACAGTTCGCTCTCCATCAACTGGGGCGAAAGGGCCGGGCAGTTGAGCCGGACAAACGGTGCGTCAGCACGATCACTGGCGGCATGGGCAGCGGTGGCGACCAGTTCCTTGCCGACGCCGCTTTCTCCCGTGATCAATACGGTCTCCCCGGTTGGCGCGGCCTGAATGATCTTGGTGCGTAATGTCTTCATTGGCAGGCTGGTGCCGATCATGGCCGCCTCGCCGGCTTGTGAACTTGGAATCGACGACCGCTGATCACACGCTTCGGCGTGAGTGAGCGCGCGAGTGACGAGCGATTCGAGCTCGTCGATGTTGAATGGTTTCTCGATGAAATCAAATGCACCCAATCGCATCGCTTCCACGGCGGCGGCGACGGACGCGTGTGCAGTGACCATGATCATCTGCGCATCGACGCGGCGATCGTTCAATGTTTGGATGAACTCCAAACCTGTCATTCCTGGCATCCGCAGATCCGTGATGATGACGTCGTACGACTGCTCGATCACTCTCCGTAACGCCTCGGCGGCACTGCAACAACAGTCCACCTGATGGCCGGCACTGCGTAAGACATCGGCCATTGAATCACGGGCCCGAGAATGGTCATCCACCACCAGGACGGCACCGTGGAGTTGTCTCTTATGGCTTTTCATGCGGCAGCCTCCATCGAGCGGTGAGGCAGCCGAATCGTGAAGGCCGCGCCACCCTCGGGACAGTTCGCCACCTCGACGCTCCCGCCGTGCGCTTCCGCAATGCGCAAGACAATGGGCAGTCCCAATCCCGTCCCCTCACTTTTGGTCGTGAAGAACGGTTCGAAAATGCGTTTGCATACATGGTCGTCGATACCTGGCCCACTGTCGGCTATTTCCAGCTCGATTGCCTGCGGACCATCGACAGCCGTTATGTACAACCCACCACCATTGCGCATCGCGTCAATGGCATTGAATGCCAGATTCACAATCGCACGGCGCAACATGTCTCGATCGGCTGTCACAAAGATATGTTGTGGCACGTCAATCGTGGGCACGATCCCCTGTGCTGCTAACTGTGGTGCCAACGACTCGCATACTTCTTCAGCAAATTCACGCACGCTAAAGTTGCGCCAAATCGGGTCTCGGTCAGAGGTAAAGCTCAACAAGTCGGTCACGGTCGCCTCCAGTGCGGTAAACCCCGCATCAATCTTCTCCATGATCTCGACGCTGCCGTGATCACCTACCACTCGGCGGCGAAGCAGCCCCACATACAATGTGATCGGTGCCAGTCCATTCCGCACCTCGTGCGCAACGTGTGACGCCATTTGTCCCAAGTCCGCAAGCCGGTTCTTGCGAGCCAGTTCGCGGTTCTTGGTTTCCAGTTCGTCACTCAAGCGACGGACTTCATCTCACAATGTCTCGTGCGTCTTTTGCAAACGATCTGTCGCGGTGTGCCAGGCGGCCAACACCATTTCCAGGTCTGTCTGCTGGCCAGATACAGTGGGCGACTGCTCCGACACTTTGTTTGCAACGGCGACGAAACCTTGTTCCGGGTTGTTCGAGGCGTGAATCATATGTCCGAACTCATGTCCAAATTCCCAGTTTGATGAGGCGACTGTTCCAAGTATGCCGACCTGGCACGCGAAGCACCTTGTATGCCTCGCAAGGCGGACGATGCGGCATCGCGCCTGGCGATCAGTTCTCCGGTATCGTTCTGTTCAATTCTCTTGACTTCTTCGAGCAGTCTGTCACATTCCCCGGCGATGTCCCGCGCTTCCTGGCGTTCTTCCGCACTACGCCAAACTCGATGATCCGGGTCCTCGTCACGAAAGGGGTCCAAACTGGTTTCAACGTCCCGCAGACCGTTCAACAGTCTCTGTTTCGTCGCCAGCAGCCCCATCAACTTGCTAACATCGCCATCGCCCACCATCCGCGTCTGATGATCGGCAAGCTCTCGCAATTGCAAAAGCACATCGCGTTTCTGAATCAAGCGTTCTACTAGCAGATCGGTGTTCATCGCTCTGTCCGAAAGTTAGTTTGCGGATGTCGAAGGGAAAATGTCTTGTTCCACACAGGATCGATTGTTGGTTACAGCGCGGTGAGCCAATCAAGCAGCACGATCCACTCATCCCGGTTGTATCGCGTTGTCTCATTGAAGTCGGCGTCGTCGCGAATTCGCTCTAGAACGACCTTTGCCAGTTCAAGAGTGCCACGTGCGTCGTCGGGGCGGTTTTCACGTCTGTGGCAATTCGCGATCTGCAGGTAGGCTTCCAATGACTCGGGTTCATGTTGATATCGATTCGTCGCCGTCGAGTAGGCTTTGCGGGCCTCTGGATATTTCTCCAGGTCGTACATGGCGTCAGCACGCGCGAAGTAACAGTTGCGTAGTAGTAGCGACTCCAAGGCGGTGAGCTCCGATTGTTCTTGCTTACGATTCAACATCAATTGCAAATCAAAGTAGGCATCGGCCGCCGCATTCAACTCCCGTTTCATCTCACGGCTCAGAGTCATCCGAGTTGTCTCGATGGTGACGGTCGGTAGTTTACGGCGGGCGAACTTGGCGGACTGGCGATGGGATTCCGCAATGAAATAACGCGCTTCCAGCGTCTCTTTCGCCAACGGATCCCGCCCTGCCAATTCATCACGCTGGACAGCTTCCTCCAATTGCACGATCGAGAGTTGAAACGCATCACGTGCCAACTCCAATTCCTGCAACCCTTCTCTTCTTTGACTCGCATTGGGATCCTTAACACCTTTAAGACGACTTTTGGCTTCGTATTTGACCCCCTCTTGATGCAGGACCCGACCAAGCCCGAACTTGGATTCACGCCATTCAGGGCTGCGAGGTGTGAGCCCTTCGTGTTCGAGGTTCTCCGTCAATAGTTGCTTCGATGCGTCTAGATTCCCGAGCTCCTGATTTGCTTTCGCAGCCATGATACGGGCGCGATAGCTGTGCGGATCCTTGGGGAAGAATCGAATGCACTCGGTCAACCAATTCAGGGCTTCCTCGGGATTCCCGAGCGCCAACTGGGCTTCGCCAAGCAAGGTCAATGCGGGTGGTTGCTTACGCCGTGTCTCATTCTCCATGTACAGCTTGAGCAACTTGGCCGTCCGTTGGTATTCGTCGCCCTTGAAATAGCACTCCGCACTATTCCAAACATCTTCCGGAAACTGGCGTGTGGAGAATCGTAAGTGAGCCAAATGCTCGTAAAGCCGACCGGCTCGAATCCAGGTGGCTCGCGCTTGTAACATGAGTTGTACTTGATCAGGTGCGCGGACTTTGGATGCCTGCAATTCGAGTTGCCTGGCCCAATCACGTTCCGCGGCAGCGGACAACTCGACAGAGTGTTTAGGTAGGACAATTGGTGCCAATCCCTTGGCGATCACCAGAGCATTTTCGAATTGTCTTTCGTCGACGAACTGCCGATATGCCTCTTCCAGGCGTCCACGAAATTGGGTGAACGGTATCCACCGATTTTCGTATGGGGCCATCTCGACAGCCTGCGAAATCACACTGCGAAACATAGCAACCGCTTCTTCATCGCGACCTTGAGCTTGTTGCAGTTCGGCAATCGCCAAGGCCGATGCGAGCCCTTCGGATGTGCTAAAGTTGCCACGTCGGAGAGTCACAAGCTGCTGTTCGGCTTCGGCTTCCTTCCCTTGTCTCAGTTGGCAAATGGCTCGCAGGTAACGCGCCTGGCGGACAAGGTCGTTGCTCTCGGCGATCTTCGCGACCAATTGCCCGAAGATCGTGTTGGCCTCGGCATATTTCTCCAACGCGACGGGTGGCACCGTTGCGGCTAAGGGGAAATCAAGCATGATGTCGTCGGCTTCGCGCATGAACAGGCGTCCTCGCAGCATCAACGCTTCTGGATATACCGCGGTGTCTTCACGAACCTCCGACAAGACCGCATCACATTCGGCCAATTTGGCCAATTCGAAATACACACGCGCCAAATCCAATTCGGCACGCCCACGCAGTTCTACCGTTAACTCAGGGTCTTTCACGAGCGTTTCCAGATGCGATTGAGCCTTTTGCCAATCTGGATCCGCACTGCGCAAGCACGCGTCAGCCAAGATTCTGTGAATCGGCGAAGCCTGCTCCGGCAACGCCGCCAATGCCTCCATTAACGGCGGCAATGACTGCGGAAATTGCCCGTTGTCGAAGTGGAGTTTTCCCAGCAGCAGATCGGCTTCCGCAGCGCGACCGAGCGGATAGCCTCGCGCACGCGCTTCTTTCAAATAGCCGATGGCGAGAGCCCGTAATCCTGAGCGTTCCTTTCTGCGCCATTCCCCTTCAGCCTCCCGCGCCAGAACCACGCCAAGGACGTACGGCGGCGTACCGATCTCTTCAGGCGGGAGGTCAGTTTGAAGACGAAGCTCGTCGGCCATCGTCCGAGCCAACTCGAAGTTCCCCGCGTCCAGTTGCTCCAAGATCTTTGCCGCAGTCAAGGAAGGCAGCGACGGCTTAAACTGCCAGGCCATCACGATGCTTAGCACAGCTGCCATGCCAACGACGGCAATAACCAGCCCACCCGAAAGCCACAACTTTCCCCAGGCGCGCCTCCCGATCTCTCTCGTCAGGCCGACCACCCGAACAAGGAGATGTCGGACTCCCGCACCGATCGAAAAACGAGATTTGCCGTTCTGGTCGGACATGAATTGAAACCCAGCTACCCACCATATTGCGGAACGAATGTCCACAAACGATGGGGCCATAAGAAGAAAAGCGGCAAGCTTGTACTCGATCTGACGGATCGCTGTCAACCTGTTTGCGAGGTTGTCACACCGTCAGGGCGTGTAAACAGACCGAGCTGCTAGCGGGCTGCAATCGTAAGTCGAAGCAACCAAAGCGCATGACGTCACCGGTTTCACAGTACCGCCATAGCCAAACCACTCGACGGAGTACGAGGCGGGGGCACCATAGATCTCGTCGTTCGAGACGACGTGTCCGCGAGATAATGCCGATTGCATTTACAACGTGCGTCAAATCAATCGGCGTCGCCCAGAAAAAATGTCGGCTTTTCGGAGCTCGTGGTACCAGTCACATGCTCCATGATCCACATATCCATGTCTTTCAACATCTGCGTGTCCACCTCGTCGCCACACGGATACTGCCGCACCGTTACCCCTAGCCCGGCAGTATGGAAGAGGCGTAGCTCTTGGCAAGCCAAATCGATGGGATAGTTTTCAGAGTCTCGCCCTTGCGCGAAAAACAAAGGCAATTGGCGCGCATTATCTAGCTGGCTCAACGGTGCACCGCCCAACGGAAAGGGGCCACCGATCGACATCACGCCGGCGAAGCAATGGGGATTTCGCAGACCAATTCGAACCGCCATGGTTCCTCCGGCCTCGAAACCAGCCAGGAATACACGGTCGCTTGCCACGTTGTACCGCTCGCTGGCAGCATCGATCGCATCGAACACGTGCTGCTCGGCAGAGATCACGCCTCCGGCCGCGCCTTCCCAACGATAGCCTCGCGAATCCTCCATCATGCGATTGCCGCGGGGACCGACTCCAACGTAATTTCGCACACTGATCTCAGGGATCACCCGGAACAGTTCGTGTTCATCGCCGTGGGGACCGTGCAACCAAACCAACAGCGGATAGGCGTAATTCGGTTCGTAATGCAGCGGGGCGAATAGCCCATAGGCAACGTCAATGGGCGGTGTCAGAACCGCTTTGCCATGTCGTTCGTCCGTCTGCGGATTCGTCTCAGATGAGTCGGCTAAAAGCTGGAGGCGATTCATGTTGTTTTCGGAAAAATGAGCTGAGCTAATATGCCAATGGCTGCGGGCTTCATGCCGGTCGAGCCAGACGTCAGACAATTAAAGTCGGCGCGTTGTAAATCACGCTACAAAAAATGTCAACGGCAGGTAGTTTCGCACGCACGCTTGCTAGCACGAACCCCAGGATCGGAAACGTCTCAGGGGCGCGCCAGGGTAAAAATGCGGGAAACTAAGATGCCAACAATTCACCCATCGTTTTGACGAGCCCCTTGACGGCTTCGATACTGTTCTGGAACCCCGCTTTTTCGACATCGGTCAAGTCAATCTCGACGATGCGTTCCACTCCGGCAGCACCCAGTACGACGGGCACGCCGACGTAATAACCGCCGACGCCGTACTCCGTGTCGCAGTACGCCGCACACGGAATCAAACGCTTCTTGTCCCGCACAATCGCCTCGACCATCTGCGCCGTAGCGGCCGCCGGTGCATAATAGGCGCTGCCCGTCTTGAGAAGTTTCACGATTTCCGCACCACCGTCACGTGTCCGTTGCACGATTTCCTCTAGGCGATCCGGTTCGATCAGCTGTGTAACCGGGATCCCGCCAACAGACGTGCAACTGGGCACGGGCACCATCGTGTCTCCATGCCCCCCGAGTAACAACGCCGACACGTCTTCAACGCTCACCCCTAACTCCATTGCCAGAAAGGTCCGATATCGCGCCGTATCCAGAACTCCAGCTTGCCCAATGACACGGGTAGAGGGGAAACTCGTCACCTTCTGTGCTTGTTGGACCATGGCGTCGAGCGGATTGCTGACTACGATGACAATGGCGTTGGGGCTGGATTCCTTTATCTGTTCGCAGACTGAGGTCATGATCTTCGCATTGGTGCTCAGCAGATCATCCCGGCTCATCCCCGGCTTGCGGGGAATTCCAGCGGTCACGACGACAACGTCACTGTTTTTCGCCGCGGCATAGTCAGTTGTCCCGATAATGTTAGCGTCGAACCCAACGATAGGCGACGCTTCCATCAGGTCGAGGGCCTTGCCTTTGGGCATCTCCTCGGTGGCAGGAATATCCAGCAAAACGATATCACCTAGTTCGGCGGCAGCACACCAATGCGCCGTGGTCGCCCCCACATTTCCCGCGCCAACAATGGTGATTTTCGCACGCGCCATCTCATCGCCTCCCAGAGCCCGGTCTCAAGGACCGGACATAATTCTAATTTCGTCGATCAGAAACTGTCATGAACTTGCAGCGGACGAAGGTCCACCACGCGCACCACCCGAATATCCGTCTCTCGGTCAGCAAGTCAAGTAGGGACACAACGGACCGCGCATATGGCGCGTCGGCGGATCCCGGCCAATCAGTCACGATCGTCTTGTACCTGATTTCAACCGAGGTTGCTGAAGTCAGGTCCGTCCGACCCTTCGATGTCATCAAGAGATTGTCCATCGCGCAATTGATTGCGACGGCGACTGGCGTCTTGTTCAAATCGACGGTCGTTCCGACTCGACCGCAACAATCCGTACCAGGTAATTCCCAAGACAGCTAGGAACAGAAATCCAACGATTGCGCCCACCCAAGGGCTCCTCGCCGACTTGATTTCAGTCAATTCCAGTTCGCGCCCAATCAGCATTGGACTGATCTGCAACTGTCGGGCATCGAAGGATGATATATACTCAGATCGATACGACCAGAGTTTGAAATAGGCTGCGGCAACCCGCACTTCCTGTCGTAGATCGTCGCCTTCCCGCATCCCTTGGGGCAATTGCCTCGCACAAACCGTAATGGGATAGTTGTTCGAAAACGTGGGCACGTCATCCGGCGATGTCGGATCTCCTAATCGCACGATCTGGTTACGCAGTGAGACAAAAATATCGATTTGGTAATAGTGATCGAAACCGAAGCGCTCTTGCAGGTCTTTCTCACCAACAAGGATTCTGGTAACGCGTCGCGCCGTGCCTCGAAACAAAAATAGCCTGCCCTGGTTCGATCGTGGTGATTGTAGCAGTGGCCCAAACGGCGGGTCACGCTGAGCTGCTTGGGCAAGTTGGCCAGGCTTGGCACGGCCAACGGCGGCTAACAGTTGGTAGAAGCACTCGCTGTCACCGCTTTCGATGCCCTTCCGGTTTCTCTCGCGGATGGCGTCGAACAGCCCGATGTCCATTCCCAGACTCGCCAACATCAGATGGTCCGCCGACACAAACTTTGCTTCGTCAATACGATCCGGATGCCATGCCACGCGCGGTGTTACGAAGACCAATGTGGGAGCATCGCCGCGTCCACCAGTCTTCAAAAACAACCCCAAGGCCGAGACCGGTTCGTCCACAGTACCAGTCTTCCAAAGCTCGGGAATCGCTCGCGTGCAGACTTCCAGACGACAAGGCGGATCGCTGGATTCGATTGTCACAATGTAGTAGCCCGAAAACTCGAACCGTTCGGCAAGCTCCGGCGCAAGTTTCACTTGTCGAACTTGTTTGGCGCGACCAACAAGCCGCACAGCGTCGCTGCGGTGGTCGGCGGGCGCGGCGACAAGGGTGGCGACATCTAATTGTGGAGCCGCCCACCGCTGGAGGGCATCAAGCGGAAAGCGCGGCATCTGGTACAAGATACGCACCAGCGTCTCTTCATCGTCGGCGCCTAACAGTTCGCCGTCGGCCAACATTTTCAATTGACTGTCGGCGATCCCGTAAAGTTCGAGTAACTCAGAGGGATGGATCAATTTGCGCGGTGGCAACCCTTGGGAATCTTCCTGAGCTTGTTCCCAGGGCAGCGGCCCGCCGGTCTGCGCTGAAACGATGCCACCGACGATCCCGCTGAACATCAGGACGCTTAGCCGGAACGCGATTTTCAGCACGGCACCTATGGCAGGTCTTTGGCGTGGAACGATTGAAGCACGACCAGATTCATTCACGAGCGTCTTCTCTTTCGGCTGCCGCCAGTCTTCGCAACGTCTCTTGGGGGCTCGCCAACACGGTTTGTTTCTTCAGCGCCTCAAGTTGATCGCGATCGGCTTTGCGAATCGACGTTCCCTCGCCGACAGGCGTCTTGCCAGCACGGTACACCAACACCGCGACGGTGATCGAAAGTAGCAGGATCGTTGCCACCGAACCGACGGCCACCGTCCATCCAGGCAAAGGACGGTCCTGTCGCAGTGACAGATCGGCCGTCCACGTCGGGCTTCGCGCCAAGATCAATGGTGCCGTCTGCAAGCCGTTCTGGCCAGGATACGCCCAGCGTTTGAAAAAATAACCCGTGAACGTAACCTCTTCATTGAGTGCCGTTGTGGCGCGATCAAGGTCTTTGTCCTTGACCTCAGGGAATCCCTCCGGCGTTTCCAAGGCATAGACAACAATCGGCGAATTGGGACCACCAGCCGGTTTGACCCAGTACACGACGTAGCCTGTGATGCCATGGATGTTCCGCGGCGCTTGCACTCGATAGGCCAATCTGGCTGTACCACGGATCGTCACCAACTTACCGCGATAGTCATCGGACTGCTTGAACAGTGGGAGAAAACCGACCTGGCCGATACTCTCTCGTTGCAGCTGTTGGGGATTCCGTTGCCGCAAAATCTCGAACCAACGGAACCATGCATCACGTTCCGCTGGCCGCCAAAACGAATCATCGCGGATCGCCTTCAGGGCGAGCTCATCCAACAGCGATTGCAAAGTGCTCAGGTGGTCACGATCGAGTTGTGTCCAGGGTCGCAGATCAACTGGAGCTCGCAGCGCCGGTAGCAATTCGCGCGTCCAGGTAACTTCCAATTCTCGCAGAGCATTGAGCAACGACTCTCTTTGTCTGTCTGCCAGCGTCTCACCCGACAACAGGACGGCTTTGTTGGCATCGTCCAGATAGGACGCATAAGACTCAGTTATCCCGTCGAGCACATCGCTCCATGACGGCTCGATGTCGGATGTTTGCGTGTCAAGATTTCGCGCGAACAACAGCACTCGATCCAACTCGATACGTTCACTCCGTTCCAAACGCGCGAGCAGCTTTGTCCATGCATCCAATTCGAGCCGACGCCGCGCATCGTTCTGTTCGGCCGTCGCGGCCTCGCGAATAACTGATGTAGTGTTGCTACTGGAGTTCGCGTAAACCGTACCGAGCGGATCGTTGGATTCTACTGGCTGCAAACGCGTATCGATCTCATCGGATTCCGGCGAGGACTGTTGCGTCCCGCTCCACATCCATTGCCAATTCTCTGCCTTGCGTGCCTCAAACATCAGTGACACAACCAACAATAGAGAGGCGACCGCCACGAGCAGCCGTAAGTGGATCCGCCGAGAAAAGTAATTTGGCGGCGGTGTGGGTTGTTTCCTTCCCGAGGACATCGGGACACGCCTTTCGGATGGTTTTGCATGGGGCGACGCGCTTCGCGTCTCTTCAAATCTTACACCGAGTTCGATTCTACGTCTGCCCGATCCGTCGCGGTCTCTTGTCCGCAAGAGCCCGTTCGCGTGGGACAAACAATATGAATCGGTTGCCGGCGAGGTTGAATTGGCGTTTGCTTGCGTCATTGGTTCCACGTCAATCATATCGCCATTCGGCTGGACAACTATTCCGTCAGCAGCGACAACTCCGAAGCCAAACTGTCTGTTGATCATCGTGCAATCTGGTCTGGTGGGCCGCCAGCGAGTGAACCACGGTTCCGGCAACGCCAAAATACCATGGGGTCTCGGTTTCCCAACGGTCCCAACCAAGGTCGCAGGCACACTACTGTCAGATAGCCGCGCACGGCGTCAGATAGCCGCGCACGGCGTGCAGAAGTGGACAGGAAAGACTCTAAATGGCCGGTCAACTCGGATTCAACACGCTGCAAAAACCGGCACCAAACGGCTTTCCTGGCAACAAGTTAGAACGCGAGAGGTGATTCCCACGGTCCGGCAGGGAATAATGAAGTTGGCCGAAGGCGAATGTCAGTTTGCCGGCAAACAAGAAAACCCTCCAAGAGCGCTGAAGACGGTCTCGGGGGGCCATCGTTGGAGAGAGGTCCCTCTTGGCTCTGACGCAGACGGAATTCAATCGACTGGTCGACGAATACGGCCCAACCTTGTACCGGATCGCCTATCGGATGGTGGGCGACGGTCATGTGGCTGAGGACATCGTCCAGGAGACCTTTCGATCCGCGTGGAAAGGCAGGCGCCGTTACGAACCGGGCCGCGGGGATCGCGCTTGGCTGGCGACGATCTTGCGTCGTCGCGTCGTCGACCTTTGGCGGCGCAAGAAACCAATCGACACCATCGGCGGTGATGCCGTCTACGAGATCGTGGTCGATGACCCCGATCCCCTGGCAGACGAGTTGAGCAGCCAATTGCAAGAAGGACTAAGCAAACTAGCAAAACCACTCCGCGAGACACTGCTACTGGTGGTGGTAGGCGATCTGACGCATCAAGAGGTCGCGGACATGTTGGGAATTCCTATTGGAACCGTGCTCTCGCGAGTCAGCCGCGCACGAACTCGCCTGCGGCAGCATATGATTGACTTGGCAACAACCTGATGGCCCCAATCCCCTGATGGCCCAAGCCATCAGTACGAATCCTCCACGAAAGCAAACCGACACGCCCGATGAACGACGAGTTGCCCGATCCACTGCTCGACGCCAAGCTGCGCCAGGTGCCTCTTCCCGAGGACTTTCTGGCGCGACTGCGCGCGATGTCGGTGCCCGACACAGGCGAGCTCGATCAGGCGTTGCGGGAAGTTCCGTTGCCCAGCGATTTTCTACTACGGCTGCGGGCGGGAGTCGACGAGCTGATCATCGATGACGCGCTCGGCGATGTGGCGGTGCCGGCGGACTTATTGGCGAAGTTGCATGTGATTCCCGAAACTCGCGAACCCGCACCTTGGCGTCGGATGGCATTGGCGGCCTCTCTTCTACTGATCGTCGGCGGCCTCTACGGGCTAACACTAAGTTCGCTGATCAATGCCGTGCGTCCGAGGGCAGCGGTGGTCGAGAAGTTGCCGCTGATCGATCTGGGGCCGCTGCAACTGGAACTACGTGAATCACAGGCACTCGCTGTTCACTTGCCACGTGACATTTATCACCCAGCACACTTCTCGCCGTCGCGCGCTGAAACGGATGCTCTGTCAGTGGAACTCATTCCTTTTGGTCGCCGCGTTTCACTGGGTGCCGCTGGGCAGATGAGGGAACTTCTGGCCACCGACTTCCAACCGGACGACGATGTGTTTTCGTTGCGTTGGGGCGCATTGGGATCCCCCCATTTTGGCGGCTCACACGATCCGGACCTGGAGCGAGTTACCTCACCGCGGGCACCGGGGATCGATCTGCCGTTGGTCCGGGGCTATGACCGTCCATTCTGGCTGAAGAATGGAGTTCACCCGCCAATTTCACCCGCGATTCATCCGGCCCTGAAGACGTCTCGCGTGGCACCGAGCAATCGCACCGACAGTGTCGAGTTAACACGTCGTCGAATCAAAGCGCGCCGTCTGCCTGACGAGGCCAACATTCGCGTCGAGGACTTTCTAGCAGCCGTCGATTACCACTTTCCCAGTCCCATGCACGGTGCCGTCGCCATTCGCACCGCCGCGGGCCCCGCGCTGTATGAACAACAGACGTGTCAGTTGTTGCAAGTTGGGCTCAAAGTTAGCCGTGCCCCTCGTCTGCATGCGGCAACACACCTAACCGTGGCGTTGGACATCTCGACCAGCATGGGATCCGGTAATCGATTGGAGGCTGCCAAGCGGGCCATCGCAAAGCTGGTCAGGTGTGCGGGGCCGGACGATCGTATATCGCTCGTCGTGTTCCATCACGACGTGGTTCACCTGGTGGAATCGTTGAACGGCGAGCAACTAGATCAACTGCCGGCCATTGTGGCACCCTTGCAGGCGACGGGTGGCGACAATTTGGCCGGCGGTTTACAGCAAGCAGTATTCATCTTGCTGGGATCGGGGCTCGACGACCAGTTCGCACGAAATCTAGTCGTCTTGACTGATGGGCAGAACGATCTGCCATCAGAGGCCAAGAAGTTGGCCGGCAGCGTGCTCGGTGTCGCCGAAGAACACAGCATCAAGACGACAATCGTGCAGATCGGCGCCCTGGCCAGCGAACCACCGTTTTTTTCCGAATTGCAGGACACCGGCGGCGTATCCTGGGTGCAAGCTCGGACCTCCAAGGACGTATTGTGGGAGTTGATGGAAGGACTTACCGGTGCTTCCGTGGCGGTCGCGGATCGTCCAGTCATCAGTGTCGAATTCAACCCGGGAGCGGTCCAGGCGTACCGGCTCGTCGGACAAGGGACGACTGCCACAAGTGCTCTGGATTCTCTATCGGAAACAACAACGTTGCACAACGACGAAGATGCGACGGCACTCTACGAGGTTTGGCTGCATCCCAACAGTCACGACGAGATTGCCTGGGTTCGCGCTCAGTGGCGTGACCCACAAACGGGTGGGCACTGCGAAAGCCAGCGACAGCTCGTCAGCCGCCTGCAATTCGCCACATCCGTCGGCGAAATGCCGTTATCGCTGCAGGCCGCAGCCGTAGCAGCGGAATTCGGCAAGATTCTCAGTGGTGGCTACGACTTTGATTTATCTAACACCTCGTCGTTTCAACACCACAAGAAATCACGTGGCTTTCGCCAGTTGGCTGAGGTTTGCCAGAAGCTGAACCCAAGTCTTGATTCGTGGGCTGAATTTCGTGATTTGGTGGGATTAATTGCCGCGATGGATGACGTTCATCGGAATCAAGCCCCGTGATGGAGCACTGGATGCAAGGCCCGAAACTTCGCGCAATTACCGCCCGCGGGCGTGCTACGGCGACACTGCCAAGTAATTCAACGCTTGAATGGAGCGTCGCGCTCCTATACTCTGGAATGGGTAACAACAGTGACGCCAGCGGAGTCGGTTCGCCACATGGCAGGACCGCATGTTCTGTTGTATTTCGCGGTGTTCATGGTTGCCCTCATCATTCGTTGGTAGCCAGTGATGCCGCCCATCAAGAGCCCAACATCGCACTTATCCGTGAAAATCAGTGGAGGAATGGATCCATGAAGGCGTGGACGCGACCGCTTAACTTATTCATGGCGCTGCTGGTGCCCTCGATTCTCTTGATCGCTACGTCATCAGCAGCTGCTGTTGAGCCTGCGCGTGAGTTTCTGGCGGCCCTCCGGGAGCGCAAGTACTTTGACGAAGCGCTCGAGTATCTCGACCAGATCGCCAAAAATCCGGCCGTTCCCATCGAGTTGAAAGAATCGCTGCTGTACGAGAAAGGTGTAACGCTGGTCGAAGCATCGCGCGAACAGGGCGATCCAGGCTTGCGAGAAAAGGCCCTAAATGACGCGCAACAGCTCTTGAATCAGTTTGTGGGTCAACGCCCTGACCACGCAAAAGCGAACGCGGCCCGCAGCCAGCTTGGCAATCTGATTGTCGAACGCGCCCGCATGAAAGTGGAAGACGCCAAAAAAACGGACAATAAGCAGAAGTTGCTGGCTGAAGCTTCAAAACTGTACGAGGAGGGATTTCAGGTATTTAAAGCGTTGCAAGAAAGCGTCAAGGCACAGCTCGAACCGATTCCCAAAGTTCTTGACAAACGGGACAAACAGCAAGCAAAAATGGCCGAGCTCCGCTTGCAGCTGCGGGCCGATTATCTGCAGACGCTCCTGTTAGCTGCCGCCATTCGCGAAGAGTCCGCCGACGCGGTACCTGCCAAGGATCCAAAGCACGCCGAACTACTCAACGACGCGGCGACCCAATACGCAGACATCTACACGAAGTATCGTAGCCGACTGGCCGGCCTATATGCGCGAATGTACCAAGGTCGCTGCAATCAGAAGTTGGAGAAATTCCGCGACGCACTCGGCTATTTCTCCGAATTGCTGGACCAACCCGACGAGCCGGAGGCGTTTCGCAAGCTCAAGACACTCACCATGAAGCTAGCGATGGAATGTTGGCTCCACGAATCTGAGAAAAAATTCATGGAGGCGATCAAACGAGGATCATCCTGGATCGCAAAATCGCGGCCCACCGAAGATCGTGAACCGGACTGGCTGTATCTTCGTTACCTGCTTGCCAAGGCCTACCAGATGCAAGCTGTCGACGCGAGTGCGAAAGGCGAAACGGCCACGGCAAATCGCTCGCGAAGCGATGCCCGCAAACTGGCTCAGTTCGTTTCCAGGTTTACGAGCGATTATCAAAAAGATGCCCAGCAATTGGTCGCCGAATTGGGCGGCCCTGATCGCACCAGCGAAAAAGTAATCCCCACAACATTTGCCGAGGCAAAGAACGCCGGCAAAGAGGCGCTGGACTCGATCCAGCCGGCAACGCTGGTCGTGACCAAAGTCCCGGCCCGAATTGCGGCCGAGAAAGACGCCACGGTCAAAGCTGAACTTCAGAAGCAACTCGATGCAGCAAAACAAACGTTGGCCACAGCCCAAGACGACGCGATGGGGTATTTTCGCGATGCACTGCGACTGGCTGATGACGACACGTCAAACGAAGAGATCACAGTCGTCCGCTACTTTCTCTGCTACCTCTATTACACGCGGAAGGACTTTTTTGACGCTGGCCTGATGGGTGAGTTTATCTCCCACCGCTATCCAGGCAGCGCCGGTGCTCGGCCTTGCGCACAAATCGCGCTGGCCAGCTACCTAACGCTGTACGATGAAAACCAATCGGAAGACAAGTCGTTTGAAATCAGTCGGATTGTGTCCATTGCGGAATACACCGTAGCAAAATGGCCGGACCAGCCCGAAGCAGCGGACGCCTTGAATACTCTGATTAGATTTGCGATTGACGCAGGCGAATTGGATCGCGCCGAAGATTTTCTGGCCAAGTTGCCTGCTTCGTCGAGCAAGCTTGGCGACGCGCAGCTGAAGCTCGGCCAGGCGATCTGGCGTGAGTGCTTGGAAACATCACGGGAGATACAGCAGGCAGAAGAAGACGGAGCTCCTGCCGGGAGCGACCCTGCCGCCCAGCGGGCGAAGTTGAAGACGATGCAAGCCAAGGCACGCGAAGTGCTCGCCGCCGGCTTCGCAAGCAGCAAGAATGGCGACAAAATCAACGGAACGCTACTGCTGGCCGCCCTGTCTTTGGCCCAAGTCTATGTCGAAGCGCAAACCCCCGAAGACGCGGCACTGGCGATTGCCGTGCTGGAAGACGCCAAAGCTGGCCCGTTGACGCTCGTGCGTGTGGGTCACGACTCCGCCAAGAGCCCTGGCTATGTTCAAGAGACTTTCAAGACGGCGTTGCGGGCCTACATTCTGGCGCTGGGATCGACTGGCGATGCTGACGCCACGATCGCCAACGCCAAACAAGTCATGGCCGAACTAAAAACGGCAATGGGCGAGACGCCGGAAGGCAAAGCGCGATTGATCAACGTTTATGTTGGCCTGGCTTCGGACCTGGACGCGCGAATGGCCGTCGCTTCGGATGACGCCAAGGAATCACTTTCGAGAGGTTTCGAAGCGTTTCTCCAACAGCTTAGCAACGACGCCACCGAATTGAACGTGATGAATTGGGTCGCCGAAACCTATGATCGATTGGGCCGAGGATTTGATACGCAACAAGCACTTTCTCAGACGGCGAACCGATATTACGGAGAAGCTGCCAAGGCGTTTGCCAATATCGTGAATTTGCCTGGGGTGACGCCGGAATTGAAGGTCCAAGTTCGGATTCGACAAGCTCAAATCAAGGGCCGGCAACGCCAGTTCAAGGCAGCCATTGATCTGTACGAAGAGTTGCTGACGGAGTCTCCGGTCATGTTGAACGTGCAGGTCAATGCCGCCAAGGCTTACCAGGACTGGGCCGCGATGCCAAATAAAGCAACGTTGTATGAGCGGGCCTTGCTTGGTGCCCGAAAGAGCGAAGAGACCAACAAGAACGTGATTTGGGGGTGGCGCAAGATTGGCGACACGACCTCGCGTTATCCAAAGTTCAAGGATGTTTTCCATGAAGCTCGTTACAATCAGGCCGTATGTCGACTGAATTTCGCCACCTCAAAGCAAGGTGCTGACCGCACAAAGTGGCTGAATCTGGCCGAAACGGAAATCAAGCTCTTGATGCGTCTCTATCCCGAGTTGGGAGGTGACAAATGGACGGCGAAATACGATGACGTCTTGAAGAACATCCAGACGGCCAAAGGTGATCAGCCGTTAGGTTTAAAGAAGTACAAAGCTGATGTCGCGGCCAAGGCAGGCGGATAAGCCCCACGCCGCTCGAGACCATACCACTTACACCTCTCTTTGCGACTGTGATTTCCAGGAGACGTTGATGAAAAGACTTGTCCTTGCTCTGACCCTTTGTTTGTTTCTGAGTGTCTCGACGGCCCTGCCCGCGCAGCAGTTCGACCAAGTGAAACCGCTCACGGGATCCGTCACGTCCGGTGTGATCACCGGCGAAACGACGACACACGTCGAGATCGAAGTTCGCGGCACGAAACGGGAGATCCCCGTCAACGAAATCCAGCGTGTTACCTTCGGCGAAGATCCAACAGATCTCAAACGCGGTCGTGATAATATCCTGACGGGTAACTACGAAGCTGGACTCGACGACCTCAGGAAGGTCGATCCTGCCAGTCTGTCGCGCGGAATCATCAAACAGGATTATGCCTTTTATCGTGCCCTCGCGATTGGTCGTCTTGCCCTGTCTCAGGGCGGCGACAAGACGGCGGCCAACACGGCCATGATGAATTTTGTCCGAGCTGCGCCGACAAGTTTTCATTTTCTGGAAGCGGCGGAACTCTTAGGCGATTTGGCCGTCTCGCAAGCAGAGTACGCCGACGCCGCTCGGTACTACGCAGCGATCACAGCCAAATCACCTTGGTCCGACTACAAAATGCGCGGCGGAGTGCTGGAAGGGCGTGCCCTGATTGCTCAAAAGAAATTCGCCGAGGCCCAAACGAAATTCGACGGCGTGATTGGCACCAATGACGATTCTCCAGGCGCCACCAAGCAGAAGCGCGTGGCCGAAGTCGGTAAAGCCGTTTGTATGGCAGAACAAGGCCAACACGAACCTGCAATCGCAATTCTGAACAAGATCATCGCCGAGAATGACCCCAAGTCGATGGACCTGTTTGGGCGCGCCTACAACGCCCTTGGGAGAAGCCATCTCAAAGCAAAACGAGATAAGGACGCGCTGTTGGCGTATCTGCACGTTGATCTGCTCTTCTACGGCAACCCGGATGTGCACGCCGAAGCTCTGTATCATCTGAGCAAGCTGTGGAACGGGGCCAATCGCGCCGAACGCGCCGTGGCAGCCCGAAACCTACTCACGACACGCTATGCTGGTAGCCCCTGGGCCAAGCTCAAATAAGTCGATCACGCCCCAGCAGCCCCAAGTCAGGCCCTCAAAATGATCGCACAATCGAGGCAGTTTGGTGCTTTACCCGTTGTGTGGGACGTGATTAGAATAGATTTTACAGTCACTCCATCACCATTTTCACATCCGTTGACGTTTGTTTTGAATTCGTCCCCTTCTGCGCGCCCACCATGTTGGGTGGCTGGCAAGAGAATACAGAATCTTTGATCCGAATCCGGAGGCAACAATGCGGCAAAGTCCATGGTTTCGTTCAACGGCGGCTTGTTTGTGCGCTGTTTCGTTTTTGCTGGCCGCATTGACATTTGTCACTGCGAGTACTCCGTCTGTCAGCATCGCCCAAGATGAAGAAGAGGCACCCGCCGCGGATGACGCTGGCGCGGCACCTGCTGCGGCGCCCGCTGCGACAAATAATCCACCGGCCGACGAAGGTCCCGCGCCCAGCCAAAGCGTGCTGGCGTGGATGTGGAGAGCACTGGGACCGATGTACATGCTGATCTTTTTGGGATTGTCGTTTACGTTTGTCGCGCTGTTTGTGATGAACTTGTTGACGGCGCGCCGCGAGAACGTCTGTCCGTCGGGCCTGATCGAAGGGTTCGAGGCCCATCTGGACGAGAAGCAGTATCAAGAAGCCTACGAATTGGCGAAGAGCGACGAATCCTTCCTTGGCCAGGTGCTTTCCGCCGGGCTCGCCAAACTCTCGGCCGGTTATCCCCAAGCAATCGAATCGATGCAGGAAGTTGGCGAAGAGGAGAACATGAAGCTGGAACATCGTCTCAGCTACATGGCGTTGATCGGTACAATTAGCCCGATGGTTGGTCTGTTCGGCACGGTTGACGGTATGATCCGGTCGTTCCAGACGATCGCGACAGGTGGTTCGACGCCCAAAGCATCTGACTTGGCGGCCGGTATTTCCACAGCGTTGTTCACGACCCTGGTCGGACTGGCCATCGCCATTCCCGCCATCGCTGCCTACAACATTTTAAAGAATCGGGTTCAGCGACTTGTGCTGGAGGTTGGCATCAACAGTGAAGGCCTCATGGGCCGTTTCCAAAACGTCGGTGACAAGTAGCCACCGCTGCCGGATACGCTTGAACAGCCAATCTGACAGACTCCCTGATCCCTCTGTGATAAGAAATCCATGAAGATCAAAAAAGGTGCCACTAACAACATTCTGGAAGGCGACTTGACGCCGATGATCGACATGACGTTTCAGTTGATCGCCTTCTTCATGGTGCTGATCAACTTCACGCAGAGTGAACAGAACGAGAAGGTCAAGTTGCCCAGCAGCGTGTTGGCAAAACCTGCCAAGGCACCGCTCGAATTCCCAATCACCTTGCACCTGACCGAAGACGCAACCGTCGTCGTCGGCGGACAGGAAGTCTCCATCGGCGCGCTGAGCCCGTTTCTGATCCGTGAACGAAACGTGCTGGAGATACAAGGGAAAACGACGAACGATGCCACGATCGTAGTTCGTGCCCACAAGTTTTCTGCCACGGGCAGGGTTCAGGAACTGATCAAGAAGTGCCAAGAAAATAATTTCGAAAAGTTTGCGCTCCGAGCCAAAGAAGACGTGGGAAACTAATGACCGGCCTTGGCTACAGACCATCTCCACGGTGATTGATCGCCTGACCACGTTCGCAACATATACGAGACTGCCATGAAGCTACGTCACACGACAACGAGCGGCGATGACAAAATCGAATTACAGATGACGCCGATGATCGACATCGTGTTCCAGTTGCTCGTATTTTTCATCATGACGTTCAAGATCGTCTCGCAAGAAGGCGACTTCAATATCAAAATGCCGTTGGCGGCGCCCGCCGCGGGTCAGCCGGACGAACTCCAAGTGGAAACGATGCGAGTTCGCATGGAATCGGATGGTGCCGGAAAGTTGGCTCGCATTTCACTGAATGATCGCGTCCTACCGTTCCTGGAAGGCGCAGACGGACGGATTGAAATGAAACCTCTCCAGGACGAGATCGTTGCGCTGATCGGCACTGATCGCGGGCCGAACAGTATCCAGGAAAACGCCGAGGTGGAACTCGACTGCGATTTCGGACTCAATTACGTGCATGTCATTGAGGCGATCACGGCCGTTTCGGGCTACATCGGCGACGACGACACCGTCATCAAGCTGGTCGAGAAGATCAAGTTCGCGCCACCTCGCCCCGTTACCGGCGGCTAGCGCGTATCGGACCGACGTGTAGCGACCGCGACGCTTTGTTTCATGAGTCCAAACGGCAAAAGCCGCTAGAGTGAATTGGCACGTTATCTAAGGAACGGTCTGTTGATGCTCGTATGAAACCCCGTTTAGGCCGTGAACAAGCGATGCGAAGTTGGCGGCAACGTCGTGAGGCAAACAAGACAACACGCACTTCGAAATCAAGCACGCGGATGAAACCGGTTGTGTACCTTCTTCAGCCGTGATTGATCGACGTGCGTGTAGATCTGTGTTGTCGCGATACTGGCGTGACCGAGCATCTCCTGGACCTGACGCAAGTCCGCACCGCCGGCCAATAGGTGGGTGGCAAAACTATGCCGCATGGTATGCGGGCTGATTGATGCTGGAGCGCCCGCCAGAATTGCGTACTTTTTGACCAACTGCCAGATCGCCTCCCGCCGCAAACGGCGACCGCTCCGCGACAGCAACAACCATCCGGGCATCTTGGCGGGAATCGCCGCGAGATCCGGTCGTTCCTGGTCAAGGTATTGGCGGACCGCCTGGACAGCTTTTTTGCCCAGAGGTGCCAGGCGTTGCTTATTGCCCTTCCCGTAACAAAGGCAGTAGGCCTCAGCCAAATGCACGTCTTCCAACAAGAGGTTCGAAATCTCTGATGCACGGCAACCGGTCGCGTAGAGTACTTCGAGCAAGGCGCGATCGCGACGCCAGAACGGCTCGAGCGGTGAGGGTGCCAGCAAGAACTGGTCGACCATTGCGGGAGAGAGGACCTCGGGAACCCTCTCCCAGAGTTTCTGGCTTCCCAGCAACTCGGCAAGGTTTTCGCGAAGAACGCCTTCCAACTGCAAATAACGAAAGTACATCCGCACTGTCACGATGTGTCGAGCGATGCTCGACGGCGCCAGCTTGTGAGAATGCAGCCAGGCGACAAAGTCAGACAGATCGGCAATCGTCAACCTGGCGACGGCACGCCCTTCAAGCCAACTCTGAAATCTCGCCAAGTCCCTCGTGTAGGCCGCCACGGTGTTGTTAGCTAAACGGCATTCACCGCGCAGGTAGTCAACAAATGCTGCAGTCCAGCGTTGGGGCGCTCCTCCCCGTTTGGCCAGCTTGGGGGGAACGAGTTTCGGTTTCGATCGCGCCACAGGTTTTCACCGGCAAGTTAACGATTGACGTGGGCAGACGTTGCGCAACGAGGTATGCTATTTTCGTCCCCACGCGGTGCCTGACCGTCGGAGGGGCGAATCCGTCTATCACTTCGGTACATCCCGTCGGTCAACCAGCCTCCAACAGTCAAGTTCAGGCCTGCGAGCATTGCAATGATTATTCGGTTTGGGAGTGACTTGACGGTTGAAAGCAACTGCCGCGGAACGAATTGAAACAACGCGGCTTCTCCACGCCGCGACGATGAATTGGCGAGTTTGGGAATTGGCGAGTTTGGCCGTATGCAGAACATCGTTATCGAAAAGCCCTACAAGTTCCGGCCACCGCATCGAGGCAACTGGTGGCCCAACTTCATCCAAGCCTTTGAACTCTATTGGCCGTATTTGCGTCGCACGGGGGGCATCGTGAGCTGCGAAGTTCGCGATGAGCAGCGCCTGGCCACATCCTTGGAAGCCGGCCACGGGATTATGCTGACGCCAAACCACGCGCGCGCGGGCGATCCGATCATCATTGGCCAATTGGCCAAAAAGGTGAATACACATGTCTTTGCGATGGCCAGTTGGCATCTTTTCAACCAGGACTGGTTTACCTCTTTTGCCATTCACAAGATGGGCGCCTTCAGCGTGAACCGTGAGGGCGTTGATCGGCAGGCGATTAACACTGCAATTGAAATCCTCGAGACGGGCGAGCGGCCGTTGGTCGTGTTTCCTGAAGGCGCCGTGAGCCGAACTAATGATCGACTTCAGGCGATGCTGGACGGCGTCGCGTTTATCGCCCGCACCGCAGCCAAACGCCGCAAGAAACGTGGTGACACAAGAAAAGTCGTTATTCATCCAGTGGCCATAAAATACTTATTTCAAGGCGATCTCGAGAACGCCGTCGATGACGTCTTGAGCGACATTGAGCATCGCCTTTCGTGGCAACCGCAAGAGCATGTATCCCTGTTGAACCGCATCACGAAAGTGGGGCGGGCGCTACTCTGCCTGAAAGAACTCGAGTACTTTGGTCGCGAACAAGGTGGCACATTCGTGGTTCGCTTGGAGGGCTTGATCAATCGCCTCCTAGGACCTTTGGAAGAAGAGTGGCTGGGGGAACGCCAAACAGATGCGGTGGTTCCACGCGTCAAGAACCTACGGATGAAAATTCTCCCCGAAATGGTTCAAGGCACGATTGACGAGCCCGAGCGACAGAGACGATGGAAACAGCTGGCAGCAATCTATCTGGCACAACAGGTCTCGTGCTATCCACCTGATTATCTGTCCACGCCCACAGTCGATCGGCTGTTGGAGACGATCGAGCGTTTCGAGGAAGATCTAACTGACAAGGCACGTGTCCACGGCTCGCTTCACGCCGTCATGCAGGTCGGCGAGGCGATCGAAGTCAGCCCGCAACGGGATCGGACGGCGGAAACCGACCCAATCATGGATCGACTGGATCACGACCTCCAAGCGATGTTGGACGGACTTGCGCAGGAATCACCGGTCTATCAGGACGAATCCGCTTAATCCGCGAGAGCGGACATCGCTGGGTGCAATCGCGGTCCTCACCGAAACCGCCAGCCTCAATTCACGACGTACGCTATCGTGTACCGGATTTGTACGCGCAAAACAGATCCTGGCGTCTGGAAAGACCCTCCACGGGCTAGCAATGTGATTACGGCCGTCTTCATTCTGGGAGTATTGAATCTCTGCCTCGGGTTCGTCCTGACAGCCTATGCCGAGCAAGCCTCGGCACGACTGGTGGCCTTGCTGACGGCCGGCCACAAGGCCCCACAACCTCAATTGCCGGGCGATACCAGACCTGCCGCGCCAACTCTCGCCCCGAAGGAGCCTGAGGCTTCATTACACGAGGCGCGGTCTCTGCCTAGCAACTGGCGGCGTGTGCTCAGAGAGAATCGAATCAAAGTCGAATCGGCTACTGAGGCCCTCCTCTGGACTTTCAAACTCGAACTGTCGACACTCCGCGAACAACTGGTACAGCTGGAAAACCAACTCGAGAAAACTGGTCACGTCGCGATGGTGCTTGGAAGCTGGCGCGGACACCACCAAGAGTGGATCACCTGTCTGGACGAATTCGCCAAAGTGCTGACCAGCGCCAACGATGATTCCTCCCACGACGACATCGAAGCGTCGCTACGGGATCTTCTTCAGGATCATCAATTCGATGTCCAACAAACGGAGACATCATTGAATTTGATCAGTGATGTGAATGGGAAGGAAACGCAGACAGGTAGCACGAACAACTCAGGCGCCATTGGCAGGCAGCTGTCTGAGCAGATTCACGAGTTCCATACGATTCGTGACCGAGTCGATAAATTCCTCGCCACGTTCCTACGCGAGAATGGCCGGCTCGACGATGTCGACGAGTCGCAACAAATTGAAGGTGCCACGGAAATCTATAACCGGATCGGATTCGAGGTAATCTGCCAACAATGGCGTAATGCCGACCCGAAAGGCGAACAACCAGCGTGCTGCCTGCTTGTCGACATCGACCGTTTCTCACAAAAGAACGAGAAGTTCGGGAACAAGACTGGCGACATTATCATCGCGGCATTTGGTGATCTGTTGCGGAGTCTGCTTCGAGTGGAACGTGGTTTCGATCGCGTGGCACGTTTTAACGGGCATTCGTTCTTGATATTCCTCGGCCACACGACGCTCGACGATGCGTCGGTTGTGGCCGAGCGAACTCGACAATGCATCGAAGCGACGTCGTTCGAGGTGGGCAGCGACTCCTTCCACGTCACGACAAGTCTCGGTCTAGTGGAGCTTGCCCCCCCCGAGCTGGATTTGGCCGAATTCTACAGAATGCTCCAAGAAGCTGTCGCTTCAGCCAAAGCCGCTGGCCGCAACCGAACGTGTGTCCTTCGCGACCATCATTCGGAGATCGCCGCGACAGAGCCCATTCAAGTAAAAGGGCGGGTCATCGAAATCGCGGAGTGCGAATAGGCGGAAACGCCGGTGATCATCGCGTGGCTGAGACGTGCGGCCGTGACAGAGTGAGATGCGTCAACCGGGGAAATGGTCCAACGCGATGCGTCGCGCCGTGATTACGCGCGCCAGCCCCGACAAGTCGGCTACCGTACGGGGTGGCTCGAACGGTTCCGCGGCATCGATCAGCTGCCGCACACGATCCTCGACCATGGGGCTGATTTCGAGGATCAGAGAGCCGCCTACCCGCAGATGGGTCGCAGCTTGATGAATCAAAGTTTCAATTAACTCAGTGCCAGTCTCGCCGCCAAGCAGCGCCAGTTTTGGTTCGTAGCCTCTGACATCAACCGCCAATTCACGGTACTCTGGTGCCGATATATACGGCGGGTTGCTGACAACGAAATCGAAGAGCGGATTCCGTAGCACGTCGTTCAACATATCACTTTCCAGTAGCTTGACCCGGTCGCCCACACCATGCAGTTCGACATTGCGTTGTGCGACCGCCAAGCTGGCTGCGCTAACATCAATCGCTACGACTTCACAATTCGGAATCTGCTTCGCGGCGCAAACGGCGATGACGCCACTGCCAGTGCCGACGTCCGCAATCCTCAGCGGTCGCCCTGACACGTTCAAGGCCTTGGCACCGTCCAACAACTCGACCACGACCAATTCGGTTTCCGGGCGCGGAATGAGTACATCCGGCGTGACTTCGAATGACATCGAGTAGAATTCGCGGCGTCCAACCAAGTACGCCACTGGCTCGCCAGCAACGCGACGACGCACGAACTGTCGAAACGGCTTCAGAACGTCTTCGCCGGGCGTCTCGTCAAACGCTGTATACAACTGAATCCGCTCGCATCCGCGAGCTTCCGCCAAAAGCACTTCGGCATCGAGGCGTGGATTGAGCGCACCGCTTTGTTTGAAGCGGTCCGTCGTCCATTTCAAGAGACGGCCAATGGTCCACGGTTCATCCTGTGACATGATGGCTCTTGCACGCATCCTTGTGGGCGGAAAAAGCTATTAGATCTCTTCGATCGAACCACGCAATTCGTTGCGATCGTGTTCCAACAGCGCGTCCGTCAGCGGTTGCACGTTGCCCGCCAACACCTGATCGAGTTTATACAGCGTAAAGTTGATTCGGTGATCCGAAATGCGGTTCTCCGGAAAGTTATATGTGCGAATTCGCTGACTGCGATCCCCTGAACCAATCAAAGTCTTGCGTTGATCGGACCGTTTTTTGTCTTCTTCCTGGCGAAGCCGATCGTAGAGCCGGGCTTTCAATTCGCGAACCGCCTTGGCAAGGTTCTTGTGCTGGCTCTTTTCATCCTGGCATTGCACGCAGATGCCTGTTTCGTAATGCGTCACACGAATGGCCGATTCTGTCTTGTTCACATGCTGGCCGCCAGGGCCGCTGGCATGAAACTTGTCGATGCGGTAATCCTCTAAGGACAATTCGACTTCGACATCTTCAGGTTCAGGCATCACCGCGACCGTCGCCGCCGAGGTGTGAATTCGCCCTTTGGCTTCCGTCTCAGGAACTCGCTGAACGCGATGCCCACCGCTTTCATACGCCAGTTCGCGATAGACACCTTCCCCCTCGAAAGCCAGCGAAACCTCCTTGAGTCCACCCAGCTCGGTCAAGCTGGTGCCCAAGACTTCGACCTTCCACGCCTTTTGCTCGGCGTGCCTCTTGTACATTTCGTAGAGATTGCGGGCGAATAGCGCCGCTTCATCGCCGCCCGTTCCAGCGCGGATTTCCATGATGCAACGTGTCCGATTGGCATCTTCACCACCGATCGTCATCTCCAGCAGCTCTTCCCACAACTGCTCGTACTTGACCTTCAATTCGTCCATTTCGAGCTGCGCCATTTCGCGTTCCTCTGCGTCGTCACTCTCCAGCATCGTGGTGACTTCGCCAATCTCCAATGAAACCTTTCTGAAGGCGCGATACTTGTTGACCAGACGCACCAGCGATCCGTGCTCGCGCGCCACCGCCGCAATTCGGTTGGAGTTCCCTAACACTTCAGGGTCCGACATCTGATTCTCGAGTTCCTCGAAACGCGTCAGTTTTTCTTCTAACATTTTGCGCATGATTAGACCCATGATGGAAAACAGGGCAACACAAACAAAGAACACGACGCACTGGGCTCAAAACGCCGACATGGGCGATGCGCACGCGACGCAACTCAGTAGAATGCGGCCACGATCATATCGCCAACCGCAATGATGAGGGAAGCCTAAGATTCAGCAGCCGGCTTCGGAGCCTTTTTCTTCTTCTTTTCCTGCAAGCTCGCGTAGCTCCCAGCCGCGAATTTGCTTTGGAACTTCTCAATCCGGCCAGCCGTATCAACATATTTCAGTTTGCCCGTGAAAAACGGGTGACACTGATTGCAAATGTCAATTCTCAGTTCCGGACGAGTGCTGCGGGTTACAAACGAGTTTCCGCAGCCACAAGTTACCTTCGTTTCCTGGTATTCGGGGTGGATACCGTCCTTCATCGTCGATGAGTCCTTGCGATCGGAACGTCTGTCAGAGGCTAACCGGGTGGGCCGATTGTAATCGTCAAACCCCAGATACTAGCAACCACTCGCCTCTGCGACAAGAGGCGCAAAAGAAAGGCGGACCGCCACGTCCGCCTCAAACACCCTGAAATCCTCGCGTTTCGCCCAAGATGGCCATCGGGCGCAACAACACCTAGATTTCCTCGTCGGCGGGCGGTTGTTCCAATTCCAGGATGACCTCCACCTGGCCCTCGTCTTCGAGGTCAGTTGCCTGGCTGCCATCGGGCGGGACGCTGGTTTCGTCATCGGCCAAGCTACTCGCTGGACTTACCTTGTCGTATCCTAGTTTCTGCAGAACTTCCAGTATTTCACTGCACGTAGGGAACATGCGACCGTTGGCACGTTTGTAATCATCCATCGCCTGCATGAACTCGATTTCAGCATCCGAGTAGTCGCGTTCGCAGGTCGTCGGGTCGATCTGTCGCCGACGAGGCACCTTTCGTCGTACTTCATCGCGACGGTCCTCGCCAACAGGCTCGCTTTTCGAGCGGCGTTCCGTGCTGTCGCGTCGGTCGCTCGGTGTGCGGCGATCGACTGTTATTTCTTCCTTGCTCGCTTTCACTGCTTTCGCTGCCGTGGTTGCTTTGGATGTCTTGGATGTCTTGGCCGTCTTAGCTGACCTGGCTGCTCTCGCCACCTTTGCTGATTTTACTGATTTTACTGATTTTACTGATTT
>JASLPZ010000170.1:0-14687 GCA_030744725.1 Pirellulaceae bacterium
AGCCAAGGACGCTACCTCCTCTTGATTACACGCGAATCCCCCGCCCAAGCGCTAGCATTTTCGAGCGCCGTTCACATGCATGATCTGCGAACAGTGCCTCGGAGGTGACCACAATCTGTGTGCGAGTGCGCAGCCCACCATTATTGGTCGTCACGGAGGGTTCGCCGACACAATTCGTGCCGATGCCGCAAGCGTGCTCAAACTTCCGGCAGGTCTGGATGCGAAGAAGGCAGGTCCATTGTTCTGTGGCGGCGTAACGGTGTTCACTCCGTTGGTGCACATGGACGTATCTTCTACCGGTAGCGTAGGCGTGATTGGCATTGGCGGCTTGGGCCACTTGGCCTTGCAGTTCTGCCGAGCGTGGGGATGTCACGTGACGGCGTTCACCTCAACCAGCAAGATGGACGAAGCTCGCGAACTTGGGGCGCACGAAACGATCAATTCGCGTGATCCCGATGCGATCAAGGCGGTCACCGGCCGCTTCGATCTGCTGATCTCGACGGTGAATGTCAGTCTCGATTGGAACACCTACTTGGGAATGCTCCGACCCGGCGGTCGCTTGCACTTGGTTGGTGTGGTGACAGCGCCGATGCAACTGAGCATGATCCCCATGGCGCTTGGGCAATTATCCGTCAGTTCGTCGCAAGTCGGGAGTCCGACAACACTCCGAAAGATGCTCGACTTCGCGGGTCGACACAAGGTCGCGCCCGTCACGGAGCACTTTCCCATGAGCGCCGTAAACGACGCGATCGAACATCTGCGAAGTGGAAAAGCACGTTATCGAATCGTCCTAGATCGCGACGAGACTTAGGCCATTTTGGAGACGGTCCTGGCCTTTGCCTCAATCCTCAGCCGACACGGCGCGAGCCATGAAATACATCGCCACACGACGCGAGTTTCTGAAGGCCACCGGCGCCGCAGCGGCGGTGGCCGCCGCTGGAACGCCCATCGCATCCGCTCAGGTGCAGGAGAAGGCCGTGTCGAACCACAAACCGCTCACCAAAGTCAATTGCTTCAGCGAAGACGGCGAACTGAAGGAGGTTATTTTCGGACGCGTTGACGATCTTAGCCTACCAGAATACGCCCCAATCTTTGACTTCGCCGGACCGCAGACCGTGAGCTTGTTGAAGAAGGCTGGCGGGAAGCTGTTCAAGGAGGCAGATCCTGAGTGGTACAAGCAAGTCTACGATTCTATTGAAAACGTCGTCGACTTCCTCAAGGGGCGCGGCATTGTGGTACACCGGCCACGGGACCATACAGAGGACGAGAACGCCAACTTTGCCTTGCGGAGTAAAATGGTAAACAACGTGTACAATCGCGACAGCCTTGTTGCGATTGGCAACACGCTGGTCGAATCCTCCTTCCTAACGCCTTCGCGAATCCGGAACAAATACGCGGTTCGCTATATTTCGATGGGATTGATGAAAGCGGGCAACCGTGTCATCTCCATGCCGCAGCCGCTGGATACCTACCGTAGCCAACGTAGCAGGTCGTGCAATCATTCAGCTTGTAGTAAATCTCTCCCCAACCTCCGATCGAACGGATACCGCTACCGGTTGCGGGATTGAGTGTTTGCAGCACTGCTACGAAGTACGTGCCTGCCGCCTGAGCTATCCAGAACTCACCGCTGAATCCGGCTCGCTCTCCATGCAGTTGGAAATCAATGCATCCGCCCGCGGTCGTCGAAACATTGGAGATAGCGGGCTGGAAGACAGGCTGGTTAGCAGGGTCGAAAACGAAACGCGCTGGATCGAACGCCAGCGTTTCGCCCCACAGTCCGCTCAATCCGATTTCCAGAGCGCGACGGCCGTCCATTTCGGGACCGAGCTGGAGGCCGATGCGACCCTCGAAATTGGGGATGCCGTTGTCTTGGCCACGCGCGGTCGGCAGCAGCAAGAAGTCGTTCGCAACGGGCTGCGAAATTCGGCCAGACAGCGTCCACCGTGCCTCCTCGCTGACATTGATATAGCGATCCAGTTGCATGGCGCCGCGGTAGATACCGACGTTGCCCGCCGCGCGTTGCTGCCCCATGTTGACAGTACTTGGCGTGATGGGGCTGAACAAGTCGAACATCCGCCCGAATGCAAAACGCCAGTTTTCATTCTTGACCTCGCCATAAGCGTTGAGCACTTGCGGGCCGGAGGTGTTGCGTAGGGGCTGGGAACCAGTGAAGTTCATCACGAACGCTCCGCCGGTCTGCCAACTTCCAAAGCTTGGACCCGTAATGGCGAAGTTCAACATCGATGTCTTGCCGTGGGCCGTGAACTGGTCATCGTTCACTCCGACGTTTTCCGGACCGAGGAAGAAGATAACCGCATCTGCCGCTTGCTCTTGCTGCGCATAGATCAATTCGCCACGCAGCATCCCGAACGGGACGATCGACCATCCGTGGTTCTTGGCCCACGGTGCACCCGCGCGACAGAGGTCACAGAGATGCGCTTTGCCCTTGCGACCAGACTTTCCGCAGTCTGGGCAGTCCTGCAAATCGACCTCATAGAGTGGGTCGTCTTCGAAGCCACCGTAGCTGACAGTGTCCAGACCGGGATCGACCGAGGGCAAGCGTTCTAGCACGGACGCTTCCCACTGCTGGCGCTGGGCATCGCGATCGCGCAACGATCTCAGTTCGAGCTCGGTCTGCTGCAGACGACGCTGCGTCTCGTTGAGTTGTCGTGCCAGTTCCTCGACGGAGATGTTTTCCTGCGCATGGGCGGTTGATTGGCAAAACGCCAACATGACCAGCATGAAGCTGGCAAAGTATTGAACGGCTCGGTGAAATCGTCGCACCACGATGACCTCCATGGTCCTTGGACCCTCCCGCGCTAATTGCGCGCAATCCTCCGGAATTACTATCGGTAGGCGATGCCGTGGTGGTGCCCATTTTGCGATGAATGGCGGTTATGCCATTTGAAGCGACTTTGAGGGCCCGTCTTGAGACGACACGGCCGTTTGCTCCTGACATGCTGCCGCCCCGAGAGAAAGCCGAAGTTTTGCGCAATCAAAAACTCTAGCGGGGTGTCCACGACCGAGGCCGCTAGCGCGGTTTGCGAAGTGCAGCCTGTCACATCGACCGACCGCGTTAGCAGCGTGGGCGAGTTACGGTGGTAATTCTGCCCCAAGCAAGCAGTTGCAATTTCAAGACACAACCGGTCACCTGGACCAGTTCAAATACGGCAGGCTGCTACGCTGCTTCGGCTTGTCGGTCCGAACCGCTACGGTATCCTGTACTTTGTCGACTTCAGTGGACGCGCCTCACGAAACAGGATGATTCTCCAACAGGAACCACTTCGTGAATGATGCGGAACAGCCGAAAACGGACGAGACCAAGGCAGACGCGATAGACCGAACGCTCAGGTCAGGACCTGCGCACGAGCACGAGCCGCCCCAAGTTCTCGGCGAAGAAGCGTTCGCTCAAACAACGCCGGCAATGAGCACACCCCCGGCCGACCCGAAGACCGACGCTGAGACGCTTGCCGATGATGAGCGAGAACGGATTCACTACTTCGGCGATTATGAATTGCTCGAAGAAATTGCTCGCGGTGGAATGGGAGTCATATACAAGGCCCAACAGACTCGGCTAAAGCGCATCGTGGCCGTCAAGATGATCTTGCGCGGCCAACTTGCGTCCGAGCAGGACGTTAAGCGGTTTTTGGTCGAGGCCGAGGCAGCCGCAAATCTTGATCATCCTGGCATCGTGCCGGTGTATGAGTTTGGCGAGCATTCCGGCACACACTATTTTTCGATGGCCTTTGTCGATGGGCCGAGCCTTGCGGAAAGAGCCGGTGAGAACGCGCTGCCGCCCACTGAGGCCGCAGAAGTGACTACCAAAGTCGCTGAAGCGGTCGCATACGCACACCGACGCGGCGTTGTCCACCGTGATCTAAAGCCGGCCAATGTACTCATCGATCACGATGGTCAACCACGAATCACCGATTTTGGATTGGCGAAACTGATAGACGCCGATGATGAGTTGACCCAGGACGGCACGATCATGGGATCGGTTTTCTACATGCCCCCAGAGCAAGCTGCTGGCAAAACTTCACTGATTGGCCCAGCCGTGGACATCTATGCGCTGGGTGCAATCCTTTACAAGCTGTTGACGGGTCATCCACCATTTCAGGCGCCGACCGTGATGGAGATTCTCAAGCAAGTCGTTGATCAGGAGCCCGTTCCACCCCGGCGCATCAATCCGCGCATTCCGCGCGATTTGGAAACAATCTGTTTGAAGTGCTTGCAGAAGGATATCTCGCGCCGCTTCGGCTCAGCAGACGCGTTGGTCGAAGAATTGGAGCGTTTCGAGCGCGGTGAACCAATTCGGTCGCGGCCAATCGGTCGTTGGGAACACATTTGGCGATGGTGTCGTCGCAACCCACTTTCAGCCACCCTTGCTGCCGGACTTTGCGCTGCTGTGCTTCTTGGCGTCATCACGGCCACAACGCTCCTGAATCGTGCGCGAGCAGAACAGCGTCGCTTCGAGCAGCAGCAACGAACCGTGGAAGTGCTCTCGGAAATGGTCTTGAGTAAGACGCTGGATGAAACGGATGAGTGGCTGAGACTGTTTTTTCAACCAGTCGAACAAGAGCTACTCATCACTGGTGATTGGACGCGCGGCGGCGTAATCAATGCTGAGCAGCCAGACCAGGTGAACCAGCTCCTGATCCCCCTGATCGAACACTATCCTCAAATCTCATCGCTGATGATCTCGGATGATCGCGGTCGCGAACATATGCTGCTCTGCGTTTCGCAACAACACGACGGCACAATCGATCGCCAATGGAAATGCCGGCAGACGAGACGTGATCAGTGGCAGGATCAGGTAACGTGGCTGGAATGGACGAATGATCAAGACAACCTGGAACGTCGAACGGAGCGACTCGATTATGACCCTCGCATTCGACCGTGGTTTCAGGGAGCCATCGCCAAGAGCGACATCGGTGGTGAGGACACGAGGGACCGAATCCACTGGACCGAGCCATACGTCTTCTTCACCACGAAGGACTTGGGTATTACGGCTTCTACAGCATTGCCCCCCGCAGAAGGCGACGCTGTTACAACGGTCGTCGCGTTCGATGTGCTTCTGGAGGACATTACACGGTTCACCAGCCAGAAGCACCCAACTCCGCATGGAAAGGTGTTTGTTCTTACTGCGGATGCCAAGTTGGTTGGCCTACCCAGCGATCGCAGCTTGACGACGCCGGAGCAGTGGAAGGGGATCTTCTTGAAGCCTCTCTCGGAGCTTGGCCAGCCTTATGCAATTGACTCCACAAAGGCCTTCTCATTCGGGGCGGAAGAAGGAACACAAATCCAGAGTTTTCAAACTGAGCGCTCAACCTGGTGGGGAGCAGCAAAGCCATTTCAGTTAGGTGATTTGACGCTTTGGATTCTTGTTTTGCTTCCCGAATCGGATCTGCACGACAGCCTGTCGGAGGGGTGACACGTGGTCCTAGCCGGCCGTGAAGATGCGCAGTCAGGGAGAAACGAGATTGGGCTTGCTGAAATCACGTCGCCGCGAGGCCTTCTGCACGGCAGCGAAAACTTTGTCGGTCACATCGATAACGGCGCGCAATGCGTCTTTGGACATTCTCCGTTCGGCGCGTCGGTGTCCACGCCCGCTGGCAGTTCAGGGCGTTCATGGCTGAGACGCCGCCCCGACTGGTGTCATCTGATCGATGGCGCAAAGAGATCGCGCGAACGTGAACCAGGACACGCGCTTTAACCTACTTCGGTCATCAACCCCGAAGCAGTCTACCGTCTTTCTCTTGCGCTCCTCGGTCGAAAAGACCGGTGGCGTTTTCTCAAATCCCGAAACAGCGTCGGTCTCGCGACCGAGGCCAATTCCGACAATAGATTTCGCGGCCTCGGTGGGCCGTCACCGAAGCAGTTTGGTGGATGTCCTGGCGCGCTCATGATATCTATGAAAGAGTCGATTTTGTTCAATTAGTGCGGTTCTCCGTATCGCATGTTTGGGAAGCGTTTCACTCTTTCCCACGACAGGAGAACGACCATGCTGTTTTTTAGGTATTGATCAACATGCACGTCAACTCACCATCTCACTGCGCGACGAAAACGGCGATGTCCGACTGGCTCGGCAGGTGTCGACGCAGCCCGAGAGGATCCATGCATTCTTCCAGCAGCTCACTCGCGAGCGACTAGGCAACGACGAATCGTTCGTGGCCGTCCTGGAAGTCTGCGGCTTTAACGATTGGCTAATCCGCATGCTTTACGACTACCGCTGCCAGAAAGTGATCTTGATTCAACCCGAAGATCGGAAGAAGCGCAAGACGGATCGACGCGACGCAGCCGCGCTGAGCGAACTGTTGTGGGTCAACCGCGCTCGCCTCTTACAGGGTCAGCCGGTCCGCGGCTTGCGGCAAATCGACATCGCCACCACGACCGACCAAGAGAACCGGCGTCTGACGACGCTCCGCAAGGACGCCGGCAAGGCTCGGACACGTCTGGTCAACAAAGTCAGACAGATTCTCCGACGTCACAACCTGCAGTGGGAAATGCCCACGAAGCGATTTCCTACGCTCACGGCCATCGCCTGGTTGAAGACGCTGGTCTTACCCGAGATTGACCGGCTGGAAATGGACCACTTGCTTGCGGACGTGAAACAAGTCCAGCAGCGCATGGAGGATCTCGAGAAGGCGATCGCTCTGCGATGCGGCGGCAGCGATGACGCCATGCTCCTTTCGACGATCCCGGGTGTGGCTGCCTTTACGGCAACGTCGTTAGCGTGCGCATCGGCAGAATTGAACGCTTTCCTCGTTCTCACAGCCTCGCCAACTACTGGGGCCTGACTCCCGGTTGCCGCAATAGCGGTGAAAAGACTCAACGCCTCGGAAGCATCACGAAGGCTGGCAGCAACATGGCCAGATGGCTGCTGGCACAAATGACTCATAAAGTGTTGCGAAAGGACGCCCGGCTGCGGGAATGGTTCAAACGAATTAAGCGCAGACGGGGCGCCAAGATCGCCCGAGTGGCCGTGATGAGAAAGCTCGCCACGATCATGTGGCACATGTTGAAACAACGAAAAACGTATGCGGCGTGTCGAGCGTTCTCGCCAAACGACGGGAACCACGGAGCCCCTCAGGAATCGGAACAACAAAGCCTGTCGATGGCGACAAATTAACCATGGAAGCGACCACCTGATGGTCCGGCTTCGTCGTCCTGTCATCCGCCGGAGCCATGCGCTTCGCCCGGAGGTGAGCCCCGACGGATGACAGGACGACGAAGCCTACCTCGATCATGAACATGAAACGAACAAAAGGAGACACCATAGACCAAGATTCGGTAAGGTTGTTCGATCCGATCCGCAAAAGCGGATTGAGATCCCTCCCGTTTGGGCCAACTCGATGTCGTCATTGGATGCGGTGGCAGAGCCAAGTTTCCGTCAACTGCACGAGCTCATGATTGGAGTGGCCTTCGGGAGGAATTTGCACTCAGATAAATCAGCATCTGCCACGACCAGGCAGAGTCGCTCACGGCGTCCGTGAGCGGTACCTTGCGAAGGAATGTTTTGGGAGCAATCGCGCCTTGAAAAGAACGATCGCAACTTCCCGCCGCAACGACGACCGAAACGAATCACACCAATAAACCGTTAACCCATGTCCCACAACAACGATCATCACAAAACAGGCGATTACGCAAAGCGCTACCCGTACGAAAAAACCCAAATGGAAACCGCTCCCGCTTGACAAACTCTTTCAGGAATGACGACAACTCCGGTGCATCTACCGCTCGTTGGCTCAGACGATCACTGGTGTTTTCAGGGGCGGCTTTTGAATTGGCCCACAGCCGAGTTGGTCTATCACAGAGAAAACATTTCGCCTCGTCGAGCGATGTCGTGCCCCGCGGCGCGAATCGTTCTCACGGCGTCACTATTAGGATCATGAGCTGGATTGGTGTGATTGAAATGAAGGAAGCGGATCTTGTCGCATTCGGACGTCGAAAGTGGTGCAAATCGTGCGATCGATTCGACGATGAATGGGTGAGGGATCTGATCCATCGAGCGGTGTGGCAACTCGCCATCGGCGAAAAAGGTTCCATCAACATACGCGCGATCAACAGTTCCCAAAACGTCTTCGACCCGCACATTCCAACGATCCCACTTGTCGATATCCGGCAGAAACAGAACCGAGTGCTGCGGTCCTTCAATGCGAAACCCGACGGTTTCCGAAAACTCGTCTCGATGCGGTACAAGCAGCGGAGTGATGCGGATCCGATCGTTCAGCACAATCGTCTGTTGATCGGCGAGTGATCGCAACTCGATGTTCCGGAAGGCAACGAGTTGACTCCATGGTCCCGACGTACGCAAAAACTCAATCATCCGCGGCATGGCGTAAACGGGGATCCCAGAAGCACCCATCGCCTCGTGTCCAAGATGGATCAAGCCGGAGTAGTGACCGATGTGCGCGTGCGTCAGCAAGATCCCATTCAGATCTGACGTTCCTGATTCGGACTTGACTGGTGCAAGTCGGTCTAGCAATTGAAGCTGTTCTCTAAAGTCGGGCGTGCACTCAAGCATCCATCGCTGTTGACTGACGGGATCGATAATGGCCAGACATGCCGCGTATCCACGCAGCGAAGGATCCCTCCACACGCGGCGGCAGCAATCCCTTTGGCATCCCGCTTGAGGATAGCCCGCGTCTTGGGCGACCCCCAGCACAACGACATACGGGGCTGATGAACGGGATTCGACAGGAAACTCTGGAGAATCGACCGTACCGAGCGGCAATGGCATCTTCGGCGAATCTCCAGACGAGTTTGGATTGCAGCCAGTCGCCAATGCGACAAACGCCAACAGTCCAACAGAGTAGATAAATTGCATGCACTTGGCTTTCGGGTGTTCATGTGTTGAGCTGATCAATCGATCAGTTGTACCAGGGGCTGAAGAGCCGGGTCTCCGATGAGGACGTACAGCAACACATTCTGTGTTGGTCGTTTCTTCTCAATCGTCGCAGCCTCCATCACCAGGGCGCGCGAGTCGAAATGATTCTTCTCAATCAATCCGTTGATCAATTGCTGATACGACTGGCCAATCGTTTCGCCACGCATCCACGATTCTAATACTGGGTAGAGATGAGGAAAGCCCTTGCTGAAGCGCATGTGTCCAAACGTGGAAACGGCGCCCGAGTCGATCGCGCGAAGCACAAATGCGTCTTCAGCGGTGATGGCATAGCCACCCGGAGCCTCTCGTAATTCTGCCAAGTCTGACACTTGCGGTGATGCCGAGAAACACGACCCCGTCAACAACAATTTGCCGCCACAGTCCTTGGGGATTGCCGACAGGCTGAGACTACATGACATCCCAGGACTTCCGTGCCCGTGCATGATCACCAGATTCGATGACCGGAGCGTACCGCCAATTTCGTCAGGGAACGATTTAACGAAACGTTCGCTGGTGGTCGTCGCAAGGTTCCACACGGGCTCGCCGTCCAACTGTGGGGCGCCGGTCGCTCGAGCCGTATAGACAGCAACAATCGGAGTCTGCAAACCAAGACTCTCAAACTGTCGCCTGAGAATGGCCGCCTTCTGCAACGAACGCAATTCCGTTCGAGAGGGGACTTGGCTGATCGCCATGGGCAGCAACGACTCCTTGGGTCGCGGCCGATAATCGATCGACTGATCGACTAAACGGGCAAGTCCATTCGCCGTGGATGCAACTAGAATCCCAGGGTAGGCATCGAGTTGAGGGTCTTCGTCAATCTGAGCCAATAGCTCCCACACGTGCAGCAACATATTCTCGCGCAAAGATTCAATGCGTGGAGCGATGGCCACGAATTCCGGATTCGTCGACTGGAGCTCGACCAAGAGAGCTTTGGCACGGCTGCGATCGAGATGCAAAGTTGCCAGACTTTCTACTTTGAGGAGCGTGCCGCCGTAATGTTTCACCAACCGATGCAATGGACCAAGAAACGCTCGCTCGTTGTGATCAGTGAGAACGACGTAGCGGTCACCATTGGCGAGATGTGGCGCCGTCTTGAGCACGTACGCTGAATTTTTCCGTTCCGAACGAGTCAGCCGTGTGCCCGAATCAGCACGTTTCAAATCGTCCACCGCTGGCACGGGCAACATTTCAGCTGCGGGCGGCGTTGGAGACTTTCGAACAGCAGGAACTCTTCGAGGAACTGGCGTAGCGCCAATTCGTGAACCGTCCGCCGCGATACCAAACCGCGCTCGAAACTTGATGATGTCCGCGGCCTTCACAAAGCCATCGGCATCCACGTCCCAACGTGAAAACTGCCGCGCAAAAGTTGATCCTTTGACCTCGTTCGCGTCCAACTTGCCATCGCCATTGGCATCGTGATCCGCTATCAACTTCTCGACGGAGGGCAGCTGCTGGGACGGCAGCTGCTGGGCCTGAACGCTGCTGCATGCGATCATGGCGACCAACAACCAGGGAATGACTCGTATCAACATCGCACGTCTCCAGCGGTTAACGGTTCAAACGAAACTCGCCACATCTTCAAGTGTCCGTTTGGTGATTCCCGGAACGGTTGCACCTTCGGCAGGAAGTCCGACAACGAGGATCAAATACGGTCGCTCGTTATCAGGCCGTTGCAGAATCTTATTGAGGAATTTCATGGGGCTTGGAGTGTGAGTCAGCGTCGCCAGGCCACAGCTGTGCAACGCATTGATTAGAAACCCAGTCGCTATCCCTACCGATTCTGAAACATAGTAGTTCTTTTGAATTTCGCCATTGCTGTCGATTCGATGGGCTTCGGCAAAGATGACGATCAGGTAAGGAGCGATCTCAAGAAAGGGTTTGTGTTCGTCCGTGCCCAACGCAGCGAGTGCATCCAGCCAGCTTTGTGGTGCACGTCCGTTGTAGAATTCATGTTCTTCCTGCTCAGCTCCATGGCGAATCTGTTTTTTGATTTCCGGATCCGAAACGACGCAAAAATGCCAGGGCTGCAAATTCGCACCATTCGGAGCTGTTCCGGCAGCGAGCACACACTGTTCGATGACTTCACGGGGAACCGGATCCGGTGAAAATTCCCGTAGCGTGCGTCGACGTCGGATCTCGGCATAAAATGAACGCGCAAGTTCGATGCGTTCCTGATCGGTGAATTCGGCAAGCTTCGGCGGCGCGACGAATTGGGAACTGGACATGATCTTCAGCTCTCGTGGCGGTCTTGTTGTTCTAGTTCTTAAACTGATAGGCAAGGACGACAACACGTGCCGCAGTTTTGATTGCGTCAAATCCTGGCGGCGGCGCGTACGTGGGTGCGCACCACTGAAGCTATCACTTGATCGCAATAAGCTCTTGGGTGGTGCGAACGAAGATTACGCCCTCGGAGATTGCTGGAGTCGCGAAGCAGGGAGCACCCATCGAGTTGGTTGCCATCAGTCGGAACTCGGAGCCCGCTGGAACGACATACACTTTGCCGTTTTCGGAAGCACAATAAATCTTGTTGTCACCAGCCACCAGCGATGCGATCATTCCGGCCCCACCTTCCAAACGCTTTTCATAAATCTTTTGCCCGGTATGAGCGTGAAAGCAGCGCAGGACTCCGTTGCTGTTGCCGACGTACAGATAGTCCCCGTAGACAACAGGTGTCGACATATAGGATCCGCCACGCAGCACGTTCCACAAGAACGTCTCGTTTGGAGCCCCGTCAAGTTTTGCTGTTAGATCGCCCCGCGCCGCTGGATTAACGACGTAAATCGGCGATTGAGTGCCATGGGCTCTGGTGATGTAAATGTGTTCGTTGGCTACAAAAGGTGTTGGAACTGGATTGTCACCTCCGCCTCGAATACGCCATAGCTCTCTTCCGTCGGTGAAGTCATAGGAGACTACGGACGGCCATCCATTGACCACAACCTGCGTCACCCCCGGATTCTTGCTTTGATGGATCAGGGGCGTACCCCAGCTACGGTCGCTGTCGCCCTTTCTGGATACTCGCCAGAGTTCCTCGCCGTCCAGCAAACTCAAGGCGACCAAGTAAGGGTCCTGCGGGTCATCGCAGACCAATACGATACGTCCGTTATGAACGGCGGGTGAACTGGCATAACCCCAGCCAATTCCGTACTTGCTAATGTTGACCACACCGAGGTCACGTTTCCACTTCAGTTCGCCTGCCAAGTCATAGCAGTACAGTCCTTCGGAGCCAAAAAATGCGACTAAGTAGTTGCCATCCACGGTCACCGTCGTGTTTGCATGAGTCGCTTTGGCGTGCCTAGTTGCACGTGGCTTTCCTTGGTGTACAGTCCTGCTCCATAACTCTTTACCGGACCGCTTGTCAAAGCACAGGATCGTCCACGATTGCTCACCGTTGTCGTCGGCAGCATCGGGTGCTCCGCCTCTGCCAACTTTCAACGGCGCCTCGCCGGCAGCCGCAACCGCGGTGGCGAGCCAGATCTTGTTGTCGACAACGATGGGGCTCGAATGTCCAAGTCCCGGGACGGGCCTCCGCCAGAGCACACCGATCGGGTTTTCCTTTTCTGGATCGGCATTCCACGTCGATCGCAGCGGGAACCCGTCACTGATTCCACGAGCTCCTGTTCCTCGAAACGCTGGCCAATTGCGACCGCTGGAACGTTGTCGAGTCCCTGTCTGCGCGGTAGTGCTCGGTTTTGCCTCCGGAGATTTGACCAGCGAAAAGTTCTCTCGATTTGCTCTCCGCCCAGATCGAGCCGGACGATTCAAGAAGATATGATTCTGCGAATTCGAGTTCGCAACCGCGATGTCATCAAACTGGTCGCCATCGAAGTCGGCGATGCAAACGCCGTAGGACGCCGAGTTTGGATCACCGAAAAGGAGCTCTTGGAATTGTTGCCCGTCACCTCCGTCGAAGTAAACCGCATTGCGACCTTGCACATTGGCAGCGACCAGGTCGATGTCACCGTCATTGTCCATGTCGCTAGCCGCCAATGAGTATGTCTGAGAGGCGGCTTGCCCAAATCTGACTTCGTCGTGCAACACGCCGGAGCCATCACCGAAGTAGACACAGTTTTCAGAGCCGATGTTGCCCACTGCGCAGTCCGGCTTGCCGTCTGCATTAAGGTCCGCGATGACAACGGCGCGGCTGTTTCTCGCTTTGGTCCCGAACGGTGTCTTTGTGAACTCCGTCTTTCCAGTATTGAGCAACAACACGTTCTCTTGATCATCGCGGTTCGCGAGAAGTAGGTCCGGCCTGTCGTCGAGGTTGATGTCTACAACGGCCACGTCGAGCGTGGAATCCTGACTGGTTCCGAAAGACGTCCTTTCTGGAAAGCCAGCGGAGCCGTCGTTTAGGTAGATGATGTTCGCGCGTCCACGGCTCGTAACCAGGATATCAATGTCATCGTCTTGATCAATGTCTGCCAGCGTCAGGCTGCGGACGCTTGTTATCTGGTCCAAACTCGGATGTTTCGTAAAGTTCGCGGAGCCGTCGTTCAGGAAAATATTGCACACTGCCATCGCATTGCCCGTCACAACATCTAAGTCACCGTCACCATCCAAATCAGCGAGTTCGCAAGCGTAGCTCGTCGCGCGATCGACTCCCAGCGGCCGCATCACGCTGAATCGCGCTCGACCGTCATTGAGCAGCACGTAGTTCTGTTGAGGCCAATGGCGACCGTTCGCCACGACGAGGTCCATGTCGCCGTCCCGATCCAAATCCCCAGCTCGCACGGACGCAGAGAGGTTTGTTTCCGTTCCCAGGCTCAAACGACTACTTCCTACGAAGGTCCGGTGCTGAGCTGATGCTGAGATGGGAGCCCCAATGATGAGCGAGATGAGCATCACTGCAGCGACCGTACTTGACTCACGCCGCAAATGTGCAGGCACAACAGTGTTTCCTATCAAAGAGTAGCGAATACGGCAGGCAGTTGTTTCGTTCATACATTATGCCCGATCTGGAGCCACATTGTGTCTCCATCTGGTCCCATCACGGTAGCTAAAACGCTGACCGACGGAAACGGCCGGCAGCCGCGGCGGAGCACGCCATCACGCCGGCGAGCGTGTTCTGGTGACGAAGATACCGTGGTAATCTGCCAGTTTCGTTGCCAGTAAAACGCCGAGGGCGACAACACCGAGTGCCTCAGGCTACAGCTCATTGTACAAAGCTGAGACGACTGATTCCTGTTTGTAACTCGGCCTACTAGCCTCGACAATCACTTTAATACCGAACGTGGGCTACCCTAGTGGCTTGTCAATGCTGAGTTTACTAGTTGTGGACCTTGGTTGGCACCGGCGAAGGTTGGTCGCTGTCCCGCCGGAGATATTCCGGGTAGAGGCGACGTAACTTCGTCCGAGCTTTGTCGGTGGTGAATTGCCAATTGATCTTGCTGTCGATCGCATTGCGAGATTCCTGCCATGCATTGACTTCTCGACCAAGCAGTGCCGCACTCTCAATACGACGATCCAAGCACTGACGCTGCAAAACGCTGAATTCACATTCGGCAATGTCCAACCAACTGCCGTGTTTCGGCGTGTAGTGAATCTCCAGACGCTCGGTCAACTCGCGGGCGATTTGCGCTTCAAACGCTTCGTAGAACGAGCCCGGAGAATGGGTGTTGAGGTTGTCCATCACTAATACGATCTTTTCCGCGTCGGCGTAAAACTCCTGCAAGAAATCTTGCAACGCGTATGCCCAGTCCACCTTCGTCCGGCGGTCGGTGACGCGGACGTGCCGCCAACCACGCAGCGGTTCGCAAAACATAAACAAATTGCACGTCCCCAGGCGCACATACTCACTATCGAT